>JAJYRZ010000086.1 GCA_021793835.1 Actinomycetes bacterium | reverse complement strand
CCGATCTGGCCCTGCGCGGCTTCGACCGCGCCGGGGTCGAACCGGCCGCGCGCCGGCAGTTCCTGAACCCGCTGCCCGAGTTCTGGGAGCGGCTGGCCGGTACCGCGGCACCGATGCTGCTGGTGCGCGGCACCCGGCCCGGATCGATGGTCGACCCGGCGCTGGCCGAGGCGGCGGCCGCGGCAGCCCCGGACCTGACCGTGGCCGCGGTCGACAGCGGCCACAGCGTGCACCGGGATCGGTCGCGGGAGTTCACCGCCCTGATGACCGGTTTCCTGCGCGAACGCTCCGCCCACCGGCGGTGAGGCGGCCGGCCGGCCCCGCGCTGTGCGGCGCCGGCGCGGGAGCGGTCACCGCCCGGCGGTGCGGATGTCGGGGAAGGGGCGGGCCTGCTCGACCGCGAAGGCGAGCTCGAGCAGCATCCGTTCGGAACCCAGCGGGCCGGTCAGGTGCACCCCCATCGGGGTGCCCTCGGCGGACAGCCCCCACGGCAGCGACACCCCCGGTTCCCCGGTCGCGTTCTGCAGCGGGGTGAAACCGGTCCAGGCGATCACCCGATCCATGATCTGGTCGAACGGCAGCGTCGGGTCCAGATGCCCGATCCGCGGGGTCAGATGACTCACCGTCGGGGTGATCACGGCGTGGTACCTGCTGAACATCGCGGCGGTGTCGCGGGCGGCCGCGCGCAGACGCATGATCGCCCGCGGCAGCAGCGGCAGCCGGCGCAGGGTGTGGCCGGCGAATCCACGGGTGAGCGATTCGGTGGCGCGCCAGTCGAAATCCGGGCCGAGCGCGGGGCGGCCGGTGGCGTTGAGGTACAGGAACAACAGCCCGTAATAGGTCTTGAACGAGTCGACGAAGGTCTCGCTCACCGGTGGGACGAAGGTCTCGACATGGTGGCCGAGGGACTCCATCAACCGGCCCGCCTCCTCGACCGCGGCGCGGGTCGGCGCGTCGGTGACGGCGGCCGGCGAATCGGTGACCACCCCGATGCGCAGACCGGACCGGCCCGGTCCGTGCACCCGACCGATCGGGGCCAGGCCCGGGGCCGGGGCGAGGGTCTCCATGGCCTCGAGATAGGCGGCGGTGTCGCGCACCGTGCGGGTGATCACCCCGTCGGCGACCACGCGCACCGGCATCCTGCGGTAGTCGGCATCCTGCGGGATCCGGCCGCGGCTGGGCTTGAGGCCCACCAGGCCGCAGGCCGCCGCCGGGATGCGGATCGAACCGCCGCCGTCGTTGCCGTGTGCGAACGGCACGGCCCCGGCCGCCACCAGGGCGGCCGAACCGGCCGAGGAGGCGCCGGAGGTGTAGCGGGTGTCCCAGGGGTTGCGCACCGCCCGGCCCGGGGACTCGGCGCTGGGGGAGACCCCGAACTCCGACAGCTGCGACTTGCCGAGCACGATCGCACCGAGCCCGCCGAAGGCCGCGGCGAAGTCGCCGTCGTGGGCCTTGGGGCGGCCGTGGAAGGCCGCCGAGCCCTGCTGGGTGGGCAGTCCGGCCACGTCGACGTTGTCCTTGACCACCGTCGGCACCCCGGAGAACACCCCCGGCCGCGGCTGTGCGGCGCGGTCTCGGGCGCGCGCGAAGTCCGGGCAGGCCACCGCCGACAGTTCGGCGTCGACCCGCTCGATGCGTGCGATCGCGGCCCGGGCCGCCTCGGCGGCCGAGACCCGGCCGGCACCGATCTCCGCGGCCAGACCGACGGCGTCGAGATCGCCGAGAGCGTCGTCGGTGAAGGCGTGGATGCGGTGGGCGGGCTCAGGGGTCGGGGTCATGGCCGCACGCTACTACGCAGACGGCTGGGTGTGGACGGTTGTCCGAACAACCGTGCACACCCCGCCGTCCGCGTCTTTCGGTGACCGCGCTTCGGGCGGTCAGTCCGTGGTGCGGAAGGTCTTCATCGCCCGATCGACCTCCCAGAAGGCGCGCAGCGACTGCAGTCGCTCACCGCCGGGGGCCGCCCGATAGACGAACACGCCCTCGGCGTCGATCAGACCGCCGCCGATCGTGGTGCGGATCGTGCCGATGTTCACCGCCTCGTCGCCGCAGTCGATCCGGTCGTCGACGAGGAACTCGATCGACTCGGTCTGCGCGATCGCGGCATCCCAGAACGCGCCGATCGCGGCCGCGCCGTGATGGCCGCGACCCTCGGGGTCGAAACCGGACGGGCCGACCGGGTCCTCCACCCAGCCGTCCTCGGCGAACAGGGCCACCCAGGCGTGCTTGTCCTTGGCGCGCACCGCGGCCATCGACGCCTCCGACAGTCGCCGGGCCGGCGAGGACCCGGTCACGTCGACTCCGGCTTGTCGGCGCCGACGACCCACATCGAGAAGTACTGGGAGCCGCCGCCGTAGGCGTGGCCGAGCGCGGTGCGCGCCCCGTCGACCTGGTGGTCGCCGCCCTTGCCCATCACCTGGATGGCGGCCTCGGCGAATCGGATCATCCCCGAGGCGCCGATCGGGTTGGACGACAGCACCCCGCCCGAGGCGTTGACCGGGAGCTTGCCGTCCCGGGCAGTCGCGCCCGACTCGGTGAGCTTCCAGCCCTGCCACTTGTCGGCGAAGCCGAGGTTCTCCAGCCACATCGGCTCGAACCAGGAGAACGGCACGTAGATCTCGGCGACGTCGATCTGCTCGAGCGGGTTCGTGATGCCGGCGTCGCGCCACAGGGCGGCCGCGGCGTCGCGGCCGGCCCGCGGGTCGACGTGGTCACGGCCGGAGTAGTTCGTCGGCTCGGTGCGCATGGCGGTGGCGTGCACCCAGGCGACCGACCTGCCGTCGGCCACGGCCGCATCCGCGCTGGCCTCGTCGCCGAGCACCATCGCGCACGCCCCGTCCGAGGACGGGCAGGTCTCGTCGAACCGGATCGGGTCCCACAGCATCTGCGACTGCTGCACCGACTCCACGGTGATCTCCGGCTGGTGCAGGTGCGCCAGGGGGTTGAGCGCGCCGTTCTGCCGGTCCTTGGCCGCGACGATCGCGCCGATGTGGTCGGGCGCGCCGGACTCGCGGATGTAGGAGCGCACGTGCGGGGCGAAGTAGCCGCCCGCGCCGGCGCCGACCGGCTTGTTGAACGGGATGTTGATCGACAGCGCCCACATCGCGTTGGACTCGGACTGCTTCTCCCAGGCCACCACCAGCACCCGACGGTGCACCCCGGACTTGACCAGCTTCGAGCCGACGTTCGCGGTCGTGCCGCCCACCGAACCGGCGGTGTGCACGCGCAGCAGCGGTTTGCCGACCGCGCCGAGCGCATCGGCGGTGGCCAGCTCGGGCATCATCACGCCCTCGAACAGGTCCGGCGCCTTGCCGATCACGACGGCGTCGATGTCGTCCCAGCCGACCTGGGCGTCGGCCATCGCCTTGTCGATCGCCTCGCGGCACATCGCGGCCATGGTCACGTCGTGACGCTTGGCCACGTACTTGGTCTGGCCGGTGCCCAGCACCGCCACACGGTTACGGCTCATCGGTTCCGTCCTTCCAGGACGCAGACCAGGTTCTGCTGTAGCAGCGGTCCGCTGGTGGCGTGGGCCAGGGCCCGGTCGGCGCGGCCGTCGATCACGGCGGCGGCGGCGTGGCCGATGCGTTCGAGCCCGGCGGCGAACATCGGGTTGCCCACCAGCGGGCCGCCCGAGGGGTTGATCGTCACGTCGGCGCGGTCGTCGAGCCCGAGTGCGCGCCGCAGGATCAGTTCCTGGTGGGTGAACGGGGCGTGCAGTTCGGCCACGGTGATCCCGGCCAGGTCGCCGCCGGTGGCGTCGGCGCCGGCGTCGCGAGCCGACGGTGAAGACGTCAGATCGCGTCCGCCGAGCTCCGCCGAATCGATCCGGTGCGAGATCCCGGTGATCCACGCGGGGTTGTCGCACAGCTCGAAGGCGCGCTCACCGCGGGCCAGCACCACCGCGGCCGCGCCGTCGGTGATCGGCGGGCAGTCGTGGCGGCGCAGCGGGTCGGCGATCATCGGCTCGGCCAGCAGCGCATCGGCATCGGTGTCGGCGCCGAACTGGGCCCAGTCGGACCCGGTGCCGGTACGCAGGGAGCGGGCGGCCACCTCGGCCATGGCGCGCTCGTCCCACAGTCCGGCCTCGATGCCAAGGCGGGCCTGCAGTCCGGCCAGGGCGAGCGAATCGGGCCACAGCGGGGCCACGGTGTACGGGTCGGTCTGCATCGCCAGGGTGCGGCGCAGGTTGCCGGCCGAGGACTTGCCGAAGCCGTACACCATCGCGGTGTCGGTCTCCTCGGTGCGCAGCTTGACGTACGCCTCGTACAGCGCCCAGGCGCCGTCCATCTCCACGTGCGATTCGTCGATCGGCGGTACCGCGCCGATCGCGTCGACCGAGGAGATGAACGAGAACGCGCGGCCCGACAGGTAGTCCGAGGAGCCCGAGCACCAGAAGCCGATGTCGGTGCGCTCGATGCCCAGGTCGGCGTAGAGCTGCTGGAAGATCGGCACGAGCATCTCGGTGCCGTTGGTGGTGCCCGTGGTCTCGCGGACGGCGGGGGCCTGGCAGAAGCCGACCACCGCGACATCGTCCGGGCCGGGGACGAACCCGGCCGGGCGTGGGGGAACAGTCATTTTTCCTTCTTCACGCTAGGAGGTGACGGAGCAGGTCACAGGTGCATCTCGTAGCTTTCGAACGGTGCGTCCGGCTCGTCGACGGGCTCGAAGTGCTCGATGTTCTGATTCGAGTAGGTCCACTCCTCGCGCGGCTTCCACACCGCGCGCACCCGCATGCCCATGCGCAGCTCGTCCGCGGCGACGCCGAGCACCAGATGCAGGATCGGGATGTCGGCGCCGTCGAGCAGGATGTAGGCCGCCGCATAGGGCGGCTTGATCTGCTGGCCCAGGAACGGCACGTTGACGATGCAGTAGGTGGTGACCGTGCCGGTCGCGCCGATCTCGACGATCTCGTCGGTGGGCAGCCCGTGGGTCGGGCTCGCCCCGCGCGGTGGCACGTAGACCTTGCCGGTGGCCGGGCAGCGGCCCCCGATCACCCGCCCTTCCTTCAGCGCCCGCAGGTACTCCGACTCCTCGGCCGAGGCGGAGTGGTCGATCGTCAGTGAGATCGGGGCGACGGAGATGGTCTGTGCGGCCTCGGTGAGCACCGCGGCGAGCTCGTCGTCGCTCAGCCGGGGACGCTCGTCGGCGGTGTCGGCCGGGACCGGGTCGAAGCAGGCGATGTCGGTGATCGCGCCGGCCGGTTCGTCGGCCCAGCGCACCCGGACCCGCATGCCGGTCGCCATCTGCTCGGGCGTCTCGGCGGCCACGGCGTGCAGCATCGTGGTGTCGGCCCCGTCGAGGCGGATCAGTGCGAAGGCGAAGGGCCGGTCGAGCGGATGGTCGGGCAGCGGGTCGGGAACCCACGACCAGGTGGTCACGGTGCCGATGTCGGCGACCTCGACCAGGTCGGTCAGCGGGGCGGCGGTGACGGGGTCGTATTCGACCGGCGGCACGTGCACCCGGGAATCGGATCCGAGAACACCGACGATCCGCTTGCGGCCCAGCGCGCCGAGGAACGGTCCCAGGACCGGCCCGAGCGAGCGCGTGTAGTCGAAGTGCAGATCCAACGGAGCGCTCAGAGGAGGCTGCTGGGGGGCGTCGAGTTCTACGACACGTGTTGGAATGCTCACGAGCGTAAGTAGAACAGGTTCCTATTGTGTCGGCAAGCACACGCCCGGCCGATGGTCGGCTCGGACACCGGGATCGGGAAGGATGGCGCCATGGCGATCACACTCGGACTACAGCTCGGTTATTGGGGTGCGCAGCCCCCGCAGGACGTGCCCGCGTTGCTGGCCGCGGCCGAAGAGCGCGGCTTCGATTCGGCGTTCACCGCCGAATCGTGGGGGTCGGACGCGCTGACCCCGCTGGCCTGGCACGGCTCGCGCACCTCTCGGCTGCGCCTGGGCACCTCGGTGGCCCAGCTGTCGGCGCGCACCCCCACGGCCGCGGCGATGGCGGCGCTGACCATGGACCACCTGACCGAGGGGCGCTTCATCCTCGGGCTCGGGGTGTCCGGCCCGCAGGTGGTGGAGGGCTGGTACGGCCGGCCGTTCGCCAAGCCGTTGGCGCGCACCCGCGAATACGTGCAGATCATCCGGGACGTGCTCGCCCGCGAGGAGCCGGTGACCCAGGCCGGTCCGCACTACCGGCTGCCCTACGACGGGCCCGGGGCCAGCGGGATGGGCAAGCCGCTCAAGCCCATCACCCATCCGCGGCGGGCCGACGTGCCGATCTGGCTGGGGGCGGAGGGGCCGAAGAACATCGCCATGACCGCCGAGATCGCCGACGGCTGGCTGGCGATCTACTACTCGCCGAACATGGCCGACACCTACAACGCCTGGCTGGACGAGGGGTTCGCCCGCGCGGGCGCTCGGCGCAGCCGCGAGGACTTCGAGATCGCCGCGACCTGCCAGATCGTGGTCACCGACGATGCGCAGGCCGCGCGGGACCGGATCCGGCCCACCGTCGCGCTGTACGTCGGCGGGATGGGTGCGCCCGAGCTGAACTTCCACGCCCAGGTCTACCGGCGCATGGGCTACGGCGAGGTCGTCGACGAGGTGACCGAGCTGTTCCGCACCGGACGCAAGGACCAGGCGGCGGCCGCGGTGCCCGACGAGATGATCGACGAGACCATGATCATCGGCGATCCGGCGCATGTGCGCGGGCAGATCGGACGCTGGGAGGCCGCCGGGGTGACCACGATGCTGGTCACCTGCCACGGCGTCGACCATCTGCACGCGGTCGCCGACGCCGTGCTCGGCTGAGGTCCGCGGACGGGCGGCGCGCACAGGCGATCGGTGTCGTACCCCACGATTACAATCGAACGTGAGTTCGATCGGGGGTGGGGAGATGGCGGGGACCGAGGATCTCGGCGATGCGGGCGGGGCGGCGCCCTGGGCGGTCACCGCCGCCGCGCTCGGGCTCGGCGCGGACGGGGAGACTTCCGATGCCGACGGTGTGCTTCCGGCGCTGCGCGCGGCCGCCGACCGGCTCGGCGCCGGCGACTACCGCCGCCTGGACAACCGGCCGCTGCTCGAGCTGCTCGCCGCATGCGAGGAGGTCGCCCGCATCCTCGCCGGCGTCGGCCACGAGGTCATCGCACAGCTGGAGCGCCAGGGTGCGGGTGCGGAGCTGTCCGGCACCCGGCTGCCCGATCTGCTGGTCGATCGGCTGCGCATCAGCGGTGGGGACGCGCGGGCGAGGATCAAAGACGCCCGCGACCTGGCGCCCCGCCCCGGGCTGGGCGGCCCGCCGCTGCCGCCGGAGCTGCCCCGTACCGCCGCCGCCCAGCGCGGCGGCGCGATCGGCACGGCACACGTGCGGGTCATCCGCCGGTTCTTCGGTGAGCTGCCGCCCGACATCGATGCGCCCACCCGGGACATGGCCGAGGCGCAGCTGGTCGAGCTCGCCTGTGCGGCCCGGCCCGAACACGTCGCCCGCGCGGCCGACCGGCTGCTGGCGTACCTGCATCCCGACGGCACCGACGTGCAGGAGCGGGCGCGGCGCCGCAAGGTGTTCTTCCACATCGATTCCCCGGGCCGGGACGGGCTGAGCGCGGGCCGGTTCTGCGTGGACCCCGAGCTGCGCGCCTACCTGGAGGCGATCACCGCCGCACTGGGCCGACCCGGACGATGCGATCCCGACGACCCGCACGCCGGGCGGGTGGGGGACGTGGATCCCGGTGTGGGCGATACCGGGGAGCGGCAGGTCGCGCGCCCGGGCCCCGACACCCCGGCTGATCCGGACCCGGCGGCGCCGGCGCCCGAGGGCGAGGCCGCGGCTACCGGCGCGGACCATCACGACCTGCGCACGCCCGGTCAGCGCGATCACGACGCGCTCAAGGCGGCGCTGCGCGCGGTGCTGGCCTCGGGCCGCCTCGGCGACCACCGCGGGCTACCGGTCACCGTGGTGCTCACCGCGAGCCTGGCGGACTTCACGGCCGTGTGCGGATTCGGGATGACCGGCGGCGGCACCATGGTGGACATGCCCACCGTGGTGCGCATGTCCGCACACGCCCACCTGTGTCTGGCCGTGCTCGACGACCGTGGGCGCCACCTGTACTACGGCCGTGGCCGGCGCATCGCACAGCCCGATCAGCGACTGGTGCTCTACGCCGGGGACAGGGGCTGCACCTTCCCCGGCTGCACGGCTCCGGCCGTGCACACCGAGGCCCACCATCTTCACGAGTGGGCACGGGGCGGGCGTACCGATATCGACAACCTCGCCTTGGCCTGCGGGGAACACCATCGGCTGATCGCCGCAGGGCCCGCCGGCTGGGCGACCACCCGGGCCGGTCCGGACTCGCCGACTCCAGGTCGGGTGCTGTGGCATCCGCCCGGGGCGATCGATCCGCAGCGGCGGGGCAGGATCAACCGCTACCACCGCCCGGCGGAGCTGTTGCGTCGCGGCGCACCGGGGCGCCAGCCGACACTGGCGCAGCAGGTCGCCGCGCGTCGTCCCGGCGCGGTGGCCGGGCCCTCGGGGTGAGTCGCGGTCGGTCCCGCCCGCAGGCGGGCGGGACCGATCGTCACCTCATTCCCCGGTGAACTCTGGCGTGCGCTTCTCGGCGAAGGCGCGCGGACCGATCTTGGCGTCCTTGCTGCGGAAGACCTCCACGCCGAGTGCGGCCTCCACGGCGAAGGCCTCCTCCTCGTGCATGCCCTCGGTGTCGCGGATGGTCTTCAAGATCGCCTGCACCGCCAGGGGGCCGTTCGCGGCGATCTGGTCGGCGATCTCCAGCGCGGTCTCCAATGCGGTGCCGTCGGGCACCACCCGGCCGATCAGGCCGTACTCCTTGGCCTCGTCCGCGCTCATGTGCCGACCGGTCAGCAGCAGCTCGGCCGCCACGGTGTAGGGGATCTGCCGGACCAGGCGCACCGCGGAGCCGCCGAGCGGAAACAGTCCCCAGCGGGCCTCGGAGACCCCGAACCGGGCGCTCTGCCCGGCCACGCGGATGTCGGTGCCCTGCAGGATCTCGGTGCCGCCGGCGATCGCGGCGCCCTCCACCGCGGCGATCAGCGGCTTGGTCAGGCGTCGGCCCTTGAGCAGTGCGGGCAGGCGGGTGACGTCCAGTTCGCCCCCGGACTTCGCGCCGGCGTCGGCCTCGCCCGAGCTGATCGACTCGCTCGGCGGCGTGGCGTTCATCGCCTTCAGGTCCATGCCGGCGCAGAACGCGCCGCCCGCGCCGGTGAGCACCGCGACCCGGATCTCGGGATCGTCGTCCACCCGGTCCCAGGCCTCGCGCATCGTCGCCATCATCTCGGCGGACAGCGCGTTGCGCACCGCCGGCCGGTTCATGGTCACGACCAGCACGTGCCCGCGCTGCTCGACCAGGCAGTGCGGTTCGGTGTCCGCGGGGGTGTCGACAGTCTTGGCCATGGTGGTCCTTTCCGCATGGACGTGCGACTGCGCAGTGGCGCACCTCGACACGCTCGAGTGATGGGCTTAACAGTAAACGCTTGTGCGAAACCGTAACACGTTCTAGTTTAAGTGACGTGGCACTCAATATCGCTGACCTGATCGAGCACGCAGTCGACAAGACTCCTGAGCGCGTGGCGCTGGAGTCCGGGGACCGCGTCGTGACCTACGCCGAGTTGGACGCGCAGGCCAACCGGCTCGCGCATCACCTGATCGCCCAGGGCGTCGAGCCCGGGGACCGGGTGGGGCTGTACAGCAGGAACACCATCGAGTCGGTGGTGTCGATGTTCGCGATCTTCAAGGCGCGGGCGGTGATGGTCAACATCAACTACCGCTACGTCGAGCGCGAGCTGGACTATCTGCTGCGTGACTCCAACGCCCGGGTGGTGATCTTCGAGCGTCGCTACGCCGACAAGCTGAGCGCGGTCGCCCCCGACCTGCCCGACCTGATCGGCTCGGTGATGGTCGAGGACGGCACCGACGGCCCGCTCGGCCCCGAGGGCGTGGTGCGCTACGAGGACGCGCTGGCCGCACAGTCGCCCGAGCGCGACTTCGGCGAGCGCTCCGGCGACGACATCTACATCGTCTACACCGGCGGCACCACCGGTCACCCCAAGGGGGTGATGTGGCGCCAGGAGGACGTGTGGCGCGTGCTCGGCGGCGGCATCAACTTCCTGACCGGCGAGTGGGTGGCCGACGAGTGGGAGATGTCCGAGGTCGGCGGGGAGAACCCGCAGATGACCCGCTACCCGATCCCGCCGTTCATCCACGGCGGCAGCCAGTGGGCGGTGCTGCAGTCGCTGTTCACCTGCGGCAAGTCGGTGGTCTATCCCGAGTTCGACGGCGAGTTCGCCTGGGAGGTCATCGAGCGGCACAAGGTCAACGTGCTGTTCATCGTCGGCGATGCGATGGCGCGCCCCATGCTCGACGGGCTGATCTCGGGCAAGTACGACACCTCCTCGCTGTACGCGATCGCCTCCTCGGCGGCGCTGTTCTCGCCTTCGCTGAAGAAGCAGTACCTCGAGCACCTGCCCAACACGATGATCACCGACTCCATCGGCGCCTCGGAGACGGGTTTCTCCGGCATCGGCATGGTCACCAAGGACACCGAGCTCGGTTCGGGCCCGCGGGTGAAGATCGACGAGTCGACCCAGGTGCTCAACGAGGAGGGCAAGCCGGTCGTCCCGGGTTCGGGCGAGGTCGGCATGCTCGCCCGGTCGGGGCTGATCCCCATCGGCTACCACAACGATCCGGTCAAGACGGCCGAGACGTTCCAGGTGATCGACGGGGTGCGGTACTCGATCCCCGGCGACTACGCCACCGTCGACGAGGACGGCACCGTGACCATGCTCGGGCGCGGCTCGGTGTCGATCAACACCGGCGGGGAGAAGGTGTATCCGGAAGAGGTCGAGGGGGCGCTGAAGTCCCACGCGCAGATCTACGATGCGCTCGTGGTCGGCATCCCCGACGACCGGATGGGCACCGCGGTCGCTGCGGTGGTCGAGCTGCGCGAGGGCACGCCGCCGACCGCGGCCGAACTCGACAGCCACGTCCGGGAGCACATCGCCGGCTACAAGGTGCCGCGCGCGGTGTGGTTCGTCGACCAGATCAAACGTTCCCCGGCCGGCAAGCCCGACTATCGTTGGGCCGCCGCGCAGACCGAAGAGCGGCAGCCGGATTTGAGCAGACCGGTCTCGGGCGCCCAGGCCCCCGAACCCACGGCGTGAGGAGCCAGGCACACCATGCGTACCGATATCTGTGAGGCGCTCGGCATCGAGCGACCCATCTTCGCCTTCGCCCCGTCCGAGCACGTCGCCGCCGCGGTCACCCGCGCCGGCGGGCTCGGGGTGCTCGGCTGCGTGCGGTTCAACGACGCCGAGGAGCTCGACGCGACCCTGGACTGGATGGACGCCAACACCGACGGCAAGCCCTACGGCATCGACGTGGTCATGCCCGCCGCCGTGCCCACCGAGGGCAAGGCGATGGACCTGGACGCGATGATCCCGGCCGAACACCGGGCCTTCGTCGACCGCACGCTGGCCGACCTGGGGGTGCCGCCGCTGGACACCAGCGTCGAACACGCCTCGGGGGTGCTCGGCTGGCTGCACTCGGTCGCCCGCGCCCAGGTCGACGTGGCGCTCAAGCACCGTCCGGCACTGATCGCCAACGCGCTCGGCTCCCCGCCCAAGGACGTGATCGACGAGGCGCACGCCGTGGGCGTCCAGGTCGCGGCACTGGCCGGTGCGGTACGTCATGCGCACAGCCACGTCGACAACGGCGTCGACATCGTCATCGCCCAGGGCTACGAGGCCGGCGGCCACACCGGCGAGATCGCCTCGATGGTGCTGGTGCCCGAGATCGTCGACGCGGTCGGGGACCGGGCCACCGTGCTCGCCGCCGGCGGCATCGGTTCGGGCCGGCAGATCGCGGCCGCGATGGCGCTGGGCGCCGAGGGCGTGTGGATGGGCTCCTACTGGCTGACCGCCGCCGAATACCAGCTCGGCTCGGCGGCGGGAGAGGGCCCGTCGGTGATCCAGAAGGCGCTGCTGGAGGCCACCAGTGCCGACACCGTGCGCACCCGGATCTACTCGGGCAAGCCGGCCCGGCTGCTCAAGACCAAGTGGACCGAGGCCTGGGAAGCCAAGGACGCGCCCGACGCGCTGCCGATGCCGCTGCAGAACATCCTGGTCGCCGAGGCCCATCAGCGGATCTCCGCGGCCGACGACCCGTCGGTGGTGGCGATGCCCGCCGGCCAGATCGTGGGCCGGATGAACGAGATCGTCCCGGTCGCCGACTCGATGGCGGCCCTGGTCGCCGAATACGAGGCGACGGTCGCCCGGCTGTCGAAGCTCTGACCGACCCCGGCACCGGCCCGCTCCGAGACCGCTGACGGCCCGGCCCCGATTCTTCGGGGCCGGGCCGTCAGCGGTAGGTGGGGCGGGGCCTTCAGTCCACGACCGTGATCGTGCCGGTGGCCCCGCGCTCGGCGTAGGCCATGGCGTGGTCGACGAAGGTGTAGGTGCCGGCCTCGTCGAAGGTCAGTTCCACGAAACCGCCCTGGGCCGGAGCC
>JAJYRZ010000085.1 GCA_021793835.1 Actinomycetes bacterium | reverse complement strand
CTGGATGCCGTAATCACCGAACGTGACCTCGTTGCCGCCCTTGGAGCGACCGGAACGGCTCGGGTGGTGCTGCTTACGGTGCTTGACGCGCCGAGGCATCAACATCGTCAGCCCTCCTGATTCTGTGCAGCCGTGGCCTCCGCCGGGGCGGTCTGGCCGCGTCCGGCGTCGCCGGCGGCCTGGCCGCCGGCAGCACGCCGCGGACGGGACGGGCGCTCACGGCGCGGACGCTCACGCGCCGCCTCCGCCGCGGCGTTGGCCGCCAGCTCACGCCGGCCGCCCACCACGTCGCCCTTGTAGATCCAGACCTTCACGCCGATGCGGCCGAAGGTCGTCTTGGCCTCGAAGAAGCCGTAGTCGATGTCCGCACGCAGGGTGTGCAGGGGCACGCGGCCCTCGCGGTAGAACTCCGTGCGCGACATCTCGGCACCGCCCAGACGTCCGGAGCACTGCACCCGGATGCCCTTGACCTGCGGCTGACGCATGGCCGACTGGATGGCCTTGCGCATCGCACGACGGAAGGCCACGCGGTTGGCCAGCTGCTCGGCGACACCCTGTGCGACGAGCTGTGCGTCGGCCTCGGTGTTCTTGACCTCGAGGATGTTGAGCTGGACCTGCTTGCCGGTCAGCTTCTCGAGCTTGCCGCGCAGACGATCGGCCTCGGTGCCACGGCGACCGATGACGATGCCCGGACGCGCGGTGTAGATGTCGACGCGGACCCGGTCCCGGGTGCGCTCGATCTCGACCTTGGAGATACCGGCCCGCTCCATGCCCGTCGAGAGCAGGCGGCGGATCGCGATGTCTTCCTTGACGTAGTCCTTGTACTGCTTGTCGGCGTACCAGCGCGACTTCCAGTCCGTGGTGATCCCCAGGCGGAAACCGTGCGGATTGATCTTCTGGCCCATTACCGAGCTCCCTTCCGACGGTTCCGACCCGCGTCGCCGGTGGCGACGGACTCGACCTCGACGGTGATGTGGCTGGTGCGCTTGCGGACGGTGAAGGCCCGTCCCTGAGCGCGCGGCCGGAACCGCTTGAGCGTCGGCCCCTCGTTGACGTATGCCGCGGAGATCACGAGCGTGCGCGGGTCCAGACCCACGTTGTTCTCGGCGTTGGCTGCGGCCGAGGCGACGATCTTGGCGACCTGCTCGGCCGCCGCCTGCGGCGCGAACCGCAGCATCGTCAGTGCCTCCTCGACGCTCTGGCCGCGGATCAGATCCACGACGCGACGCGCCTTCATCGGCGTGACCCGGACGAACCGGGCGGTCGCCTTGGCGCCCTGCGCCGGCGACTCGACATTGGTTTCAGTACTCATCGACGCTTGCTCTTCCGGTCGTCCTTGATGTGGCCCCTGAACGTCCTGGTCGGCGCGAACTCACCGAGCTTGTGCCCGACCATCGCCTCCGAGACGAACACCGGCACGTGCTTGCGGCCGTCGTGGACGGCGAACGTGTGCCCGATGAAGTCCGGGATGATGGTCGAACGACGGGACCAGGTCTTGATGACCTGCTTGGTCCCCTTCTCGTTCTGCCGGTCCACCTTCGCAAGGAGGTGGTCGTCGACGAACGGACCCTTCTTAAGGCTGCGTGGCATCCTTCACTCCCTCCTAGCGCTTCTTGCCGGTGCGACGCCGGCGAACGATCAGCTGGTCGCTGGGCTTGTTCGGCCTGCGGGTCCGGCCCTCGAGCTGGCCCCACGGGCTGACCGGGTGACGTCCACCGGACGTCTTGCCCTCGCCGCCGCCGTGCGGGTGGTCGATCGGGTTCATCGCCACGCCGCGGACGGCGGGACGGTGACCCTTCCAGCGCATACGGCCGGCCTTGCCCCAGCTGATGTTGATCTGCTCGGCGTTGCCCACCTCGCCGATCGAGGCGCGGCAGCGCACGTCGACGCGACGGATCTCGCCGGACGGCATACGCAGGGTCGCGTAGATGCCCTCCTTGCCCAGCACCTGGATACTGGTGCCCGCCGAACGGGCCAGCTTCGCGCCGCCGCCGGGCCGCAGCTCCACCGCGTGCACGACGGTGCCCGCGGGGATGTGGCGCAGCGGCAGGTTGTTGCCGGGCTTGATGTCGGCGTTCGGGCCCGACTCGACCTGGTCGCCCTGGCGCAGGTTCCGCGGCGCCAGGATGTAGCGCTTCTCGCCGTCTGCGTAGTGCAGCAGCGCGATGCGCGAGGTGCGGTTCGGGTCGTACTCGATGTGCGCGACCTTGGCCGGCACACCGTCCTTGTCCACCCGACGGAAGTCGATGAGCCGGTAGGCCCGCTTGTGGCCCCCGCCCTGGTGGCGCGCGGTGATGCGGCCGTGGGTGTTGCGTCCGCCCTTGTTGTGCAGCGGGCGCAGCAGCGACTTCTCCGGATGAGACCGGGTGATCTCTTCGAAATCGGCGACGCTCGAGCCGCGGCGGCCCGGGGTCGTCGGCTTGTGCTTACGGATTGCCATGAGTCTTCTCGTCCTTATCCTCTACGGGTTGCGGTCCGGTGAGCGCGGGGCTCAGCTGACCGACCCTCCGAAGATCTCGATGGGCTTGCTGTCCTCGGTCAGGGTGACCAGCGCACGCTTGGTGTCGTTGCGCTTGCCGTAACCGGTGCGGGTGCGCTTGCGCTTGCCCTGACGGTTCAGCGTGTTCACCTTGGCGACGGTGACCCCGAAGACCTTCTCGACCGCGATCTTGATCTGCGTCTTGTTGGCGTCGGGCCGCACGATGAAGGTGTAGACGTTGTCTTCCATCAGCTCGTACGACTTCTCCGACACCACCGGGGCGATCAGGATGTCGCGCGGATCGGCCTTGATGTCAGCGATGCTCATGCCGAAACCTCCTTCACTTCCTTGTGCCGGGTGATGAAGGCGTTCAGCGCGTCCACGCTGAAGACGACGTCGTCGGCGTCGAGGACGTCGTAGGTGTTCAGCTGACCCGGGGTCACGGTGTGCACGTTCTGCAGGTTGCGCACGCTCAGCCACGCGGCGGTGTCGTCGCGGGTGGCCACCAGCAGCACCTTCTTGCGGTCGGTGAGCCGGCCCAGGAAGGCCTTGGCGTCCTTGGTCGACGGCACCTGGCCGGAGACCAGCTCGGACACCAGGTGCAGCCGGGTGTTGCGCACCCGGTCGGTGAGCGCGCCGCGCAGTGCGGCCTGCTTCATCTTCTTGGGGGTGCGCTGGCTGTAGTCACGCGGCTGCGGGCCGTGGACGACGCCGCCGCCGATGAACTGCGGTGCACGGATCGAACCCTGACGGGCCCGGCCGGTCCCCTTCTGACGCCACGGCTTACGTCCGCCGCCGGCGACCTCGCCGCGCGTCTTGGCCTTGTGCGTGCCCCGACGGGCCGCGGCCAGCTGCGCGGTGACGACCTGGTGCATCAGCCCCAGGTTCGGCTCGACGTCGAAGACCTCGGCGGGCAGCTCCAGCGTGCCGCCGGTGCCTCCGGCCGGGAGATGGACGTCCAGGGTCAGGTTCACGGTGTTGTCGGCACTCATGCCTTGGCACCACCCTTCGCTGCAGTCTTGACGACCACCAGGCCACCCTTGCGGCCCGGGATCGCACCCTTGATGAGCAGGACGCCGGCTTCGGCGTCGACCTTGTAGACGGTCAGGTTCTGCGTGGTGACGCGGTCCTGGCCCATCCGGCCGGCCATGCGCATGCCCTTGAAGACCCGGCCCGGGGTGGCGCAGCCACCGATCGAGCCCGGACGGCGGTGCACGGCCTGGGTGCCGTGACTGGCGCCCTGGCCGGAGAAGCCGTGGCGCTTCATGACACCCGCGTAGCCCTTGCCCTTGGAGGTGCCGGTGACGTCGACGACGGTGCCGTCGGCGAACACGTCCACGCCCACTTCCTGGCCGACCTCGAAGGCCGAGGCGTCGGGGACCCGCAGCTCGACCAGGTGCCGGCGCGGGGTGACCCCGGCCTTGGCGTAGTGGCCGGCGACGGGCTTGTTGACCTTGCGCGGGTCGATGGCGCCGAACGCCAACTGCACGGCCTCGTAGCCGTCCCGCTCTGCGGTGCGCACCTGGGTCACCACGCACGGCCCCGCCTTGACGACGGTCACCGGGACGACCCGGTTGTCCTCGTCGAAGACCTGGGTCATGCCGAGCTTGTTGCCCAGGATGCCTTTGATCTCGGTGTTAGTCATTTACTCGAATTCTCCGCTGCGTCTACTCGAACTCTCGCCGAATCACTGGATGTTGACGTCGACGCTGGCCGGCAGGTCGATGCGCATCAGCGCGTCGACCGTCTTCGGCGTCGGGTCGAGGATGTCCAGCAGCCGCTTGTGGGTGCGCATCTCGAAGTGCTCGCGCGAGTCCTTGTACTTGTGCGGCGAGCGGATGACGCAGTAGATGTTCTTCTCGGTGGGCAACGGCACCGGCCCGACGACGCGGGCGCCGGTACGGGTCACCGTCTCGACGATCTTGCGCGCTGACGCGTCGATCGCCTCATGGTCATAGGCCTTGAGCCTGATGCGGATCTTCTGTCCCGCCACGCTTGCAGTCCTTTACTTGCCGGGGACACGGCCCCTCACGAGACCGTGAACGTTCTTTCCCAGACCACAACAGTGGAAGACATCGACCCAGCACGGACCCACAGGTCCGTCCGTCGCCGCTGTTCAACTGTCCTGGCCCACCGGTAACGCGGTCGGGCGTGTCGCCCTTCCCATTTTTCCCGATCCACCGTGGATCACCGGGCGGAGGATGTCCGCACGGGCCACCGATCGGATCGGGAGTCACCGGTCGCGCTCGTCACCGAGACGCAGAGTGTGTCGTGCATCTGCCTCGACGATCGAGCGTCGATGCTATCGGATCGACGCCCGCCCGCCTGCACCGGGTCCGGCCGCGGGAATCCCCATGGGCATCCCGTCGCCGTCGGCACGCAAGGCAACCAGTAAAGAATGACACATCTTCGGCGCAGACACAAACCGGCGTCCGCACCGCGCCCGGCACGGCCGCCGCGGTGCTTGGATGGGGCCATGACCGGCACCGCAGCAGACCCCGTCGCCGCCCCGCAGATCCGGCTGGACGTGTGGGCGGACATCACCTGTCCGTGGTGCCACATCGGCCACGCCCGGCTGCGCAAGGCCCTGGCCCGGCTGCCCCGCCCCGATGCGGTGGCGGTCCACCACCGCGCCTTCGAACTCGATCCGGATCTCCCCGCCGGGATCGGCGGGCAGAAGCTGGCCGCGCTGGCCGAGCGCAAGTCCATCTCGCTGGATCAGGCGCGCGAGATGTATCGGCGGATCGGCGAGGTCGCCGCCGCCGAACCGGTGGACTTCGATCCCGAAGCGGTGATCGCCGCCAACACCTTCGACGCCCACCGTCTGATCAAGCTCGCCGCCGACCGGGGCGCAGCCCAGGCCGATGCGGTGGTCACGGCCCTGTTCCAGGCACACTTCGCCGACGGCCGGGTGATCGACGATCGGCAGGTCCTCGCCGACATCGGTGCCCGCGCCGGACTCGACCGGGCCGCGGTGCTCGCCGATCTGGGCGGTTCGGCGGCCGGCGACGCGGCCGGGGCCGCGGTGCGCGCCGACGAGCGCCGGGCCGCCGCGATGGGGGCTCGCGGTGTGCCGTTCTATCTCGCCGACGGCCGGCTGGCCCTGTCGGGCGCCCAGTCCCCGAGCGCTCTGCTCGAGCTGCTCCGCACGGCCGCGAGCGGCCGGTAGGTTCAGAGGCCGGGGGACACCGGCCCCGGGCGGGCGCACGCCCCGGGTCGGATCCGCCTCCACAGCCGACGACAGGAGGGGCTCCGATGCCCGAGACCGGATCGACCGCGCCGAGCGCGACCTATCGGCAGTGGCGCCGACTCGGCGGCACGAAGGCGGGACGGCGCGTGTTCTCGATGGCCCTGCGCACCCGCGTGCCCTACTTCGCCACGGTGCTGCCGACCGTGCAGGTGATGGAGCCGGGCCGGGCCGAGGTCACCGCGCCCAAGTGGCGGGGGGTGCACAACCACCTGGGCACCTTCCACGCGATCGCGGTGTGCAACCTGGCCGAGACCGCCATGGGGATGATGTGCGAGGCCACGGTGCCGGCGAGCCACCGGTGGATCCCGCAGGCGATGGACGTGCGCTACCCGGCCAAGGCGACCACGCGCCTGCGCGCGGTGGCGACGCTGGAGACGATCCCCGACTTCGGCGCCGCCGAGGAGGGCTTCGCCCTCCCGGTGCCGATCACCGTCTACGACACCGCGGACGTGGTGGTGCTCGAGGCGACCATCACCGTGTGGGTGACCCCGCGGCGCTGACCCGACCGACAGACCAGAGCATGAAGGATGGAGGCCGAACCCCATGGGACGGTTCGCACTGCCCGACCGGCGGCCCGCGGGCCTGGACTCGCCGTGGACCGCACGGCTGATCAAGTACGGGGCGCGGGCCCAGACCGCGGTGTTCAAGGCCACCGGCGGACGGATCGGCGGCCGGTGGCGGATCGGCGCGGGTCTGCGCAAGCCGGTGGACACGCTGCTGCTCGAGCACATCGGCCGGCGCAGCGGCACCCGCTACACCACCCCGCTGCTGTATCTGCGCGACGGCGCGGACCTGGTGGTGGTCGCCTCCCAGGGCGGTCTGCCCACCGATCCGCAGTGGGTGCGCAACCTGCGGGCCCACCCGGAGACGACCGTGCACCTGCCGGGCGGGGGTACGGCCGCGGTCACCGCCCGTGAGGTCGGCGGCGCCGAGCGCGAGGAGCTGTGGCCGCGCCTGGTCGAGCTCTACGCCGACTTCGCCAAGTATCAGGCGTGGACCGAGCGGACCATCCCGGTGATCCGCCTCAGTCCGCGGGCAGTGGACCGGTGACCGATCGGCCCGCGGACCGGCCGGTGACCGCGCCGAGCACCCCGAGGCTGATCCGCCGGGCCATCGTCAGCGGGGTGAGCACCCAGTCCACGGTGGTCAGCACCCGCTCGGCGCGTTCGAGCAGACCGTCGGGCCCCTGGCGGGTGCCCAGGATCTGTTCGAGCATCCGGTCCACGTCGTCGATCGAGGCCCCCAGCGCGGTGAGCGTGTCGGCGAAGGTGGTCAGCGTGCTGTCGAAGGTGTCGAGCACGTCCTTGAAGTGATCGAGCGAGACCCCGATCTGCGAGGCGGTCTCCTCCACCCGGCCGAGGGTGACGTCGACGTTGAGCGCGGCCTGGGTGAGTCGGCGGATGCGCCCGGAGTTCAGTCCGTCGCCGGCTTCGCTCATCGCCCCGTCTCCATCTCCGCCAGCATCCGGTGCCAGCTGTCGAGCAATTCGATCCCGGTGGGCAGCAGCAGCGGGTCGCGCGCCATGGCCGGCCCCAGTCCCACCCCCGGATCACGGTAGTCGCTCATGCCCAGCCGGTCCGGGCGCGGCGCGTTGACCGCACCGCGGGTGGCCCGGTTCGGCGCCGGCGGGCAGTAGTCGTACAGCGGTGCCGGGCGCGGCTCCATGTCGCCGACCGCACGCCGCACGGTGCCCGGGTACGCGCACACCGGTCCCTGCGTGCCCACCAGGGCGAAGTCGGCGCGGTCACCGTCGACGATGGAGCTGAGCCGGCCCATCGCGAACGGCAGGTCGACCAGCAGAGACTCCAGGGCCGGCTCGCGGTCGCCGAGCACCGGCATGGCCGAACCGACCGTGGTGATCAGGCCCGCGACCGAGTCCTCGTGGTCGCCGAGCCAGTCGGAGACCCGGTCGGCGGCCACCGGGCCCCGGTCGATCAGCGCGGTCAGCGACGCCGAGGAGTCCTGCAGGTCGCCGAGCACGTCGCGCAGCGCCTCGGTGCCGGCCACGAAGTCGTCGCTGCGCCCCGAGGCCCGGACGGTGGCGGCGGTGAGCTGCTCGCCGATCTCGGCCAGCTCGGGGCTGCGGTCGCGCAGCAGCGCGGCGATCTCGGCGCCGTCGTCGATCAGGCCGGCCAGGGCCGGACCGGTGCCGGCGAAGGCCGCGGCCCCCTCGGCCGCCAACGTCTGGACCTGGTCGGGGTCGACCGTCTCCACCAGATCGGCGGCCGAGCTCATCACCTCGGCCAGCGAGGCCGGCTGCGCGGATTCCGGGGCCGCGATCCGCCCACCGTCGGTCAGTACCTCGCCGGAGACCCCGGGCAGGATGTCGACGGCCTGGATGCCGATGGCCCCGGAGGTGCCGACCCGGATCCGCGAATCGACCGGCACCTCGGTGCCCTGGTCCAGGTGCAGTGCGATCTGTGCCCCGCCACCCGGGTCCAGGTCGACGCTGCCGACCCGGCCCACCGGCACCCCCAGATAGGTCACCGACACCCCCGGGGCCAGTCCGCGTGCATCGACCATGTGGGTGTGCACGGTCACCCGGCCGCCGAAGGCCTGCGGGCCGACCACGTAGTCGATGCCGAAGGGGATCACCAGGGCCGTGACCACCAGGAACATCAGGGCCTGCACCCATGCCGAGCGGGTCATCGTCCGCCTCCCCCGCTGAGCAGCTCATCGATGTCGTCGAAGACGGCGAACGGATCCTTCCGGCCGTCCGCCCCGCGCTCGCGCGCCGCCGGCGGGCCGTCGGGACCGAAGAACAGCGAATCGATCGTGCCCGGCACGTCCAGGGTGCCCACGAAGGTCAGGTAGTCCCCGCGCACGGCCCGGCCGAAGTCGGTCATGAACCTGTTCATCGCGTCCAGACCGGCCGCGAGCCGGTCGGAGAAGTCCTGCAGGGCCGCCACCACGGCCGCCGCATCGCTGACCGCGGTGCTCATCTGGTCCGGGGCGGCGCCGGTGATCTGCGCCCCGGCCGCCGCGAGGTCTCCGGTCGCGCCGAGCAGATCGTCGAGGGTCTGCTGCTGTGCGGCGAGCACCGCCACCAGTTCGGGCACCTGATCGAGCCCGCGGTCGACCAGCGGTGCGCCCTCGGCGGCGCGTTCGGTCACCGCGGCGGCCGCGGTGACCGCCGCATCGAAGTCCTCCCGGCCGGCGTGCGCGCGTTCGAGCAGCTCGGCGGTGAAGTCGGTCAGTTCGGCCATCTGCTCGGCGCGGCCGTCGAAGGCGGTGTGCAGTTCGGCGACCACCGTCTCGAGCCGGCCCACCCCGCCGCCGTCGAGCAGCATGCCCAGCCCGGCGAGGGTCGATTCGATGCGCGGTCCCAGCTCGGTGGCCGACAGGGCGATCACGTCGCCGTCGCCCAGGCGCGGTCCGCCGGTGCCCGGATCGAGCAGCCGGATGTGCGGGGTGCCCAGCGCGGTGGGCAGCTCCACCACCGCCGCGGTGTCGGCGGCCAGGTCCAGGTCGCCCGCCAGGCTCACCCGCACGTCCGCCCCGTACCGGCCGACCTCCATGTCCGCGACCCGGCCGACCACCTGCTGGCCCAGGAGCACCTCCGCCCCGTCCACCAGTCCGATCGCCGATTCGAGCTGCACGGTCACCGAGATCGCCCCGGCCCCGGCGCTGCCGCCGATCGGCAGGTCCTGCAGTCCGATCCCGCAGCCGGCGAGCAGCATCGTCGCCGCCGGCACCCCGGCCGCGGCGCGCAGAAGCGGGCCCACCCGTCGCGCACTCATCGCGGCGCCACCTCCTCCAACTGCGTGAACAGTCCCGGGACCTGGCCGAAGGGATCCGACATGCCCAGCGGCACCTCCACCGGGTTGGTCAGGCCGGTGCCCCAGCACAGGGCCGGCAGCGATTCGCGGCACAGCGGGGCGGTGGCGTTGAACTGCGCCAGCGCGGTGGAGATCGTCAGCCGGATCCGGCCGCGTCCGTCGTCGCCGATCGCCCCGGAAAGGTTCTGCATCAGCAGCGGCGCCAGGTCCACGAACTCGGCCAGCCCGCCGCGCTGGGCGGCCAGCACCTCTCCCAGCGCCGCGGCCTGCGCGGTGATCGCCCCGGCCTGGTCGCCGTGTTCGACGAGGAACTCGTCGACCCGGTCGAGCACCTCGGCCAGGTCCTCGATCGGCCCGGCCACGTCGATCTGCTGCTCGGCCCAGAACCGGCCCAGATCCGAGGTCTGCTCGACCAGCTCGTCCAGTCCGGTCTGCCGGGCGGCCAGCCCGCGCAGCAGGGTCGACAGCGCCTCGATCATCGCGTCCACGTCACCGGTGCGCCCGGCCATCACCCCGGTGGCCCGGCTCAGCTCGGTCACCGCGTCGTTGAACGCCTCGCCGGTGCCGTCCAGTCCGGCCGCCGCCGAGGTCAGCAGGGCGCCGGCCCGGTCGGGTTCGCCGATCGCCTCGATCAGCGTCCCCACCCCGGCCATCACCTCGTCGAAGTCCAGCGGCGCCGCGGTGCGGTCGACCGGGATGTGGGCGCCGGCGGGCAGTTCCGGTCCCGATCCGGCCGGCGGTCCCAGGTCGATGCGGCGGTCCCCGATCGGCGACGGGCTGGCCACCACCGCCCAGGCCTGCTCGGACAGGTGCACATCGCGCTGGATGCGCATGGTCACCTCGACGGTCCGGCCGGTGGTGCGCACCTCGGTCACCGAGCCGACCGGCACCCCGAGCACGGACACGTCGGAGCCCTCGTTGATCCCGCCGAGCCGGTCGAACTCGGCGGTGATGGTGCGCCCGCCGTCGCTGCCGACGAAGACGTACCAGGTCGCGGCGACGATCACGGCGAGCACCGTCGCCCACGCGATGATCCGCACCAGCGTCCGTCTGCGCGTGCCCACACCCCCGGTCATGAGCAGTCCTCCATGAATCCGACCTGGCACAGCAGGGTGTCCGGGATGACCGCGGCCGGAGCGCTCACGTCGACCCACGGGCCGTTGCCGCTGGCCTCGACGGCCCCGCGCACCCCGGCCGGCATCTTGTCGAGGATCTGGTCGATCGTGCCCGCCTGCTCGGCGAGCACCGCGGTGATCTCGGTGAGCCGACCGGTCAGCTCACCGAGCTCGCCCTTGCGGTCGGTCATCGTGGTCGCGGTGCGGTCCAGGACCGCGGACAGGTGATCGACCAGCGCGGCGATGGTGTCGCGGCGCACGGTGAGCACCTCCATCACCGTGGCGGTGTCGGCGACGACGTCGACCACCTGCTCCTCCTGGTCGAGCGCGGTGCGCGCCAGGGTGCCGGCCACCTCGAGCAGCCGGTCGATCCGGTCGGCGTCGTCGGCCACCAGTCCGGCGGTGCCGGCGATCCCGGTCAGTGCGCGGCGCAGCTCCGCCGAGTCGGCCGGCAGCACCTGCTCGACGGTGCCGGACAGCAGCGCCATGGTCTCCGGGTCGATCCCGTCGGCCGTCTCGGTCACCGCCGCGCCGATGTCGTCGAAGTCGAAGGTCCCGCCGGTGCGTGAGAGCGGGATGACCGTCTCGCCGTCGCCGTCGACCGGCCCGGACGGGGTGACCGACAGATAGCGTTTGCCCAGCACGGTGCGCAGCCGCACGGCAGCGCTGCTGGTCGTGCCCAGCGGCAGATCGTCGTCGAGCCGGAAGGCGACGTCCACGTGCTCGTCTGCGAGCGTGACCTCCTCGACCCGCCCGGCGGGCACGCCCGCGACGTAGACCGGGTCGCCGGCGACCAGCCCGCCGGCCTCGGCGAGCTGGGCGACGTGCGGGGAGGTGCGCGCCTGGTACCACCACATCGGGGTCAGCAGGGCGAGTGCGACCAGCACCGCGACCACCCCGACGCCGATCGCGCCGACCAGCAGCGGAGTGCCCGGGTCGATCTCGGCCCGATCGTCGTGGGCGGCGAAGCGCCAGGCCCGCCGCAGCCGCTCGCGTGCCGCGCTCATCGGCACACCGGGGAGTGGGTCTCGCCGAGCATGTTGACCCGCAGCAGGTCGCCGGCCTCCAGGTGCATGGTGCACAGGTACAGGTTCACGAATCCTCCGTACGAGGTGGCCCGGCCGAGCGCCTCGGCCATCGCGGGCATGCCGGACAGGAAGTCGACGAACGGTCCGGTCTGGGCCAGCCACGCGGCGGTCATCCGGTGCGCGTCGGTGATCGCGCGGTCCACCGCGCCCGGATCCGCCTCCAGGGCGGCGGCGAGCCGGGACACCGTCTGCGCCCCGTCGTCGAGCATCGCGGTCAGCCGGTCGCCGTCGCCGACGACGACCCCGCCGAGTTCGGACAGATCCGCGGTGAGCTCCGCCAGCGCGTCCTCACGGCCGTCGACCGTCTCGGCCAGCACCGCCAGATCGGCGATCATCGCCTCGACCACCGGGCCGCGCGCGACCAGGTCGCCGGTCAGGTCCGCGGTGAGCTCCTGCATCCGGGCCAGGGCTTCACCACGGCCGTTGAACACGTCCACGAAGCCGCGGGCCAGCGCGTCGGCCCGCTCGGGTTCGAGCGCGTCGAACAGCGGGGCGAACCCGTTCATCAGCGCGGTCAGGTCCACCGGCGGGGTCGTCACGGTCACCGGGATCAGCCCGCCGTCGGCCAGCCGCGGGGTGTCCGGCCCGATTCCATCCGGCTCGACCAGTTCGACATAGCGCGCGCCGAGCATGTCGCCGTAGCGCACCACGGCCTCGACCTCGTCGGACACCCGCCGGTCGGCCATGACCTCCAGGCGCACCCGGGCCAGATCGGCCCCGTCGCCCGTCCGGGTCAGGTCCACCCCGGACACCCGTCCGATGCGCACCCCGGACAGGGTGACCGGGTCGCCGGTGAGCAGGCCTTCGACATCGGTGAACTCAGCGGTGTAGTCGACGGTCGATCCGCGTACCGGGGCGCGCAGGGTGTTGGCG
>JAJYRZ010000084.1 GCA_021793835.1 Actinomycetes bacterium | reverse complement strand
CCGATCTATCGCGGCGCTGCCGCAGCTGGTCGAACGCCACCCGGACCTGCAGGTGCTCGTCGTCGGCCGCGGCGATGCGGACGCGCTGCGCGAGTCGGCCGGCCGGTACGCCTCCCACCTGCGGTTCCTCGGCCAGGTCTCCGACGAAGACAAGGCGCGCGCGATGGTCTCGGCCGATGTGTACTGCGCGCCGAACTTAGGCGGAGAGAGCTTCGGGATCGTGCTGGTCGAGGCGCTCGCCGCGCGCACCCCGGTGGTCGCCAGCGACCTGGACGCCTTCCGGCGGGTGCTGCGGGACGGCACGGCCGGGCTGCTCACGGCCACCGGCGACGCCGATGCGCTGGCCGCCGGCATCGACCAGGTGCTGTCGGACCAGGCGCTGTCATACGGGCTCGTCGCCGCCGGTGAGACCGCGGTGCGCGCCTACGACTGGCCGGTGGTGGCCGATCAGATCCTGCGGGTGTACGAGGCCGTGATGGTGGGCGATGAGAAGGTGCGGGTGGATTAGCCGATGACGCTGTCCGCGACCACGATCCTGGTGATCGGTGTGGTGCTGCTGGTGCTGATCGCCGCCGGCGTGTGGGCCTACACCGCCGCCAACCGGCTCGACCGTCTGCACGTGCGCACCGACCTGGCACGCCAGTCCCTCGACGCTGCGCTCGGCCGGCGCGCCCTGGTGGTGCGCACCCTCGCCCTCGACCTGCCCGGACCGGCAGCCGCTGCGTTGTCCGCGGCCGCCACCCGGGCCGAGCGGGCGGAGGCGCCGGACAGCGAGAGCGCGCAGAACGCGCTCGCCGCGGCACTGGCCGGAATCGATCCGGACCGGATCCGCCCGGCCCTGCGCGCCGAGATCGCCGATGCCGAAGCTCGGGTGACCATCGCCCGGCGCTTCTACAACGACGCGGTGCGCGCCACCCGTGCCCTGCAGGGCAGGCGCCTGGTGCGCTGGCTGCACCTGGCCGGCACCGCGGAGATGCCCGAATACTTCAACATCATCGAGATCGTCACCGACCCGGAGATCACCGCGGCCCGCGCCGCCGACGACGCGGCCGCGGCGGCAGGCGCAGCCGGGGCCGCGCCGCACGGTACGGCGCCGGACGGTGAGACGGGCGGTCCCCGGGTCTCGGCGCGGGTGGTGCTGCTCGACCGCGAGGACCGGGTGCTGCTGCTGCGCGGTGCCGATCCGGCCGGTCAGTCGCCCGGCGAGTTCTGGTTCACCTGCGGGGGCGGGGTGGAGCCGGGGGAGGAGCTCGCCGAGGCCGCGGCCCGCGAACTCGAGGAGGAACTCGGACTCGAGATTACCCCGGACCGGCTGATCGGGCCGCTGTGGCGGCGCCGCTCACTGTTCACCTTCGACGGGGCGCTGCTGGACTCCGAGGAGTACTTCTTCGTCCTGCGGGTAGACGGTTTCGTGCCGGATCCGCACGGGCTGACCGAACGCGAACAGCGCTTCCTGCTCGAGTACCGCTGGTGCGCGGCCGACGAGGTGCGCGCCCTGGCCGCCGCCGGCACCGAGGTCTATCCGCAGGACCTGGGCGAACTGCTCACCGATGCGGCCGCCCACGCCGACGGGACGCGGTCGCCGGTGCTGCGTACCGTGCGGTGAACCCGCACGCCTAGGATGGACCTCGGTTCCGCTTCCTCGGGCCGCGCCGCGCGGTGCGCGTGTGTACCCGAAGAGCACGATCGACACATCTTCGACCATTCCACGACACCAGGAGCGATTTCGTGAGTACCGCTGACAACACCTCGACGCAGGCCCCCGGAGTGCGGCGCGGACTGACCGACCACTTCAAGGGTGGCGTGATCATGGACGTGGTCACCCCCGAGCAGGCGAAGATCGCGCAGGACGCCGGTGCCACCGCGGTGATGGCGCTCGAGCGCGTGCCGGCCGACATCCGCGCCCAGGGCGGGGTCTCGCGGGCCTCGGACCCGGACATGATCGAGGGCATCATCGACGCGGTGTCGATCCCGGTGATGGCCAAGGTGCGCATCGGTCACTTCGTCGAGGCGCAGATCCTGGAATCGCTCAAGGTCGACTTCATCGACGAGTCGGAGGTGCTCACCCCGGCCGACTACGTCAACCACATCGACAAGCACGACTTCGCCACCCCGTTCGTGTGCGGGGCGACCAACCTGGGCGAGGCGCTGCGCCGCATCGGTGAGGGCGCCGCGATGATCCGCTCCAAGGGCGAGGCCGGCACCGGGGACGTGTCGAACGCGACCACCCACATCCGCACCGTGCTGGGCGAGATCCGCAAGCTCGGCGCGCTGACCGAGGACGAGCTCTACGTCGCGGCCAAGGAGCTGCAGGCTCCGCTGCCGCTGGTGCGCGAGGTCGCGGCCACCGGCAAGCTGCCGGTCACGCTGTTCGTCGCAGGCGGCATCGCCACCCCGGCCGATGCGGCGATGATGATGCAGCTCGGCGCCGAGGGCGTGTTCGTCGGCTCGGGCATCTTCAAGTCCGGCAACCCGGCCCAGCGCGCGTCGGCGATCGTCGAGGCGACCCACAACTACAACGATCCGGCCGTGCTGGCGAAGGTCTCGCGGGGCCTGGGCGAGGCCATGGTCGGCATCAACGTCGACGACATCCCGGTCCCGCACCGACTGGCCGAGCGCGGCTGGTGAACTAGATGACCGACATCCGCGCGGTGCTCGAGCTCGAACGCATCGACCGCGACGTCTATCGCGGTCCGGTGGTGCCCACCGAGCTCAAACGCACCTTCGGCGGGCAGGTGGCCGGCCAGTCTCTCATCGCCGCCGCCCGCACCGTCGACGCGGATTTCGCCGTGCACTCGCTGCACGGCTACTTCCTGCGGCCCGGTGACCCGCAGCGTCCGACGCTGTTCACGGTCGACCGGATCAAACAGGGACGCAGCTTCTGCGTCCGCCGGGTCACCGGCCTGCAGGAGGGCGAGGCGATCTTCTCCGCCTCGGTGTCCTTCCACGTCCCCGAGACCGGGGTCGAACATCAGGACCCGATGCCGCACGCCCCCGCCCCCGAGGATCTGCCCGATCCCAAGCTCGGCGACGACGAGGCCGCCGAGTGGTTCGGCGGCGAATGGGCGGACTGGGATCTGCGCATCGTCCCCGACGCCGAGACGATGGGCTCCGGCGACGGCCCGGCGCGCCAGCGGGTGTGGATGCGCTACGCCTCGGCGCTGCCCGACGATCCGGTGCTGCACCTCTGCGCACTGGCCTACATGTCGGACATGACCCTGCTCGATGCGGCCAAGGTGCCGCACCGCGGGGTGTTCACCGCCAACGCCTCGCTCGACCACGCGATGTGGTTCCTGCGCCCCTTCCGCGCCGACGACTGGCTGCTCTACGACCAGACCTCCCCGTCGGCCGGGGCGGGCCGGGCGCTGACCGAGGGCCGGATCTTCACCCGCGACGGGCTGCTGGTGGCCGCGGTGACCCAGGAGGGGCTCATGCGTGTGGTCGACCGGCCCTGGGACGGGCGCGTCGGACGCTAGCGTGCGCGCCGCGCCCCGCAGCGCCCCCTAGGATGGGCGGGCAGACACCGAAACACCTGCGCCCCCGCACGGGGCGCGCCAAGTGCGACATCTCGTGAAGGGACAGTGACTGACCGATGGCAGGCCACTCAAAATGGGCGACGACCAAGCACAAGAAGGCGGCGAACGACGCCAAGCGCGGCAAGATGTTCGCCAAGCTGGTCAAGAACGTCGAGGTGGCGGCGCGGATGGGCGGCGGGGACCCGGCCGGTAACCCCACGCTGTTCGATGCGATCCAGAAGGCCAAGAAGACCTCGGTGCCCAACGACAACATCGAGCGTGCGCGTAAGCGCGGCGCCGGTGAGGAGGCGGGCGGGGCCGACTGGGAGACCATCATGTACGAGGGTTACGGCGCCGGCGGTGTCGCGATACTCATCGAGTGCCTGACCGACAACAAGAACCGGGCCGCCGGCGAGGTGCGCACCGCGATGACCCGCAACAACGGCACCATGGCCGACCCCGGTTCGGTGTCCTACATGTTCTCCCGCAAGGGCGTGATCACCCTCGACAAGGCCGAACAGACCGAGGACGACGTGCTGATGGCCGTGCTCGAGGCCGGCGCCGAGGAGATCAACGACCACGGCGAGGAGTTCGAGATCATCTCCGAGGCCACCGACCTGGTCGCGGTGCGCACCGCGCTGCAGGAGGCGGGCATCGACTACAACTCGGCCCAGGCCGGGTTCGTGCCCTCGGTGGACGTGGCCGCCGATCTGGACACCGCGCGCAAGGTACTCGGCCTGATCGACGCGCTCGAGGACCTCGACGACGTCCAGGAGGTCTACTCCAACATCGACATCTCCGACGAGGTCGCCGCCGAGCTCGACGAGGACTGAGCGCCGCAACCGCCCCGCCATGCGCTAGGGTGTCGAACAAAGGTTCGCATCGAAAGGTGTCGGGCGAGGGCGGTCGAGGAGTGGACGCATGCGCGTGATGGGGGTCGATCCGGGGCTGACCCGGTGCGGGATGTCCCTGGTGCAGACCGGACGCGGGCGTGCGGTCACCGCATTGGACGTCGACGTGGTGCAGACCTCCCCGGACCTGCCGCTGGCCGAGCGGCTGATGGCAGTGGCCGACGTCGCCGAGCACTGGATGGACACCCACGCCCCGGACGTGGTCGCCGTGGAGCGGGTGTTCTCGCAGCACAACGTGCGCACCGCGATGGGCACCGCCCAGGCCGGCGGGGTGGTGGCGCTCGCGGCCGCGCGCCGCGGCATCGAGGTCGCCTTCCACACCCCCAGTGAGGTCAAGGCCGCGGTCACCGGTTCGGGGACGGCCGACAAGAAGCAGGTGACCGCCATGGTCACCCGGATCCTGGGGCTGCAGCAGGCGCCGAAACCGGCCGATGCGGCCGACGCGCTGGCGCTGGCGATCTGCCACTGCTGGCGCGCCCCGATGCTCGCCCGCATGGCCGAGGCCGAGGCGCGCGCTGCGGCCGCGCAGGAGAACTACAAGCGGCGCCTGGCCGCCCAGCGCCGGGCCGGGGCTGCGCGCGGTGCGGGCCGGGCAGGAAGGGGAGTGGGCCGATGATCGCGATGATCCGCGGTGAGGTGCTCGAGATCGGACTCGACCACGCGGTGGTCGACGCCGCCGGACTGGGCTATCAGGTCAACCTGACCCCGGCCGCGCTGTCGGGGCTGCGGCGCGGCGAGCAGTGCCGCCTGCTGACCACCCTGGTGGTGCGCGAAGACGCGATGACCCTCTACGGTTTCGCCGACCCGGACTCGCGCGAGCTGTTCACCGTGCTCCAGTCGGTCTCCGGGATCGGGCCGCGCCTGTCGATGGCGATCCTGGCGGTGCTCGAGCCCGACGAGATCGGGCGCGCCATCGCCGAGGAGGACCTGAAGACCCTGCAGCGGGTGCCGGGGATCGGCAAACGCACCGCCGAACGCATGGTCGTCGAACTGCGCGACAAGATCGCCGCCCCGACCGCGGTCCCGGCCGCCGCGGGGACTGCGGCCGCACCGGCCGACGACGGGGTGCGCGTGCAGGTGGTGGCCGGCCTGGTGGGGCTGGGCTTCGCGGAGAAGGCCGCCGAGAAGGCGACCGCCGCCGCGGCCGCCGAGGCGCCGGACGCCGATGCGGCCACCCTGCTGCGCACCGCGCTGTCGATGCTCGGGACCGGACGATGACCGGGCCCGACGCCGACGACTTCCTCACCCCGGGCGCCTTCGGCGGGGAGGGCGATACCGAGACCGGCCTGCGGCCGAGCACCCTGGACGAGTTCATCGGCCAACCCAAGGTCGTCGAGCAGCTGCGCCTCGTGCTGGCCGGGGCGACCGGGCGCGGGGCGACTCCCGACCACATCCTGCTGTCCGGACCGCCGGGGCTGGGCAAGACGAGTCTGGCGATGATCGTGGCCGCCGAACTGGGCACCTCGCTGCGGGTGAGTTCCGGCCCGGCCCTCGAGCGCGCCGGGGACCTGGCGGCGATGCTGTCGAACCTGGTCGACGGGGACGTGCTGTTCATCGACGAGATCCACCGCATCGCCCGTCCGGCCGAGGAGATGCTGTATCTGGCGATGGAGGACTTTCGGGTCGACGTGGTGGTCGGCAAGGGGCCGGGCGCGACCTCCATCCCGCTCGATGTCGCCCCCTTCACCCTGGTGGGGGCCACCACGCGTTCGGGTGCGCTGACCGGGCCGCTGCGCGACCGCTTCGGGTTCACCGCCCACATGGACTACTACGAGCCGGTCGAACTCGAGCGCGTGCTGCGCCGCTCGGCCGAGATCCTGGGCGTGGACCTCCAGCCCAGTGCGGGCGCGGAGATCGCGCGCAGATCGCGCGGCACCCCGCGCATCGCCAACCGGCTGCTGCGCCGGGTGCGCGACTACGCCGAGGTGCGGGCCGACGGCACTGTCACCCTCGCGGTCGCCCGCAGCGCCCTGGAGGTCTACGACGTCGACGAGATCGGGCTCGACCGGCTCGACCGCGCCGTGCTCGGCGCGCTCGTGCGCTCCTTCGGCGGCGGCCCGGTGGGCGTGTCCACGCTCGCGGTCGCGGTCGGGGAGGAGCCGGGCACGGTCGAGGAGGTGTGCGAACCGTTCCTGGTCCGGGCCGGGATGGTCGCGCGCACCCCGCGCGGACGGGTGGCCACCGCGGCCGCCTACGCCCACCTGGGCGTCGTCCCTCCGGCCGAGGGCGCACTGTTCGACGGCATCGAGGTCCGCGCCCGCGAAGACTAGTGCCGAGCCCCCGAGTGTCCTCGGTCGCATCTGTGCGCAGGCGAACCGGTACCCGCCGTCCGCACCTGGCACACTGGACCGGGTGCGCAGGAGATTCCTGCGCCCGCGAAACATTTCGTTTTAAGGATCGGACCACATGTCGTTCATCTTCCCCCTGCTGCTGCTGTTGCTGCTCATCCCGCTGTTCATGGGCACCCGCCGGCAGAAGCGCCAGATGCAGGAGATGCAGCAGATGCAGGACTCGCTGCGCATCGGTGACGAGGTGATGACCACCGCCGGTCTGCACGCCGTGGTCTCCGACCTGCAGGAGACCACCGTCGACCTGCGCATCGCACCCGGTGTGGTCACCCGCTGGGAGCGCATGGTCATCCGGGAGCGCCTCAACGTCGAGGACGAGATCGATCTGGACGAGATCGACATCGACGGCTTCGACGACGCCGACGGCGAGCGTGGCTGACCTACGCCGAGCGCTGCCGGCACTGGCGCTGACCGCGGCGGCCGCACTGGCCGCCGCCTGCGGGTCCGATACCGGCCCCGAGGCCGCGGAACAGACCTCCGCGGCCGAGGACACCACGGATCCGTCCGAGGCGGTTGGCAGTGCGCCGCTGACCGGGGCACTGGGTTTCCGCCCCGTCCTGGACAGCCGCGAAGCCGCCGACACCGAGGCTGACGCCGCGGACGACGACGCCGACCTGATCGACGAGATCGGTCTCCAGCCGGTCGACCCCGACGCGCAGCAGCGACTGCTGGCGGGCTTGCGCTGCGCCGACATAGACCTCGAGGCCGATGTCGACCCCGATCTGCCGCTGGTGACCTGCGACCGCGAGGGTTCCGTGGTCTACCTGCTCGCCCCGGCGATCATCACCGAAGACGGGGTCGCGGGGGCCGAAGGCGACTACATCCCTGATCGGGGCGAGAACATCGTGCAGATCGAGCTGACCGACCAGGCCGCACAGGTCTGGTCCGATTACACCCGAGAGCAGGCCTTAGAGCTCGGCGGCGACGGCCGGCAGGTCGGGATCACGGTCGGCCCGGTCGTGGCGTCCGCACCGCAGATCGTCGGCCACACCCCGGTGGGCTCCGACACCTCGATCACCGGGGACTTCACCCTGGACGAGGCCCGACAGCTGGCCGAGACACTCACGCCCCGCTGATCGCGCCGGGCCCGCCGGGCCAGTATTGTGCAGAAGATGTGAGTCACGCGGCACGATCGCGGTCGGCTCACCGGACCGACTCCGGTGAGCCCCGCCGTGACGCCGCCGTCCACCCGAGGAGAGACGCACCCCGTGGCATCGAAATCCGGGCGCACCCGCCCCTGGCCGTTACTGGCGCTGTTCGGCGTCATCGTGGCGGTGCTCTACCTGCTGGTGTTCTTCACCGGTGACAAGAAGCCCAACCCGCGACTGGGCATCGACTTATCGGGCGGGACGTCGGTGACGCTGACCGCGCGCACCCCGGACGGGTCGAGCCCGTCGTCCAACAGCCTCAAGCAGGCCCGCCAGATCATCGATCAGCGCGTCAACGGGCTCGGCGTCTCGGGCGCCGAAGTGGTGATCGAAGGCGACAACATCGTGATCACCGTGCCCGGCGACGACAGCGGCCAGGCCCGCGCCCTCGGGCAGACCGCGCAGCTGTTCATCCGCCCGGTGATCAACGCGCAGCCCGCCGGCACCTCGCTGGCCGAGGACGAGCTGTCTGCCGATGAGGCAGCGGACGACACCGTCGAGCTCGCCGAGGACGAAGACGGCGAAGTGTCCGATACCGACGCCGACACCGAGGACGGCGCAGACTCCGACGGCGCCTCCGGCGAGGTCGACCGCACGGGGATGAGCGCCGAGGAGCGTGCCGAGGCCACCCGCCAGGAGATCGAGGCGGCCCGCGAGACGCGTCAGAGCACCGATCCGGAGGTGCAGGCGCGCACCATGTCCGAGATGGACTGCACGGTGCCCGACCCGCTGCAGGGCAACGACGACCCCGACCTGCCGCTGGTGGCCTGTGACGCCGAGGGCGAGAACGTCTACCTGCTCGAGGCGCAGCTGATCGACGGTCAGCAGATCACCGACGCCGAGGGGCTGTTCAACCCGGATCAGAACGAGAACATGGTCCAGATCTCGTTCAAGTCCGACGCCTCGCGCACCTGGTCGGAGTTCACCCGCGAGTTCGCCGGCACCGGCAAGCAGGCCGCGTTCGTGCTCGACACCGAGGTGCTGTCGGCCCCGCAGATCATCGGTCACACCCCGGAGGGCTCGAACACCTCGGTGACCGGCCAGTTCACGCTCGCCGAGGCCAAGGAGCTGGGCAACCAGCTCAAATACGGTTCGCTGCCGCTCTCGTTCGAACAGTCCGACGCGCGCACCGTCTCGCAGACCCTGGGTTCGGATTCGCTCAAGTACGGGCTGATCGCCGGCCTGGTGGGCCTGATCCTGGTGCTGATCTACTCGCTTATCTACTACCGGGCGCTCGGCGTGCTGATCACCCTGTCGCTGATCCTGTCCGGCGCCCTGGTGTTCCCGTTCCTGGTGCTGCTGGGCAGATCGATCGGCTATTCACTCAACCTGGCCGGCATCGCGGGTCTGATCATCGGTATCGGCACCACCGCCGACTCGTTCATCGTCTACTTCGAACGCATCAAGGACGAGATCCGTGAGGGCCGCAGCTTCCGCTCGGCGGTGCCGCGCGCCTGGGCCAGGGCCCGGCGCACGATCCTGTCGGGCAACATGGTCAGCTTCATCGGCGCCGCGGTGCTGTACTTCCTGGCCATCGGCGATGTGCGCGGCTTCGCGTTCACCCTCGGCCTGACCACCCTGCTCGACCTGGTCGTGGTCTTCTTGGTCACCCATCCGCTCGTGTACTGGATGTCGATGTGGAAGTGGGCGTCGAATCCGAAGTGGAACGGCCTGGGGGCGATGCAGGACGTCGCCCGCGAACGCCGGGCCGCCGCAGAGGCCGCCTACGCCGCGGCGCAGAAGGAGGGCTGACCCATGGCCACTGACACCGTCACCCCCGCCGCGCCGAAGAAGGAGCGCCTGTGGCACCGGCTGTACACCGGTACCGGCGCCTTCGACATCATCGGCAAGCGCAAGATCTCCTACATCTTCACCGCGGTCGTGGTCGCGATCTCGATCGTGGCGATGCTGGTGCGCGGGTTCTCGATGTCGATCGACTTCGAGGGCGGCTCCCGGATCTCCTTCCCCTCGGACGGACAGGTCACCACCTCCGAGGCCGAGGAGGTGTTCGAAGACGCGCTCGGCTTCGACCCGGTCACCGTGCAGACGGCCGGATCGGGCGAGACCGAATCGATCCAGATCCAGTCGCAGACCCTGGACTTCGACGAGTCCGAGGCGCTGCGCGACGCGCTGTTCACCGCGTTCACCCCCGAGGACGAGACCGGCGAGACCACGGCCAACGCCATCAACATCTCGGCCGTCAGCTCCACCTGGGGCGATGAGATCACCAAGAAGGCGCTGATCGCGCTGGTGGTGTTCCTACTGGTGGTCGGCATCTACATCGCCATCCGGTTCGAACGCGACATGGCGATAGCCGCCCTTGCCGGGGTGTTTCTAGACCTGGTGATCACCGCCGGGCTCTACGCCCTGGTCGGCTGGGAGGTCTCCCCGGCCACGGTGATCGGCCTGCTGACGATCCTGGGCTATTCGCTCTACGACACCGTCGTGGTCTTCGACAAGGTCGAGGAGAACACCGAGGGCGTGGAGCATTCGCGCCGGCGCACCTACGCCGAGCAGGTCAACCTGGCGGTCAACCAGACGCTCATGCGCTCGATCAACACCTCGCTGACCACCATCCTGCCGATCCTGGCGCTGATGGTGATCGCCGTGTGGTGGCTGGGCGTGGGCACCCTGAAGGACCTGTCGCTGGTGCTGCTGATCGGCATCATCATCGGCACCTACTCGTCGATCTACACCTCCTCGACGCTGCTGGTCGATCTGAAGCTGCGCCGCCCGGAGATCCAGAAGCACGACAAGAAGGTCTACGCCCGCCGCGCCGAAGCCGCCGAGAAGGCGGAGAAGGCCGGCGCCTCGGCCGAGGAGATCGCGGTCGCCGCCGCCGGCGGGCCCGAGCACTCCGGCGGCGGATCGGGCCGGTTCGCCGCACCCAAACCCGGGGCTCGCCCGCAGGGACGCCCGCGCAAGAGGAAGAAACGCTAGATGGCCGACACCTCACAGATCACCGCGGCCGCAGCCGCCGCCGCCGCGGTCACCCGGCTGACCCGGCACGTGCCCGACTTCCCCGAACCCGGGGTGTCGTTCGCCGACCTGACCCCGGTGTTCGCCGACGGTTACGCGCTGCACATGGTGGTCGAGGCGATGTCCGCCCCGTTCGTCGGCGTGGACCTGGTGGCCGGGATCGATGCGCGCGGATTCCTGCTCGGCTCCGGCATCGCGCTCACCCTCGGCACCGGGGTGCTGGCGGTGCGCAAGAAGGGCAAACTGCCCCCGCCGGTGCACGTGCAGGACTATGCGCTCGAATACGGTCAGGCGACCCTGGAGGTGCCGGCCGAGGCGATCGAACTGACCGGGCGCCGGGTGTTGATCGTCGACGACGTGCTGGCCACCGGCGGGACGATCGCCGCGACGATCGAGCTGATGCGCCGCGCCGGCGCCGAGGTCTCCGGGGTGGCCGTGGCCGCCGAGATCCCGGGTCTGGGCGGACGTGAGGCGATCACCGATGTGCCACTGGTGTGTCTGACGGCGGTGTGACCGACTAGAGTCGCCGACACGGGCTGCGCCCGGTACGGCCCGTCGCGGGAGAGGTGGTCGCATGAGCAGCGAGACACAGCCGTCCATCCCGGCCGGGGAATCGGTCGGCGACGGCAACGGCGGTAACGGCAGCGGCCCGCGGCAGCGGCGCGCCCGCTGGGCGCGGCGGATCACCGGCCAGCGCGCCACCCCCGTGCGCCCCGTGCTCGAACCTCTGGTGGCGATCCACCGCGAATGGCATCCCAAGGCCGACCTGGTGCGCCTGGGGCGCGCCTACGACATTGCCGAGGCCTGTCACGAGGGCCAGTTCCGCAAATCCGGCGACCCCTACATCACCCACCCGCTGGCCGTGGCCACCATCCTGGCCGAACTCGGCATGGACACCACCACCGTGATCGCAGCCCTTTTGCACGACACGGTCGAAGACACCGACTACTCCCTCGGCGACGTCGAATCCGAGTTCGGCGTGGAGGTGGCCAACCTGGTCGACGGGGTGACCAAGCTCGACAAGGTCGAACTGGGCTCCTCGGCCGAGGCCGAGACGATCCGCAAGATGATCATCGCCATGGCCCGTGACCCGCGGGTGCTGGTGATCAAGGTCGGCGACCGGCTGCACAACATGCGCACCATGCGCTTCCTGCCGCCGGAGAAACAGGCCGTCAAGGCCCGCGAGACCCTCGAGGTGATCGCACCGCTCGCGCACCGGCTCGGCATGGCCACCGTCAAGTGGGAGCTCGAAGACCTCGCCTTCGCGATCCTGCACCCGAAGAAGTACTCGGAGATCGTGCGCCTGGTCGCCGACCGGGCGCCCTCGCGCGACACCTACCTGGCCACCGTGCGCCAGATGGTCGGCGACAACCTTTCGGCCGCCCGCATCGACGCGGTGGTCGAGGGCAGGCCCAAGCACTACTGGTCGATCTATCAGAAGATGATCGTCAAGGGCCGGGACTTCGACGACATCCACGACCTGGTCGCCATCCGCATCCTGTGCGACCAGGTGCGCGACTGCTACGCCGCGGTCGGGGTGGTGCACTCGCTGTGGCAGCCGATGGCCGGCCGGTTCAAGGACTACATCGCCCAGCCGCGCTACGGGGTGTACCAGTCGCTGCACACCACCGTGGTCGGACCCGAGGGCAAACCGCTCGAGGTGCAGATCCGCACCCACGAGATGCACCGCACCGCAGAGTTC
>JAJYRZ010000083.1 GCA_021793835.1 Actinomycetes bacterium | reverse complement strand
TCTCCTGTCGAAGGACAACGCGCTGGCCAACAGCCGCACCGGCTCGGTCTACATCGTCAAGCCCAAGCAGCACGGGCCCGACGAGGTCGCCTTCACCGTCGAGCTGTTCGAACGCGTGGAGCAGCTGCTGGGCCTGCCGGCCAAGACCCTCAAGGTCGGCATCATGGACGAGGAGCGGCGCACCACCGTCAACCTCAAGGCCTGCATCGAGCGCGCCAAGGACCGCGTGGTGTTCATCAACACCGGCTTCCTCGACCGCACCGGCGACGAGATCCACACCTCCATGGAGGCCGGGCCGATGATCCGCAAGGCGGAGATGAAGCAGGCCCACTGGATGGTGTCCTACGAGGACTGGAACGTCGACCAGGGCCTGGCCACCGGCCTGCCCGGGCACGCCCAGATCGGCAAGGGCATGTGGGCGATGACCGAGCTGATGGCCGAGATGCTCGAGCAGAAGATCGGCCAGCCCAAGGCGGGCGCCAACACCGCCTGGGTGCCCTCGCCCACCGGTGCGACCCTGCACGCCACCCACTACCACCAGGTGGACGTCTTCGCCCGGCAGAAGGAGATCGCCCGCGAGGTTCCGCGAGCGAGCGTGGACGACCTCCTGCAGATCCCGCTGGCCCCGTCGACGGACTGGACGGACGAGGAGAAGAAGATCGAGGTCGACAACTCCTGCCAGTCGATCCTGGGCTACGTGGTCCGCTGGATCGACGCGGGTGTGGGCTGCTCGAAGGTGCCCGACTACCACGATGTGGACCTGATGGAGGACCGCGCGACCCTGCGCATCTCCAGCCAGCTGCTGGCCAACTGGATCCGGCACGACATCGTCTCGGCCGACACCGTGGTCGATTCGCTCACCCGGATGGCAGCGGTGGTCGACCGGCAGAACTCGGGCGACGCGTCCTACCGGCCGATGGCCCCGGACGTGGAGAAGTCCATCGCCTGGCAGGCCGCCCGGGAGCTGATCCTGGAGGGCACCGACCCCAACGGCTACACCGAGCCGATCCTGCACCGGCGCCGCCGTGAGTACAAGGAGGCCATGGGCGTGGCCTGACCCCACCCCCCTGCCGTGCCCGCCGGCCCCGGCGACCGCTGTCACGCGGTCGCCGGGGCCGGCGTCGTCACGCAGCCGTCCGCCCCGGACGGCCTGCGACTATCCCGCGCAGCGGAAGCATGTCTTCCCCGCCCCGCACCCGACCTGTGACGCTCATCGCACTGTGACGGAACCCACCAACGCGGGAGTGATCATGACAGGCAGTGTGCGCGCGAAGATCGAACAGCACGGCGACGAGTTACGCGCCGAGGGGGCGAAGGGCGAGAAGCTGGGCCGGCTCACCGATCGCACGGTGGAGATCCTGCGCGAAGCGGACGCGATGCGGATGTTCCAGCCCAAGGAGTACGGCGGCCTGGAGGTCCGCCCGCGCGAGTTCGCCGAGACGGTGATGAGCCTGGCGGCGCTGGATCCGTCGGCCGGGTGGGTGCTCGGCGTGGTCGGGGTGCACCCCTGGCAGCTGGCCTACAACGATCCGCGGGTGCGTGAAGAGGTCTGGGGCGAGGACTCCTCGCTGTGGATGGCCTCGCCGTACATGCCCGGCGGGCTGCTGGTGCCCAACGGCGACGGCACCTACACCTTCAACGGCCGCTGGCAGTTCTCCTCCGGCACCGACCACTGCCGCTGGGCGTTCCTGGGCGCGATGCTCGCCGACGAGACCGGCGCGATGGTCCAGCCGCCGCAGATGGTGCACGTGATCATCCCGCGCGGGGACTACGAGATCATCGACGACACCTGGGACGTCGTCGGTCTGCGCGGCACCGGCTCGAAGGACCTGGTGGTCAAGGACGCGATCGTGCCCGACTACCGCACCATGACCTGGGAGGACGTCGAGTCCGGCGAGGGCCAGCGCCGTTCGGGCCGCACAGAGACCCTGTACGCGCTGCCGTGGTCGGCGATGTTCCCGCTGGGCATCACCGCGGCCACCATCGGCGCGGCCGAGGGACTGCTCTACCACGCCCGCCAATACCAGGCCGAGCGGATCAACGCCCAGGGCACCGCGATCAAGGACGATCCGTACACGCTCTACCAGTTCGGTGAGCACGCCGCCGACATCCGCGCGGCCCGGCTCGAACTGCTGGCCAACGCCGATGCGTTCTGGGAGCGGGCCGAGGCCGGCGAGTTCCCCGACTTCGCCGCCCGCGCGGAGGGACGGGCCACCCAGGTGCGCTCGGCCTGGCGGGCGGTGCGCGCGGCCAACGAGATCTACGCCCGGTGCGGCGGCAACGCGCTGCGCATGGACAAGCCGCTGCAGCGGTACTGGCGCGACATGCAGGCCGGTCTGCACCACGCGATCCACTCGCCCAACACCGTCTTCCACGCCGCGGCGCTCAGCGCGCTCGGCCCGGACCCGCAGGGCCCGCTGCGGGCGATGATCTGACCCCACGCCCAGACCCCCACGACAAGGAGCTGCGAATTCTCATGGCTGACATCAAATCCCTCGGCTACGTCGAGGTCATCACCGACGACATGGAGCGCTGGCGCACCCTGGCCTTCGACGTGCTCGGTTTCGCCACCGGCACCGGCCCGGACGACGACGCGCTGTATCTGCGGATGGACGAGCGTTACGCGCGCATCATCGTCCGCCCGGGCGAGACCGACCGGGTCGCCCTGGTCGGCTGGGAGGTGCGCGACCATCTGGCGCTGGCCCGGGTGCGCGAGCGCCTGGTCGCCGCCGGGGTCGAGGTCACCGATCTGAGCCAGGCCGAGGCCGATGCACGCAAGGTCGAGGCCGCGATCGCGTTCACCGATCCCGCCGGCACCGCCACCGAGGTGTTCTTCGGCCCCGTGCTCGACCACTCGCCGGTGGTCACCCCGCACGGCGCGCGGTTCGTCACCGGCGGCCAGGGGCTCGGGCACGTGGTGCTGCCGGTGCCCGATCCGGATGCGGCGCTGACCTTCTACACCGAGGTGCTCGAGTTCCTGCCGCGCGGGGCCTTCCGGCTGCCCACCCCGCCGGAGGTCGGTCCGATGCGCATCCGGTTCCTGGGGATCAACGAGCGCCACCACTCGCTGGCGCTGATGCCCTCGCCGAAGCAGGGCCCGGGACTGATCCACATCATGGTCGAGGTCGACACCCTCGATGCGGTCGGTCAGGCGCTCGACCGGGTGGTCGCCGACGGCTTCTCCGTCTCGTCCACGCTCGGCCGGCACACCAACGACAAGATGGTGTCGTTCTACGTGCGCGCACCGGGCGGCTGGGACATCGAGTTCGGCACCGAGGGCATGCGGGTCGACGAGACCTACTACACGGCCGAGGAGATCACCGCGGACAGCTACTGGGGCCACGACTGGTCGGGCAGCGAGCCGCTGGGCATCATGCTCTGATCACCGCGGCCGCCGCACCGGCCCGGGAGCGACCGGCACACCACACCCGGTGTAGCCGGTCGCACCCGGGCCGGTCTCGGCCGCGGCCGGCCCGGGTGCGGGGAAGGTCAGTGCGGTTCGAACTCGGCGACCACCCGCCGGATCTGTTCGGCGACCTCGTCGCGGCGCGCCGCGGTCAGCCGCGACTCCGGCCCCGACACCGACAGGGCGATCGGCACCGGCCCGGGCACGGCGAGCGCCACGCACCGCACCCCCTGCTCCTGTTCGGACTCATCGGTGGCGTAGCCGATCTCGCGCACGGTGGCGAGCTGGTCGAGATAGTCCTCGGCGGTGACGATGGTGTTCGGGGTGTGCCGGGTCATCCCGCGCGCGGCGAGGATCTCGCGCACCCGGTCGGCCGGCAGGTCGGCGACCAGCGCCTTGCCCACCGCGGTGCAGTGCACGTCCACCCGGCGGCCGACCTCGGTGAACATGCGCATCGAATGCCTACTGGGCACCTGCGCCAGATACACCACCTGGTCTCCGTCGAGCATCGCCATGTTGGCCGTCTCCCCGGTGCGTTCGACCAGCTCGCTCAGCGCCGGGGTCACCCAGTCGCCCAGCAACCGGCCGGCCGTCTCCCCGATGCCGACCAGTTTGATCCCGAGCGCATAGTGCCTGCTCGGTTCCTGGCGGACGTAGCCGCGGGCCCGCAGGGTGTTCATCAACCGATGGATCGTCGGACCGGGCAGCCCGGACTCCTCCGCCAGCTCGGTGATCGTGGCCCGTCCGCCCCGGTCGGCGAGCAGATCGAGCAACACCAGTGCCCGATCCACCGCCTGCACCCTGCCGGTGCGTTCGCGCCCTTGCATACCGGTGATCCTAATCGTCTCGCGCGCCGGTCTCATGTCCGGCGGCCACGGCCAGGGCCCGGCCGAGAAGGTCCGGATCGGCACCACCGAGCCAGGTGATGCGGCCGTCGCGGCGCAGCCAGGACCGCTGGCGGCGCACATAGCGCCGGGTGCCGATCGTCGTGCGTTCCCGGGCGTGATCCAGGTCGTATTCACCGTCCAGATGCGCGAGCACCTGGGCGTAGCCGATGGCCCGGCGCGCGGTCACCCCCTCGCGCAGTCCGCGCGCGATCAGGGCACGCACCTCGCCGAGCAGTCCGGCGTCGAACATCTGGGCCGTGCGCGCCGCGATCCGGGCGTCGAGTTCGGCGGTGTCGCGGTCGACCGCCAGCATCCGGGTGCCCCAGCGCGGCGCGCCGATGGTCGGCATCGAGGCCGCGTAGGGCCGCCCGGTCAGGGTGATCACCTCGAGTGCGCGCACGATCCGGCGGCCGTCGCTGGGCAGGATCTTCGCGGCCGCATCCGCATCCACCCCGGCCAGCTCGGTGTGCAGCGCGGCCGGACCGAGGTCGGCCAGCCGGGCCTCGAACCGGGCGCGCACCTCCGGGTCGGTGTCCGGGAACGACCAGTCGTCGAGCAGCGCCTGGATGTACATCATCGACCCGCCCACGATCACCGGCACGTTGCCGCGGGCCCGGATCGCCTCCACATCGGCGCGCGCGGCCGTCTGATAGGCCGCCACCGAGGCGGTGTCGGTGACCTCGAGCACGTCGAGTTGATGGTGCGCGATGCCGCGGCGCTCGGCCACGGGCAGTTTGGCGGTGCCGATGTCCATCCCGCGATACAGCTGCATCGCATCGCAGTTGACGATCTCCCCGCCGAGGCGTTCGGCCAGATCCAGCGCCAGCGCGGACTTGCCGGCCGCCGTCGGACCGAGCACCGCGACCGGGACCGGCCCGGCCGCGATCACCACCGCCAGACGCCGACGTGGTAGCCGACGCCGTAGGGCGCGCAGTGGAAGCCGTACCCGGAGATCATCGGCACCACGGTGCGCGCCGCGCGCGCGGTGGCCAGGGCGGCCGCGGCCTGCCAGGGGGCCCGGCCCTCGAGCCCGACCTCGGCGGCGCGCGCGCTGTCGAGCCCGGCCAACGCCTCGTGGTCGCCGGAGGCGATCGCCTCGGCCACCACCGCGTCCACCGCGGCCGCATCCGGGTGCAGTGCGCCCGGGGCCTGCGGGGTCAGCGAGTCGGGACCGTCGGCGACCACCAGCACGATGCGCCGATCCTTCTCGTCGGCGAACCGCTCGTCGAGCTCGGCGCCGAGCTGCGCGCACTGTGCGGGCTCGGCGTCGACCGGGACCTGCACCAGGTCCAGCTCGGCCTGCGCGCCCAGTTCCCCGCGCAGCCACCCGGCGATCAGCCCGGGCAGCGCCACGGTCCGATCCCGCGGCCCGGTGGGGTCTTCCGGTGCGGCGCCGGGGCCGAACCACACCGGTTCATCCAGCCCGTAGGCGCCGAAGGAACCCGCACCCGACAGCGCGGTGGTCTGTGCGGAATCGACCGGCCCGGTCCCGAGCACCGTCCATGCCGTGGCCGGGCCTGCCACCGAACCGACCGCCGCCAGCACCGCGCGGCGCAACTCTTCGGTCTCGGCGGCGGCCGCACCACCCATGCGGGGCACCAACAGGGGCGTGGCCGGAACAAAACACACAGCGTTCAACACGCCCCTCACCCTAGTGCCAGGCCGTCCCGGACCGGCGCGCCGATACCGGAGTTTCACCGGTTCGCGTGGTGATCGCACGGGCAAGACGGTTCAATGGACACCGGCCGCGCGTATCGCGTCGGCCGTGGACGCTTCGACGGCAGCCGTGACGCGCGGCAGAGATGAGGACACCGATGACCGAGAGCCCCCGGCCCACGCCCCGCCCGGGCCCGCGGCCAGGACCGAAACCGGGGCCGCGCCCCTCGGCCCCGGTCCAGCCGGTCGTCCCCCCGGCCGCGGAGACCGCGCTCCGCCCGGTCGATCCGTCCCGCTACGGCCGGATCGCCGACGACGGCACCGTCTACCTGTTCACCGAACAGGGCGAACGCGAGATCGCCTCCTGGCAGGCCGGCACCCCGGCCGAGGGGCTCGCCCACTTCGGTCGCCGCTACGACGACCTGTCGACCGAGGTCGGTCTGCTCGAGGACCGGCTCCGTTCGGGCAGCGCCGATCCGGTGGCCACCAAGGAGGCCGCCGAACATCTGCTGGCCGGCCTCGACGAGGCCGCCGTGCTCGGCGACGTGCCGGCCCTGGCCCGGCGGTTGACCGCGGTGATCGACGGCTGCGGCGAGGCCGCGGACCGGGCGCGCGCCAAGCGCAGCGAGCAGCGGGCCGCCCAGCTCGCCCGCAAACAGGAGCTCGCCGCGGAGGCCGAGCAGATCGCGGCCGACTCCACCCAGTGGAAGGTCGCCGGTGATCGGCTGCGCGAGATCCTCGACGAGTGGAAGACCCTGCGCGGGATCGACCGCAAGACCGACGACGCGCTGTGGAAGCGGTACTCCAAGGCCCGCGAGGCGTTCAACCGCCGCCGCGGCGCCCACTTCGCCGAGCTCGACCGCAATCGGGTGGTCGCCCGGGAGCGCAAGGAGGAACTGGTCGTACAGGCAGAGGCGCTGGCCGACTCCACCGACTGGGGTCCGACCTCGCGTGCCTATCGGGATCTGATGGCCCAGTGGAAGGCCGCCGGCCGCGCCCCGCGCGAGGCCGACGATGCGCTGTGGCAGCGGTTCAAGGCCGCCCAGGACACGTTCTTCGGTGCCCGGAAGGCCGCCGACGCCGAGATCGATCGGGAGTACGAACACAACGCTCAGGTCAAGGAGGAGCTGCTCCGCGAGGCCGAGGCCCTGTCGACCGACGACCTGGAGACCGCTCGGCGCCGGCTCGGTGAGATCCAGGACCGGTGGGAGCAGGCCGGCAAGGTGCCGCGCGCCAAGATGCACTCGATCGAGTCGCGGATGCGTGCGGTCGAGCAGCGGGTGCGCGACGCGGCCGACGCGCAGTGGCGCCGGACCGACCCCGAAGCGATGGCGCGTGCCGCCCAGTTCCGCAGTCGGGTCGAGCAGTTCGAGCAGCAGGCCGAAAAGGCCGAGCAGGCCGGTAAGACCAAGGCCGCGGCCGAGGCCCGGGCGCAGGCCGCGCAGTGGCGCGAGTGGGCCGACGCGGCAGAGACGGCGGTCGAGGACCGCTGACCGGCCGCACCGGGCCGGTCAGCGGGCGGATCAGTTCTTCCGCGGCCGGTCCGGACGGCCCAGACGGGACTGGTTGTACTCGGCGTCCTCGTCCTCGGCGGCATGGTTGCGCCGCTCGGACTCGGCCGCCAGCTGCAGCGCGGTCTTGGTCCAGGCCACCCGCACCCAGTTGTAGGCCAGCACCAGCATCAGCACACCGAGCACGAACATGCCGATGCCCGGGCCCGACAGGTCACCGTCGGGCACCAACTGGGAGGCCCGCTCGGAGTCGGTCAGCGAGTAGCTGATGGTCTGGCGCGACCATACGGCCAGTACGGCGAAGAACACCGACACCGCCGAGCCGGCAGCGGTGATCAGGGTCAGCCACCAGCGGCGGGTCAGCAGCGCGAGCATGCCGGTCAGGCCGCCGAAGACCACCACCATCCACACGAAGATCCGGCCGGTGGGCGCCGAGCCCTCCTTGACCGCATCACCGGAGTTGGCGAGCACCTCCCAACCGTTGACCGAACCGGTCTGCGGCAGGAACAGCGCCAGCAGGGTGAGCATGATCAGGCTGGCGAGCACCACGGCCCGCATCCCCGGATCGACCTCACCGGACACTTTCTTCTCGGCCCGCTCGAAATCCTTCTGGAAGCCCTTGAGCTCCTCGGGGATCTCGCCGGACGGCTTGTCGTTGTCCACCTTCGTCTCCTCTCGGGCGGACTGGCCGCCCTGCGGGCCGGTTCCGGCCCGTCGTGCGCCCCGCATCGCTGTGAGCGCCGTCGAATACTGCGTGTAGCTGTAGCGGTCTATCCGCAGCGGTCCGCCACCGGAGCCGGCGACGGGGGCGCCCCGATCCCCGGCATGCCCAGGCCCACCCCGACCGGCCGGGTGCGCGGGACCACGCCGTCGGCGTAGGCGTCGCCGGCGCGGGTACGCCGATGGGTCTGCACCCCGGCGTCGGCGATCAGGTGGTACGGGGCGGCGTCGGTGATCTGCACGGTCACCAGGTCGCCGGGGCGGATGGCTTCGGCGTCGATCTCGGTGCCCGGTGCGGCCACGGCCGTGAAGTGCACCAGCCGCCCGTCGCGGGCCCGGCCCGACATCCGGGCGGTCTGGGCGTCCTTGCGCCCCTCACCGGCGGCGACCAGCAGTTCGGCCTCGGTGCCGACCAGTTCCCGGTTGGCCTCGAGTCCGACCTGCTCCTGCACGGCGATCAGCCGCTCGTAGCGCTGCTGCACGACGTGCTTGGGCACCTGGTCGGCCATCGTGGCCGCGGGGGTGCCGGGACGGATCGAGTACTGGAAGGTGAACGCACTGGAGAACCGGGCCCGGCGCACCAGATCCAGGGTCTGTTCGAAGTCCTCTTCGGTCTCGCCGGGGAAGCCGACGATGATGTCGGTGGTGATCGCCGCATGCGGCATCACCGCGCGCACCTTGTCCAAGATGCCGAGGAACTTCTCGCGCCGATACGACCGGCGCATCGCCTTGAGCACCCGGTCGGAGCCGGACTGCAGCGGCATGTGCAGCTGCGGGCACACGTTCGCGGTCTCGGCCATCGCCTCGATCACGTCGTCGGTGAACTCCGCCGGATGCGGGGAGGTGAACCGGACACGCTCGAGGCCCTCGATCTCGCCGCAGGCACGCAGCAGCTTGGCGAAAGCGCCGCGGTCGCGCGGGGTGTCGGGGTCGGCGAAGGAGGCACCGTAGGCGTTGACGTTCTGCCCGAGCAGGGTCACCTCCAGCACCCCCTCGTCGACCAGGGCCTGCACTTCGGCGAGCACGTCGCCGGGGCGCCGGTCGACCTCCTTGCCGCGCAGGGTCGGCACGATGCAGAAGGTGCAGGTGTTGTTGCAGCCCACCGAGATCGACACCCAGCCCGAATAGGTCGAGTCGCGGCGGGCCGGCAGCATCGAGGGGAACTCCTCGAGCGATTCCAGGATCTCGACCTCGGCGCGCCGGTTGTGCCGGGCGCGGTCGAGCAGGGCGGTCAGCGAGCCGATGTTGTGGGTGCCGAAGACCACGTCCACCCACGGGGCGCGCTCGACGATGGTGTCCCGGTCCTTCTGGGCCAGGCATCCGCCGACGGCGATCTGCATGTCCGGGTCGGCGTCCTTGGCCGGCCGCAGGTTGCCCAGGTTCCCGTAGAGCTTGTTGTCGGCGTTCTCGCGTACCGCGCAGGTGTTGAACACCACCAGGTCGGGGGCCGTGCCCTCGGCGGCACGGACGTATCCGTCGTCCTCGAGCAGGCCGGAGATCCGCTCCGAGTCGTGCACGTTCATCTGGCACCCGAAGGTGCGGACCTGATAGGTCCGCGGCGTCGCCGTGTCCTCTGCCGCGGCGGGTGCCGTCGCGATCGCCTCTGCAGTCATCCCTCGTCCTCGATCGGTGGATCCTCCCGTGTGCGCACCGACACGGATCGGACCGACAGGGCCGATCGGACGTGACAAGGCACCGCGCATACGGGCATCACCGTCTACGGTACTGCGCCGGACCGGTCGCCGACCACCTCGCCCGGGCCGACTGAGACCTGAGCCGCATCCCAGGGGCGCGGCCGCCGATCACGGTGACGGTTCGGCGTCCTCCGCCGCGGTGAGTTCGTCCATGCGCGCCTCCCAGGCCTGGCGGACCACCGCGTGGGCGATCGACGAGGGGTAACCGCGCCGGGCCAGCACCCCGAGCAGGCGCCGCAGGATCCGGTCGCGTTCTCGCGGATCGGTGACCGGGGCCGTGAGCGCCCGGGCCATGCGGGGGCGCACCAGTTCTGTGGCCCGGGCGTACTCGTCGTCCTGGTCGATCTGGGTGAGCGCGTCGTCGACGACGTCGGCGGCCACACCCTTGTCGCGCAGCTCCCGCGCCAGTACGGCGCGCGCCCGACCGGAGTCGCGATGCCGGAAGTGCACCCACTGCTCGGCGAACCGTCGATCGTCGACCAGGCCCGCCCGCTCCAGGCGGGCGAGCACCTCCTCGATCACCGGCGCGGGGAACTCGCGCCGGGTGAGCCGGTCGGCGAGTTCGTGCCGGCTGCGCTCACGTGCGGCCAGCAGCCGCACGCACGCGTCCTGTGCCCGCGCCACCGCCGCGGTGAACTCGCGGTCCGGCGTACCGGAGTCCGGCGCGGGGCCCTGCTGCGCCGGCACGATCAGAATTCGGTCGGCGCGGCCTCGTCGCCGTCCTCACCCTCGACGGCCGCGGCCGCCCCGATGCCGAGCTTGTCCTTGATCTTGCCCTCGATCTCGTCCCGGACATCCGGGTTCTCCAGCAGGAACCGGCGGGCGTTCTCCTTGCCCTGGCCCAGCTGTTCGCCCTCGTAGGTGTACCAGGAGCCGGACTTGCGGATGAAGCCGTGTTCGACACCCATGTCGACCAGCGACCCCTCCTTGCTGATCCCGAGCCCGTAGATGATGTCGAACTCGGCCTGCTTGAACGGCGGGGCGACCTTGTTCTTGACCACCCTGACCCGGGTCCGGTTACCCACCGAGTCCGCCCCGTCCTTGAGCGTCTCGATCCGGCGCACGTCCAGGCGCACCGAGGCGTAGAACTTCAGCGCCCGGCCACCGGTGGTGGTCTCCGGGGAGCCGAACATCACGCCGATCTTCTCGCGCAGCTGGTTGATGAAGATCGCGGTGGTGCCCGATCCGCTGATCGCACCGGCCATCTTGCGCAGCGCCTGGCTCATCAGCCGGGCCTGCAGGCCGACATGACTGTCTCCCATCTCGCCCTCGATCTCGGCGCGCGGCACCAGGGCGGCGACGGAGTCGACGACGATGATGTCGATCGCACCCGAGCGCACCAGCATGTCGGCGATCTCCAGGGCCTGCTCACCGGTGTCGGGCTGGGAGACCAGCAGCGCATCGGTGTCCACACCGAGACGGCGCGCGTACTCCGGATCCAGCGCGTGCTCGGCGTCGATGAACGCGGCGATGCCGCCGGCCGCCTGCGCGTTGGCCACCGCGTGCAGGGCGACGGTGGTCTTACCGGAGGACTCGGGGCCGTAGACCTCGATGATGCGCCCGCGCGGCAGTCCGCCGATGCCCAGCGCCACATCCAGGGCGATCGAACCGGTGGGGATGGTCGCGATCGGCTGACGCGACTCCTCGCCCAGCCGCATGACCGAGCCCTTGCCGAAGTTCTTGTCGATCTGCGCCAGGGCCAGTTCCAGCGCCTTACTGCGATCGTTGGCGACCTTGCTCATGACGTCTCCTTTTCGCCGGTCGCCCGCACGGGGCGACCGAAGCTTCCTGCCGACGGCGGTCCCCGGCCTGCTGCCCGGGACGCTTACCTGTCTCGACTCGCTGCACACACTAGGACCGGGGTCCGACAGTGCCGCCGACCGTCATCACGCACCTGCGCCCGGGTGTGGACCACGGGCCGGACTGTGGATGGCTGGTCGACCACGAAACCGAGCGTATACGAACACCCGTTCGATGTCACGCGTGTGGCGCGTCCGCACGCGGCGGCGTGTCACCACAGCGCCCGCGGCACATCGAAGTCCCGGCACAGCGCGTGCCAGACCTCCCGCGGCTCCACCCCGTCCTCGATCGCCTGGGCCGCGGTGCGGCCCCCGCATTCGGTCAGCACGTGATCGACGAGGATCGAATCGGCCCGGATCGCGCCGAAGTGCTCGTCGATCAGTTCGCGGAACAGTGTCAGTCGCACCCGGCCACGGTAGCGCGGCCGGCAGCCCGGCGGCACACCTCCACCGCGTCGACCCGGGCCCGGGCCGCACCGACCCGGCGGGCGGCGCCGCAGTAGCGCTGCCGGTCGTCGAGCACCTCGGCGACCGCGGCGGCCAGGGCGTCCACCCCGAGCGGACGGACCACCACCGCGCAACCGGCCCGCCGCGCACGCTGGGCCACCTCCCACTGGTCTCCCCCGCCGGGCACGGCCACCACCGGCACCCCGGCGCCCAGGGCCTTGGCCATCATCCCGTGGCCGGCCCCGCACACCACCACCGTCGCCTCGGCCAGTGCCCGGTCCTGCCGGCTGCGCCCGGCCCGCGCCCACTCGGGCAGATCGGCCGGTATCTCGCCGAAGGTGGTGATCAGGGCGCGCACCCGGCGCCCGCCGAGCTTCTCCGGGGCCAGCGCGGCCAGGGCCACCTCGGCCATCGGGGCGCCCTCCGCGGTGGCGGTGGACGGGGCGATGAGCACCAGTGGATCGTCTCCCGGCGGCGGGTCGACGTAGGTCTCGGTCGGGTCCCACAGCAGTGGGCCGACCACATAGGTGTCGGCCGGCCAGTCCGGCCGCGGCACCTCCAGGCCGGGCAGCACCGCGACCATCCGGGCGGCCGGCGCTCCGCCCGCGGCCGGCAGGCCCAGCTTCTCGCGGGCACGGGCCCGTTCCCGTTCCCCGGCACGGATCGACCGCGCCGCCATGGCCC
>JAJYRZ010000082.1 GCA_021793835.1 Actinomycetes bacterium | reverse complement strand
TGTCGAACCAGACCGACCGCGGCGCCCAGGTGCCGATCGCGGCCGACGGCTCGTTCTCCGCGGAGCTGGAGATCGTCAGCAGCGGTGCGACCTTCGGCGGCGAGGACGCGGAGTTCGCCTGCGGGGCCGACGACTGCGCGGTCACGATGTTCCACGACCACATGAACGGTTTCGACGTGGTCGCCGCCGAGCCGATCACCTTCGACGCGGCGGCCGAGTCCGAGGCCGCCGGCGAGTCGGCGCACGAGGTCGAGGTCGTCCGGCACGAGAGCGATTCGATCACCAACGGCGAGAACAAGTGGTGGGGCGCCTGGGTGGGCGGCTCGGTCGGCGTGCTCGCGGTGGTCTTCGGCGGTTTCGGCGCCGCGGTCTCGCGCCTGTGACCGGTTGAACCCGAGGTGATCGGCCCGGTCCCACCGCATTGGGCGGTGGGACCGGGCCGATCTCGTCTGTGGGTCCGGGCAGGGGGTCAGTAGCCGCTGACGTCGTCGAGTGCGGCGACGATCGCGTCGGGCAGCTCCAGATCGGCAGCCGCCAGGGTGCCGGTGAACTGGGCCAGGTCCCGTGCCCCGACGATCGCCGAGGCGACCTGCGGACGCCCGCGCGCCCAGGCCAGGGCGACCGCCAGCGGCGAGGTGCCCAGCCCGTCGGCCGCGGTGGCGACCGCCTGGTTGACCCGATCGGCCTGCTCGGTCAGATAGCGGGCCACCCCGGTCCCGCGCAGCTCGTCGGCGCCGCGGGAATCGCTGGGCACCCCGTCGCGGTACTTGCCGGTGAGTACCCCGCCGGCCAGCGGCACCGCGGCCAGCAGACCCGCACCGTGGTGCGCGGCCGCCGGGATCAACTCGTCCTCCGCCCCGCGGGCCAGCAGCGAGTACTCGGCCTGGGCGGCGACGATCGGCGCGTCCGCGGCGGCGACGCCGGCGGCGGTGGCCAGCTGCCAGGCCAGGTGGCCGCGCACCCCGACGTAGCGGGCCCGGCCGGTGCGCACCGCGTGGGCGAGCGTGGCCGCGACCTCGGCGACGGGGGTGCGCCGGTCCCAGGCCGCGACCTGCCACAGATCCAGGTGGTCGGTGCCCAGCGCGGCCAGTGTGCGATCGAGCCCGGCCAGCAGCGCCCGGCGGGAACAGTCCACCCGGTGGCCGGGCGGTGCGGACGGATCGATCCCGGCGGTGCCGCTGAGCACCAGCCGGTCCCGGGCGACGACATCGCCGAGCAGCTCGGCCAGCACCGCCTCGGCGGCGCCGTCGTTATAGGCCGGAGAGGTGTCCAGCAGCGTGCCCCCGGCGTCGACGAACGCGGTGAGTTGGGCGGCCGCCTCGTCGCCGGGGGTCTCGCGCCCCCAGGTCAAGGTGCCCAGGCCCAGGGCGGATACGCGCAGCCCGCTGCGCCCGACGGTGGCGGTCCTCATGCGATCGACTCCATGACCGATGGACTCTAGCCGCTGCCGGCGGCGACCGCCGACAGCGGCGCCCCGGTCCGCCCGGTGTGCATAGGGTGGAGCCATGACCGTGATCCTGCTGCGCCACGGGCGCTCCAGTGCGAACACCGCGGCGACCCTGGCCGGCCGCACCCCCGGGATCGGGCTGGACGAGGTGGGCCGGGAGCAGTCGGCGCGGGTGCGCGACCGGCTCGCCGGGCTGCCGCTGTCGGCGATCGTGACCTCCCCGCTGCAGCGCTGCCGTGAGACCGTCGCCGGGCTGGCCGCGGACTTCACACTCGATGCGCAGGTCGAGGACCGCTTGGCCGAGGTCGACTACGGCGACTGGACCGGCCGGCCGATCAAGGAGCTGCTGAGCGAGCCGCTGTGGAAGGTCGTCCAGCAGCAGCCCTCGGCGGTGGTGTTCCCCGGCGGGGAGGGGTTGGCCGGGGTGCAGGCGCGCGCCGTCGCAGCGGTGCGCGACCACGATCGGGCGCTGCGCGAGGACGGGGAGGACGACCGGCTGTGGGTGGCGTGCACCCACGGTGATGTGATCAAGTCGGTGCTGGCCGACGCGCTCGGCCTGCACCTGGACTCGTTCCAACGGATCATGACCGTGCCCGCGGCGATCAGCGTGATCAGCTACACCGACACCCGGCCGGTGGTCCACCACATGAACGACACCGGCTCCGACCTGTCGGGGCTGGCCCGCCTGGCCGGGGCCGGACGCACCGCGCAGACGGTGCCCGGCGGCGAGACGGGGACCGCATGACGGCCGCGGGGAAGTCCGGGCACCGCAACGACGCAGGAGGGTAGAGATGGCGCGGCAGATTCACGTGTTCCGCTCACCGGAGCGGTTCGTGGCCGGCACCGTCGGCCAGCCGGGCGACCGGACCTTCTACGTCCAGGCCTCAGACGACGGCCGGGTGATCAGCGTGCTGGTGGAGAAGCAGCAGGTGGACATCCTGGCCGACCGGGTGGACGCGCTGCTCGACGAGGTGACCCGCCGTTTCGGGGCCGAGCTGCCCGCGCGCACCACCGAGTCCGACGACACCGATCCGCTGGCCTCCCCGGTCGACTCGGAGTTCCGGGTGGGCACCATGGGCCTGGGCTGGGAGGCCGATTCGCACACGGTGGTCATCGAACTGCTCGCGGTCTCGGAGACCCCGCTGGACGAATCGGTGGTGCTCGACGACACCGAGGACGGACCGGACGCGCTGCGGGTGTTCCTGTCGCCCGAACAGGCGCGTGCCTTCTGCGCCCGGGCACACGCGGTGGTCGGTTCGGGCCGTCCGCCCTGTCCGATCTGCGGGGAGGCGATGGATCCGGCCGGGCACCTGTGTGTGCGCACCAACGGCTACCGGCGCGGAGTCGATCCGGCGGATCTGTCCGTACCGTTCGACGATGTCTGATGCGGTGCCGCCCGCCGGTCCGGCGGCGGTGGCCCGATCCGTGCCGCTGGGCGGCGAACTGACCGTCACCGCGCGGCTGCGCGGGGCCTCGAACGCGACCTTCCTGGCCGAGATCGTCGTCGACGACGGGCCGCCGGTGCAGTGCGTGTACAAGCCGATCCGCGGCGAGCGGCCGCTGTGGGACTTCCCCGACGGCACCCTGGCCGGGCGGGAGGTCGCCACCTATCGGGTGGCCCGCGCCCTGGACTGGCCGGTGGTGCCGCCGACCGTGTTGCGCGACGGTCCGGCCGGGCCCGGGATGGTGCAGGCCTGGGTGCCGGCCGTCGACGCGGCGGGCCCGGATCCGGTGGACGTGTTCGATCCGGGCGCCGTGCCCGAGGACTATCTGCCGATCCTGTCGGCCGAGGACGGCCACGGCCGCCCGCTGGTGCTCGCCCACGCCGACGATCCCCGGCTGTGGCGGATCGCCGTGCTCGATGTGATCGTCAACAATCCCGACCGCAAGGGCGGTCACGTCCTCGTCGGCCCGGGCGACCGCTGGTATGCGATCGATCACGGGATCTGTCTGCACGCCGAACCGAAACTGCGCACGGTGCTCTGGGGCTGGGCGGGTCGGCCGGTGCCGGAGGAGCTGCAGGCCGATCTGGCCCGGCTGGCCGCCGAGTTCGGCGCCGCCGCAGACTGCACGGCGCTCGGCCTGGAGCCCGGCACCATCACCGAGGCCGAGTTCGAGGCTCTGGCCGGGCGGACCGCGGAGCTGGCCGCGGACCCGGTGATGCCCGAACCGGTCATCGGTCCGGCCATCCCGTGGCCACCCCTGTGAACGCGACGGCCTAGAGTTGGCACCATGCGTTCTTGGTCCGCTCCCGCCGTCCCGTCCGTGCCCGGCACCGGACCGGGGATCCGTCTCTACGACACCGCCGATCAGGCGGTCCGTCCGGTCACCCCCGGCGACACCGCGACGATGTACGTCTGCGGCATCACCCCGTACGACGCCACCCACATCGGGCACGCCGCCACCTACCTGACCTTCGATCTGGTGAACCGGTACTGGCGCGACCTCGGGCACGACGTGCACTACGTGCAGAACATCACCGACGTCGACGATCCGCTGTTCGAGCGCGCGGCCCGGGACGGGGTGGACTGGCGCGACCTGGGGGCCGAGCAGATCGAACTGTTCCGCGCCGACATGGCGGCGCTGCGCGTGCTGCCGCCGACCGACTACATCGGTGCGGTGGAGACCATCGACGAGGTCGTGGCGATGGTCGGCGAACTGCTCGAGCGCGGCGCCGCCTACACCGTGGACGACCCGGAGTATCCGGACGTCTACTTCCCGGTCGGGGCGACGGCGCAGTTCGGTTACGAATCGAACTACGACCGGGCCACGATGGAGGCGCTGTTCGCCGAGCGCGGGGGAGACCCGGAGCGGGCGGGCAAACGCGATCCGCTCGACGCGCTGCTGTGGCGGGTCGAGCGGCCCGGCGAGCCGTCCTGGCCCGCACCGTTCGGACGGGGACGGCCCGGCTGGCACATCGAGTGTTCGGCGATCGCGCGCAACCGCATCGGCACCGGCTTCGACGTCCAGGGCGGGGGCAGCGACCTGATCTTCCCGCACCACGAGTTCTCCGCCGCCCACGCCGAGGCGGCCACCGGTGAACGCCGGTTCGCCCGGCACTACGTGCACACCGGGATGATCGAGCTGGGCGGCGAGAAGATGTCCAAGTCGCTGGGCAACCTCGAGTTCGTCTCGCGGCTGCGCGCCGAAGGCGTCGACCCGATGGCCGTCCGGCTCGCCCTGATCGACGGGCACTACCGCACCGATCGGCCCTGGTCGGACGATCTGCTGGACGCCGCGCGCACCCGGCTGGAGCGCTGGCGGGCCGCGGTGTCCCGCCCGCAGGGGCCGGCGGCCGAGCCCACGCTGACCCGCCTGCGCGAGTACCTGTCGAACGATCTGGACACCGCACGCGCGCTGACCGCGATCGATGCGTGGGTCGCCGACGCCGAGGCCGGCCTGGGCACCGATCAGGCGGCGCCGGGGCGGATCGCGGACGCGGTCGACGCCCTACTCGGGGTGCTGCTCGTCTGACCGGTCCGGCCCCGGCGCGCCGTCGCCGGGCCCGTCGTCGCCGCGGCGACGCAGGAACCGCTCGAACTCCTCGGCCAGTTCGGCCCCGTCCATCGCATCGACCGCGGCCGCGGTGTCGTCGTCGCCGCGTTCCTCCAGGCTGCGGATGTAGTCGCCGATGTCCTCGTCGGCCGCGGTGAGTTCGTCGATGGTGCGCTCCCACTCCGCGGCCCGGGCCGGCAGGTCGCCGACGGGCATCGCCACCCCGGTCACGTCCTGCAGGGCGCGCAGCAGGGCCAGCATCACCTTCGGGCTGGGGGACTGGGCGAAGTAGTGCGGCACCGCACCCCACAGACTCACCGCCGGCACCCCGGCGCGCACACACGCGTCCTGCAGCACCCCGGTCATCCCGGTCGGCCCGTCGTAGTTCGACGGCGAGAGCCCGAACCGGCGCGCAGCCTCCGCGGTGAAGGCGCTGCCGGTGACGTCCACGGGGCGGGTGTGTGCGGTATCGGCGAGCAGCGCGCCGACCGTCACGATCGTCTCGGCGCCGAGCTCGACGAGGCGGTCGAGCAGTTCGGCGGCGAAACCACGCCAGTACAGGCTCGGTTCCGGCCCGTGCACGATCAGCACCTCGCGCGCGGCGCCGGGCGGGCGGCAGCGCACGATCTGGACGGCCGGCCACCGCACCCGTCGCAGCACCCCGTCGGTGAGGGTGATCGTCGGTCGGGTCTGTTGGTAGTCGAAATAACGTTCGTCGTCGATCACGGCGACCTCGTCGCCGTCCCAGGTCAGGGCCAGGTGTTCGACGACGTCGCTGGCGGCGTCGGCGGCGTCGGTCCAGCCGTCGAAGGCGGCGATCGCCACGGTCGGGCCATGATCCCGGTCACCGACCGGAGCAGTGTACGGGTCCACACCCCCAGCCTACGGCCGGCGTGGAAAACACAGCGGATAGGCTGGAGGACATGTCTGCGAACAAATCCGTGTTTCTTCAGTCCCTGGCCCAGCGCGTCATCATCGGGGACGGGGCGATGGGGACCATGCTGCAGGCACAGGATCTGTCGATGGCGGACTTCCGTGATCTGGAGGGCTGTAACGAGATCCTGAACGAGACCCGCCCCGACGTCATCCGTGAGATCCACGACTCCTTCCTCGCGGTCGGTGTGGACGCCATCGAGACCAACACCTTCGGCTGCAACCTGTCCAACCTGGCCGACTACGGCCTCGAGGACCGCATCCGCGATCTGTCGCTGCGCGGCACCCGCATCGCCCGCGAGGCCGCCGATGCGGCCGGCCCGGGCCGCGACGGCATCGACCGGATGGTCTTCGCCTCGATGGGGCCGGGCACCAAGCTGCCCACCCTGGGTCACGCTCCGTTCGCCGTGCTGCGCGACGCCTACGTCGAGGCGGCCCTGGGCATGCTCGACGGCGGTGCGGACGTGATCCTGATCGAGACCTGCCAGGACCTGCTGCAGGCCAAGGCCGCGATCATCGGCACCCAGCGGGCGATGGAGCAGTCCGGCATCGAGGTGCCGATCATCACGCACGTGACCGTCGAGACCACCGGCACCATGCTGGTCGGCTCCGAGATCGGTGCGGCGCTGACGGCTCTGGAGCCGCTGGGCATCGACATGATCGGGCTCAACTGCGCCACCGGCCCGGCCGAGATGAGCGAGCACCTGCGCTACCTGTCGAAGCACACCGAGCTGCCGGTGTCGGTGATGCCCAACGCGGGCCTGCCCGTGCTGAACAAGCACGGGGCCGAGTACCCGCTGACCGCCGACGAGCTGGCGGTCGCGCTCACCGGCTTCGTCACCGACTACGGCCTGTCGATGGTCGGCGGCTGCTGCGGCACCACCCCCGCGCACATGAAGGCCGTGGTCGACGCGGTGTCGGTGGCCGAAAAGGCCGAGCGCGAGCCGAAGCTCGAACCGGGGGTGTCCTCGCTCTACACCGCGGTGCCGTTCGATCAGGACGCGTCGTTCCTGGTCATCGGCGAGCGCACCAACGCCAACGGTTCGAAGGCCTTCCGCGAGGCGATGCTCGCCGGGGACATCGAGACCTGCCTGGAGATCGCCAAGCGGCAGGTGCGCGACGGTGCGCACCTGTTGGACCTGTGCATCGACTACGTCGGGCGCGAGGGCGCGGCCGACATGGCCGCGCTGGCCTCGAAGCTGGCCACCGCCTCGACCCTGCCGATCATGCTCGACTCGACCGAGCCGGCGGTGCTGCGCACCGGCCTGGAACACCTGGGTGGTCGCTGCGCGGTCAACTCGGTGAACTTCGAGGACGGCGACGGGCCGGAGTCGCGGTACCACCGGATCATGGAGCTGGTGCGTGAGCACGGCGCCGCAGTCGTCGCACTGACCATCGACGAGCAGGGCCAGGCCCGCACCGCCGAGCACAAGGTCGCGATCGCCGAACGGCTGATCTCCGAGATCACCGGTAAGTGGGGGCTGCGCACCTCCGACATCATCATCGACTGCCTGACCTTCCCGATCTCCACCGGGCAGGAGGAGGTCCAGCGCGACGGCATCGAGACGATCGAGGCGATCCGCGAGATCAAGCGCCGACACCCGGAGGTGTACACCACGCTCGGGGTGTCGAACATCTCCTTCGGGCTCAACCCGGCCGCGCGTCAGGTGCTCAACTCGGTCTTCCTGCACGAGTGCGTGGAGGCCGGGCTCGACACCGCGATCGTGCACGCCTCGAAGATCCTGCCGATGGCGCGCATCCCCGAGGAGCAGCGTCAGGTCGCGCTCGACCTGGTCTACAACCGGCGCACCGAGGACTACGACCCGCTGGGCCGGCTGATGGAGCTGTTCGAGGGCGTCTCGGCCGCCGACGCGCGGGAGTCGCGTGCCGCCGAGCTGGCCGCGATGCCGCTGTTCGAACGGCTCGAGCAGCGCATCGTCGACGGCGACCGCAACGGGCTCGAGGCCGATCTGGACGAGGCGATGGAGACCACGCCGCCGCTGAAGATCATCAACGAGACGCTGCTGTCGGGGATGAAGACCGTCGGCGAGCTGTTCGGTTCGGGGCAGATGCAGTTGCCGTTCGTGCTCCAGTCCGCCGAGACGATGAAGGCCTCGGTGGCCCACCTCGAGCCGCACATGGAGAGCCTGGACGACGGCGGCAAGGGCAAGCTGGTGATCGCCACCGTCAAGGGCGATGTGCACGACATCGGCAAGAACCTGGTCGACATCATCTTGAGCAACAACGGTTACGAGGTGGTCAACCTCGGCATCAAGCAGCCGATCGCGACGATCTACGACGCCGCGGTCGAGCACAAGGCCGATGCGATCGGCATGTCCGGACTGCTGGTCAAGTCGACCGTGGTGATGAAGGAGAACCTCGAGGAGCTCAACACCCGCGGGGTCGCCGACGACTTCCCGGTCATGCTCGGCGGTGCGGCGCTCACCCGCGCCTACGTCGAGGACGATCTGGCCGAGATCTACCAGGGCGAGGTCTCCTACGCCCGGGACGCCTTCGAGGGCCTGCGGTTGATGGACGAGATCATGGCCGTCAAGCGCGGTGAGGGCCCGGATCCGAACAGTCCCGAGGCGCTGGCCGCCAAGGCCAAGGCCGAGGAGCGCAAGGCCCGCCGGGAACGGTCCCGGCGGATCGCCGAGCAGCGGAAGGCCAACGAGACCCCGATCGAGATCCCGGCACGGTCGGATGTGGCCGAACTCGACGCGGTGCCGAGCCCGCCGTTCTGGGGCACCCGGATCATCAAGGGGCTCGCACCCAAGGAGTTCGCCGGACTGCTCGACGAACGGGCGACCTTCCTCGGCCAGTGGGGTCTGCGCGCCGCGCGCGGCGGCGACGGCCCGAGCTACGAGGAGCTGGTGGAGACCGAGGGCAAGCCGCGGCTGCGGTACTGGCTCGACCGGCTCACCGCGGAGGGCATCCTGGCGCACGCCGCCGTGGTCTACGGCTACTTCCCGGCCGTGTCCGAGGGCGACACCGTGTACGTGCTCGAAAGCCCCGACCCGGATGCGGCCGTGCGGTTCGAGTTCGAGTACCCGCGCCAGCAGCGTGGCCGCTTCCTGTCGGTGCCCGACTTCATCCGGTCGCGCGACCGGGCGAAGGAGACCGGCGAGGTCGACGTGCTGCCCTTCCAGATGGTGACCATGGGCCAGCCCATCGCGGACTTCGCCAACGAGCTGTTCGCCGCCAACGAGTACCGCGACTACATGGAGGTCCACGGGCTCGGGGTGCAGTTGACCGAGGCGCTGGCCGAGTACTGGCATCAGCGCATCCGGCGCGAACTCGTCTACCCCGACGGCACCACCGCGGCGCACGACGACCCGGAGGACATCGAGGAGTTCTTCAAGCTCGGCTACCGCGGCGCCCGCTACGCCTTCGGCTACGGCGCCTGCCCGAACCTGGAGGACCGGCGCAAGATGATGGACCTGATGGAGGGTGAACGCATCGGGGTCGTGCTCTCCGAGGAGCTGCAGCTCCATCCCGAGCAGTCCACCGACGCGTTCGTGCTGCACCACCCGGAGGCCAAGTACTTCAACACCTAGGATCGGCCCTTTCCCGGCGGTGACCGCGGGCCGTCTTCCCACCCTCTTCGGCGGGGAGGCGGCCCGCGCTCGTGTGCGCGGGCGGGCCGGCGGCCGGCTGTCGGCCGGGTGTCCGCGTGCGGGGCCGTGGCGGGGGTGTGGGACCATGGATCACCGTGAAGACTTTCGACTCGCTGTTCACCGAGCTGGCCTCCCGGGCCGCCGAACGTCCCGCCGGCAGCGGGACCGTCGCCGCTCTGGACAAGGGTGTGCACCACATCGGTAAGAAGGTCATCGAGGAGGCCGGCGAGGTGTGGATCGCGGCCGAATACGAGTCCGACGCCGAACTGGCCGAGGAGATCTCGCAGTTGATGTACTGGACCCAGGTGCTCATGATCGCGCGCGGGCTCACGCTCGACGACGTGTACCGACACCTGTAGCACCGGTACCACCCCAGCCCCGCACGGCCCGCCGCCCATCAGGCGGGCCCGTCCGCACCAGGCGTGGCCCACGACGGGCCGCGTCACCGTCCGAAGGGAACAGCACAGAACATGCTCAGGGTCGCGGTGCCGAACAAAGGCGCCCTGTCGGAGACCGCCCAGCAGATGCTCGCCGAATCCGGTTACCGCCGGCGTCACGACGGCAAGGATCTGACCGTCTTGGACGATGCGCACGGCGTGGAGTTCTTCTTCCTGCGCCCGAAGGACATCGCCACCTATGTCGGCTCGGGCGATCTGGATCTGGGCATCACCGGCCGGGACCTGGCCTGGGAGTCCGGCGCACCGGTCACCGAACGGCTGGCACTGGGCTTCGGCCGGTCGACCTTCCGCTACGCCGGCGCCGCCGACGGGGGCTGGACCGTGGAAAAGCTGGCCGGGGTGCGCATCGCCAGCGCCTATCCGCGCCTGGTCCGCGCCGACCTGGCCGAGCGCGGCATCGAGGCGACTGTGATCCCGCTCGACGGGGCGGTGGAGATCTCCATCCAGCTCGGTGTCGCCGATGCGATCGCGGACGTGGTCGGCTCGGGTCGGACCCTGCGCCAGCACGGGCTGGTGCCCTTCGGTGAGGTGCTGTGCGCCTCCGAGGCGGTGCTGATCGAGCGCGACGACGCCGATCCGGCCGGCGCCGTGGCCCGGGATCAGCTCGTCGCACGGGTGCGCGGGGTGGTCTACGGCCAGCAGTACGTGATGCTCGACTACAACTGCCCGCGGGAGCTGCTCGAGGCGACCGCGGCGCTGACCCCGGGCATCGATTCGCCGACCGTGTCGGATCTGGCCGATCCGACCTGGGTGGCCGTGCGGGCACTGGTGCCGCGCAAGGGCGTCAACGGCGTGATGGACGAGCTCGCCGCACTCGGCGCGCGCGCCATCCTGGCCAGCGACATCCGGGCCGCCCGGCTGTAACCGCGCCTACGCCCGTAGCGGCGCCCGCACCCGGTGGGCCCACCTCACCGGTGCGGGCACCGTCGGCGTCTTCTAGGCCCCGGTGGGACGGACGAGCAGGGTCTGCGCCGACCGGCCGACCGGTCCGTCCGCATCGTGGATCACCGCGGCGCACGTGCCGATCCCGTCCGGGCCGATCGAGGCCTCGGCGGACAGTCCCACCCAGTCGCCGGCGGGTTCGCGGTGGATGTGCACCGTCAGATCGGTGTTCAAGAACGTGTGGTGCACCGGATCGACGGTCGCGCCGACCCCGTTGGCGGCGTCGACGACGCTGAACATCGTCTGCAGCGGCGAGGGCTGCTCACCGGCGACCAGCGCCAGCAGCGGGCGCGCCCACATCACGCCCGGGCCGTCCGCGTCGGTGGCACGCACCGCCTGCCATTCGACGGCGTTCAAGAAGGTCAGGGTGCCGGTGGACCACTGGTCGCCGAACGGCACCGGATCGGTCGGGGCGGGCGGCAACGCCGGATCACGGTCCTGGGCGACCGCCGCGGTGTCGGCGGTGGCCAGACGCCACGCGGTGGCGGTGGCGACCGGGCGCAGATCGCCGTCGGGACCGGCGCACAGCAACTCGGCCTGCAACAGCGCGATCGCGCGGCCCGGGCGCACCACGCGGGCGCGCACCGTGGTCGCAGTCACCGGGATCGGTCCGAGCAGTTCGGTGACCACCCGGGTCAGCCGGGTGCCCGGGGCCGGTGCGCACCGCTCGAGCGCTCGGACCAGCAGTGCCGACGGCGGCGCGCCGTGCTGCATGTCGGTCGACCACACGCTGCGGGTGGCATCGGTGGGGGTGAACGTCTCGGCACCCTCGAGTGCGGGCGGAGCCGGCAGGTAGAAGGCCTCGGGCAGCGTCGCGGTCACCGGATCTCCGTCTCTCCCGGCCATCCGGGATAGGGCGGCGGGGTGCCGCCGAACTCCGGGCAGATCGCCCGATGGTCGCACCAGTCGCACAGTCTCGAGCGCCGGGGCGGGAAGTCGCCGGTGCGCCCGGCCGTGCGGATCGCGTCCCACAGGGCCGTGAGCACCTTCTCGAACCGTTCGAGCTCGGCCGCCTCGGGCGCGTGGCGCAAGGTGGTGCCGTCGCCGAGATAGATCAGCAGCAGCTGGGTGGGCAGCTCGCCGCGGGTGCGCCACCACATCAGCGCATAGAACTTCATCTGGAACAGCGCCTGGGCCTGGAACCGCTCGGGCGGGCGCTTACCGGTCTTGTAGTCGACCACCCGCACCTCGCCGGTGGGGGCGACGTCGATCCGGTCGATGAATCCGCGCAGCAGCAGATCGTCTTCGATCCGGGTCTCGATGCGCTGCTCGACCGATTCGGGGTCGAACCGGGACGGATCCTCGATCCGGAAGTAGTGGGTGAGCAGCGGCTCGATCGCGGCCAGGAACTCCTCGCGCTCGGCCTCGGGCACCACCTCGGCCAGCGCCGGGTCGGCGGCCAACGCCGCATCCAGGGCCGGGGCGACCAGTGCGCGCGCCCGGTCCGGGGACCGCTCGGGGCGCGGGAGCTCGAACAGCTGCTCGAGCACCGTGTGGGTGACCGTGCCGCGCACCTGGGCGCGCGACGGGGTCTCCGGGATGCGGTCGATCGCACGGAACCGATAGAGCAGCGGGCACTGCCGGAAATCGCCGGCACGCGAGGGCGACAGGGCGAGCGGGCGGCGCGGCGCCGGATCGGACGGGGCAGGAACAGCGGACTCGGTCACACCTGGCAGGGTAGGCGGTGGGGCCGACGCCCGCCCGGTGCGGTGTGCGGCGCGCCCGCACGGCGCTCGCGCCGACGTCCGTCCGCCCCGCTTTTCCGAAAGGTGCCTGTGATGACCGCCGCCGATTCCGAGTCCACCCCGCCGCGCCGGCCGTTCACCGTCGGCGAGCGTGTCCAGCTCACCGACGGCAAGGGGCGCAAATACACGGTGGTCCTCGCCGAGGGCGGGTCCTTCCACACCCACCGCGGGAT
>JAJYRZ010000081.1 GCA_021793835.1 Actinomycetes bacterium | reverse complement strand
CACCACCGCCCCCACACAGCGCTCGCAGGACTCACACCCTCAACACGCGTCCACAACGTGGCGGGGAAGTACACCTAGCGCCGAAGGGCCGGGGCGACCGGGCTGCCGGTCAACCGCGGCCCGGCACCCGCCGGGACTACCGCCCCGGGTCGGCCAGCGGGCGGCGCGGAGCCGGGCGCGGCCGGTCCGGGGGCAGCACCGCGAGCAGGCCGGAGAACCGGGCCAGCGCGGCGATCGCATCGTCGTGGTCGCTGCCGGCTGTGCCGGGCGCGGCCCAGCACAGCACCCAGTCGTCCTCGCTCCACAGCGCCTCGACCGAGTCGGGGGCGGCCTCGGCGAAGGCGACCATGCGGCGGTCGACCACCCGGCGCGCGACGTCGAGGTCGTCGGAGAAGGCGAAGAACCGGCCGACCGCGCCGAGGATCTCCACCTCGTCCTCACCGGGGGCCGGGGAATGCTCCGAGCGCAGGTCGAACACCACGGGCGAACCCATGGGGCGCTGCATGGCGACCACGGTGATCGCGGTGGCGGACTCCCGCTGTTCCCCGTCCTCGAGGTGCTCCTCGGGCAGCTGCACGTCGAACACGTACATCTGGTTCTGCTCGTACAGCCCCTCGGCTACCTCGACGATGCGCACCTCGCGCGAGTCGTCGAAGACCCCGCGGTGCCAGGTGCCCTCGAGCTCGGGGGCGGCCGGACGGTAATCCAGGCCCCGGGCCTCGGCCCACTGACTGCGCGACGGCGGGGGCGGGGTGGGGCGATCCCGGTCCAGATACATCAGGACCGCGGCGGCGAGCAGGCACACGCCGGCGAGGACGAACCAGACGGTAGACATCACCGGTCGATTCTAAGCCGTGACCGCCGCGGCGGTCCCGCGGCCGCGTCTGCGCGCGTCCCGGCGGCGTCGGACAGGGCTGTTCATCGGCTGCCCGCCCCTAAGTCGGGGAAGCTGCCGGCGATGACGATCTCGGCGGTCACCACACCGGCGTCGTCGGCGTCGCCCTTGAAGAAGACGGGGTCGCCGACGGCGAGGTTGCGCACCCCGCCGTTGCCGCGCAGCGTGCTGACCTGGGTGCCGTTGGTGGTGCACACCCGGTGTTCCTCACCGCTTAAGTCCCGGACGATGAAATCGGGCCCGGAGATCGAGACGACCGATCCGACCGCGGCCACCGAGTCCTCGCCGGATTCGGACTCCGAGCGGTCGAGCGCCTCGGCCAGGTCGGAGTCGTCGGCGGCCAGGCCGCCGGTCGGCAGGTCCACGACCATCGACCCGGAGGAGCCGGCCGCATCGCTGCCGCCGTAGCCGACGAGGGCGGCACGGTTGTCCAGCCTCGGCGAGGGAGAGGAGGCGGATTCGGCGGCCATGCCGCCGAGGAAACCCGCTCCGACGCCCAAGACGGTCACCGCGACCGCCACCCCGATCGCGGCGGAGAGCCTGACCCGGCGCGGCTGCGGGGGTGTCGGCCGGTCGGCCGGTCCGTGCGGCATGGGGCGTGCCTCCCTTGGTCAGACCCGAACGGTCGATCGATGTGCGGGGTGTCGGGGCCCAGCGTAGGCGCCCGACCTGAGCGGCGCCTGTGTCCGCGCCGAGGCCGCAACGTCGAACACCCGGTGCCCGGCCCCGTTCGGGGGCCGAAGCACCGGGTGTTCGGTGGGCGGCGGGGCGGTTCGCGCCCCACCACGAGGTGGTGTGTGCGTCAGCGACGGAAGGTCGACACGGCCGCGTGGGCGACCTCGCGCTCACCGAAGTCCAGGCCACGTCCATCGGTGGACAGGCTGACTGCGAGAGCAGCGGCGACAGCGACGACGATGCCGGCAACGATCATGTGTTCTTCCCTTTCTCCGCCCCTCCGCGCTGGCGGCGCGGGGGCTGTTCTGCCACCTATCGGCGGCCTGTATCCATATAAACAACCCCGGGCCGCGTTTACTACCCGAAAGTGCTGGTCACAGGCATGATCTTGACCTCACTTTTCGGTTTTCGGTGGCCTGGACCTCATATCGACACCGGTATTCCGAGAGGCGTATCGCATATCGGCCCGACCGGTGCCTTCGGCCACACTCGAAGAAATGTGATCGGCCCCGCATCTTTCGATGCGGGGCCGATCGACGTGCGGGGCCTGGAAAGCGAGGCGTCAGCCGAGCTGCAGCCCCTCGCCGCCCTCGGCGACGGTGACGGGCACCGGGTCGCCGTCGCGGATCTCGCCGGCGAGCAGCTTCTTGGCGAGCTGGTCGCCGATGGCCTGCTGGATGAGCCTGCGCAGCGGCCGGGCCCCGTAGGCGGGGTCGTAGCCGCGCGAGGCCAGCCAGGCCCGGGCGTCGTCGGAGACCTCCAGGGTGAGCCGGCGTGCGGCGAGCCGGTCGCCGAGCTGGCCGAGCTGGATGTCGACGATCGATTCGAGCTGGGCTTCCGACAGCGGGTCGAAGATCACCACGTCGTCGAGCCGGTTGATGAACTCCGGCTTGAAGGTGGCCTTCACCGCCGCCATCATCTGCTCCCGGTCGCCGCCCGCCCCCAGGTTGGAGGTGAGGATCAGCAGCGTGTTACGGAAGTCGACCGTGCGGCCCTGCCCGTCGGTGAGCCGACCGTCGTCGAGCACCTGCAGCAGGGTGTCGAACACGTCCGGATGAGCCTTCTCGACCTCGTCGAACAGCACCACGGTGTACGGGCGGCGCCGCACCGCCTCGGTGAGCTGGCCGCCGGACTCGTAGCCGACGTAGCCCGGGGGCGCACCGACCAGGCGGGCCACCGAGTGCTTCTCGCCGTACTCGGACATGTCGATCCGCACCATGGCGTGCTCGTCGTCGAACAGGAACTCCGCGAGCGCCTTGGCCAGTTCCGTCTTACCCACACCGGTGGGTCCGAGGAACAGGAAGGAGCCGGTGGGCCGGTTCGGATCGGCCACACCCGCGCGTGCCCGGCGCACCGCGTCGGAGACCGCCTGCACGGCGTCGAGCTGACCGACCACCCGGTGGCCGAGCTCGGACTCCATGCGCAGCAGCTTGGCGGACTCGCCCTCCATCATCCGGCCGGCCGGGATGCCGGTCCAGGCCTCGACGACCTCGGCGACGTCGTCCGGGCCGACCTCCTCCTTGAGCATGACCTCGCCCTGGGCGTCCTCCTGCTCGGTGGCGGCGGCGAGTTCCTTCTCCAGTTCGGGGATGCGGCCGTAGCGCAGCTCGGCCACCTTGCCCAGGTCCCCGTCGCGCTCGGCGCGCTCGGACTCCCCGCGCAGGTTCTCCAGCTGCTCCTTCAATTCCCGGATCCGGTCGATGGACTGCTTCTCGTTCTGCCAGCGGGCGAGCAGCTGACTGAGCTTCTCGCGTTCGTCGGCGAGCTCCTCGCGCAGCGCGACCAGGCGGTCCTTGGACGCTGCGTCCTCCTCCTTCTCCAACGCCATCTCCTCGACCTCGAGGCGGCGCACCACGCGCTCGACCTCGTCGACCTCGACGGGACGGGAGTCGATCTCCATGCGCAGCCGGGAGGCGGCCTCGTCGACCAGGTCGATGGCCTTGTCGGGCAGGAAGCGGGAGGTGATATAGCGGTCGGACAGGGTGGAGGCGGCGACCAGAGCGGAGTCGGTGATGCGCACACCGTGGTGCACCTCGTAGCGCTCCTTCAAGCCCCGCAGGATGCCGACGGTGTCCTCCACACTCGGCTCGCCGACCAGCACCTGCTGGAAGCGGCGCTCGAGCGCGGCGTCCTTCTCGATGTACTGGCGGTACTCCTCGAGCGTGGTCGCACCGACCAGCCGCAGTTCGCCGCGGGCGAGCATCGGCTTGATCATGTTGCCCGCGTCCATCGCCGACTCACCGGTCGCGCCGGCACCGACGATGGTGTGCAGCTCGTCGATGAAGGTGATGATCTGCCCGTCCGAGGAGCTGATCTCATCGAGTACCGCCTTGAGGCGCTCTTCGAACTCGCCGCGGAACTTCGCGCCGGCGACCATCGAGCCGAGGTCGAGCGAGAGCACGGTCTTGCCCCGCAGCGATTCGGGCACGTCGCCTGCGATCACGCGCTGGGCCAGGCCCTCGACGATCGCGGTCTTACCGACGCCCGGCTCGCCGATGAGCACGGGGTTGTTCTTGGTCCGGCGCGAGAGCACCTGGACCACGCGCCGGATCTCCGAGTCGCGCCCGATGACCGGGTCGAGCTTGCCCTCGCGGGCGCGTGCGGTCAGGTCGGTCGCGTACTTCTCCAGCGCCTGGTAGCTGCCCTCGGGATCCTCGCTGGTCACCCGGGTGTTGCCGCGCACGGAGACGAAGGCCTCGCGCAGCGCGTCGGGCCCGGCGCCGCGCTCGGTGAGCAGGCGGGCGACGTCGGAGTCGCCGGTGGCCAGGCCGACCATCAGGTGCTCGGTGGAGACGTATTCGTCGCTCATCTCGGCAGCGATCTTCTGCGCGGTGGCCACCGCGGCGAGCGATTCGCGCGACAGTTGCGGCTGCGCGGAGGCGCCCGAGGCGGTCGGCAGCGCGTCGACGAGGCGCTGGGCCTCGGCGGCGATCACCGTCGGCTGGACGCCCACGGCCGTGAGCAGCGGGGCGGCGATGCCGTCGGTCTGCTCGAGCAGCGCGACGAGCAGGTGTGCCGGACGGATCTCCGGGTTGCCGGCTCCCGCCGCGGACTGCAGGGCCGCCGACAGGGCGGCCTGCGTCTTGGTGGTCGGATTGAAAGCGTTCACTGTCACCCCTTCAAGGACGTGTCGGTAGCAAAGTTGCTATCACCTGACTCAACCTCTTATGCCTTGAGTCTATTCCACTCAAGGGGAGATGACCATCACCGGTCGGGCTCACCATCCGGGCGCAACCGCTCGGCCAGCAGCCGCGCGCGCCCACCGGCGATGCGCTCGAAGACGTGCGGGTGGGTGAGGATCCAGAACCGGCCCGCATCGATGCGGTCGAAGAAGATCCGGGCCGCCTCGGCCGCATCCATGCCCTTCTCGCGCAGCTGTCCCTGCCAGTGCGCGGCCGCCTCGGTGTTGTAGGCCTTCTGCGGCACGTCGTCGAAGATGCGGCTGCGCACGTGCGCCGGACAGAACACCGACACCGCCACCTGCGGGAAGTCGGCCGCGCACTCCAGATACAGGGTCTCGGTGAGCTGCTGGGCGGCGTGCTTGCCCACCCCGTACAGACCCATCCCGGCCAGGGTGCCGATCCCTCCGACCGAGGTCGTGTTGACCACGCGCGACGGGCGCGGGTCGGCGCCCATGCGCGGGACGAACGAGCGCACCCCGTGGAAGATCCCGTCCACGTTGACCGCCATCGCCCGGCGCCACTCGGCCGGGGAGATCTGCCAGAGCCGGCCGAGCGATTCCACCCCGGCGTTGTTGACCAGCAGCGAGACGTGGCCGAACCGGTCGTAGACGGTGCCCGCCAGCCGATCCACCGCGTCCGCATCGGTGACGTCGACCGCGGCGGTGAGCACCTCGGCGCCCGCCGCGGTGAGCGGGGCGGCCATCGCCTCCAGCCGCTCCGGATCGATGTCGGCGGCCACCACCGTCATGCCGCGCTCGGCGGCCCGTGCGCACAGCGCCGCACCGATGCCGCTGCCCGCACCGGTGATCACCGCGACCTGTCGGCTCGTCTGCTCGGTCATCGCCTGTTCCGTCATCGCCCGCTCCCCTCTCCCGGCCCGCCCCGCGCCGGCTACTGCGCCCACGGTAGGAACCCGGCTCCGCTCCGGCCGCCGGATCGTCCCGTGACGCGGGAGGACGCCTGTCCGCAGCCCGCATCGCACCCCTAACGTCCGAGCCGACGGGAAGGGGCCAGGACATGGCGCGGATGGACGGCAGAGTCGCGGTGATCAGCGGCGCCGGGGCGGGGATCGGACGGGCCACGGCGCTGCGTCTGGCGGCAGAGGGTGCGGCGATCCTCGCGCTCGATCTGGACTCAGGCTCCGCCGAGCGGACCGCGGAGTCGGTGCGCGACACAGGCCGCGCGGCGGTGGCGGCCGGGGTCGACGTGCGCGATCGTCCGCGCCTGGATGCGGTGATCGCGGCCGGGGCCGCCGAGCTCGGGGCCATCGATGCGGTCGTGGCCAATGCGGGGCTGAGCGAGAACCCGGGCCCGGCGTGGACGATCGACGAGCAGACCTGGCAGCGCGGCCTGGATGTGAACCTGACCGGGGCGTGGCACACCATCGCCGCCGCCCACCCGCACATCGCCGGCGCGGGCGGCGCGGTGGTGATCACCAGTTCCACCGCCGGGATCAAAGCCGTGCCCGGGTCGGGCCAGTACACCGCGGCCAAGCATGCGGTGACCGGGCTCGCCCGCACCCTCGCCAATGAGCTCGGGCCCCGCGGGATCCGGGTCAACACCGTGCACCCGGGGGCGGTCGCCACCGCGATGACCCACAATCCGGCGACCTTCGCCCGCCTGCGCCCCGATCTGGACGATCCGGGCCCCGACGACATCGCGGGTCTGCTCGCCGCCCGCCATCTGCTGCCCGTGCCGTGGGTCGAGCCGGAGGACGTGGCCCGGGCGATCGCGTTTCTGTGCAGCGACGACGCCCGCTTCATCACCGGCCAGCATCTGGCGGTCGATGCGGGCCTGACGACGAAGGTGGCGTGATGACGGGGCGGCTGGCGGGTAAGGCGGCGCTGATCACCGGGGCGGCGCGCGGGATCGGCCGGGCCCAGGCGGTGCGGTTCGCCGAGGAGGGCGCGGCGGTGGTGCTGGTGGACCGGTGCGCGGCGGTCGAGCACGCCACCACCCCCGGTGCGGCTCCGGAGGATCTGGCGGAGACCGTCGCCCTGGTCGAGCGCGCCGGCGGGCGGGCGGTCGCAGTGCAGGCCGATGTGCGTGATCAGGCGGCCCTCGACGAGGCCGCGGCCCGCGGGGTCGCCGAGTTCGGCCGACTCGACCTGGTGTGCGCGACCGCAGGCGTCAGTTCGGCCGGGCCGGCCGTGGAGCTGAGTGAGGACGTCTGGCAGACGATGATCGACGTCAACCTGTCGGGGGTGTGGCGCACCTGCAAGGCGGCGATCCCGCATCTGATCGACGGCGGGCGGGGCGGGTCGATCGTGCTGGTCAGTTCGATCGCGGGCCTGCGCGGACTGGTCGGTGTCGGCCACTACACGGCCGCCAAGACCGGGGTGGTCGGCCTGATGCGCACTCTGGCCCACGAGCTCGCCGAGCACCGGATCCGGGTCAACACCGTGCATCCGGCGAACACGCGCACCGACATGATCGTGAACTCCGGCACCATGCGCTCGTTCTGCCCCGGGGTCGACGAGCCGACGATGGCGCAGTTCGAGGCGGGTACCGGCTCGATGCATCTGCTGCCGGTACCGATGCTCGAACCGGTGGACATCGCCAACGCGAGCCTGTTCTTAGCCTCCGAGGAGGCCCGCTACATCACCGGGGTCACCCTGCCGGTCGATGCGGGGCACTGCGTGAAATAGCCCCACCGGTGCGGCGCCTGCTGCGCAGCACCCAGATGCCACCGGCGACGACGGTGAGCACCAGCGCCGTGCCGGCCCCGGCCGCAACAGCCGCACCGGTGCGGTCGGCATGGTCGAACACCTGCGTCACCGGTTCGTCCCCGGCCGTCAGGTTCTCGCGCGCCGAGTCGAGGTTGCCGGAGATCGAGCCGAGCACCGAGTCCAGCCGGGAGATGCCGTCGACCAGCGACGAGGCGGCCTGTTCGGTGTCCTCGCGGGCGGCCGACAGTGACACCAGGCCGTCCTGCAGTCGGTCTGCGGCAGCGCGCGCCTCACCGAGCGAGCCGTCGATCTCTGCGGCGGCCGGGCCGACCGCCCCGGAGACCTGCCGCATCTCCCCGCGCAGCCCCTCCAGATCGCCGAGTCCGGCGGCGAGTTCGTCGCTGGCGCCCTGCACGGCGCGCAGCTCGTCGATCAGCTCCTGAGTCTCGGGCACCCCGGCGCGCTCGAGCCCCGAGACCGCGGGGCCGACCAGTCCGTCGAGGGCGGCGGCGGTGCCGGCGAGCGCCTCTGCCTGGCCGAGCGCCCGGTCGACGCTGTCGGCCGAGTTCTGGATGCCGGCCGCGGCACCCTGCAGGTCGGGGGCCTCGTCCAGGCCGGTGCTCATCTGGTCGGCGGCCACGGCCGCGGTGTCGATCGCGGCGAAGGTCGGGTCGATCGCCTCGACCGCCTGCTCGATCCCGGCGGTGCCGGAGTCGACGGTGGTGGCGATCATGTCGATCATCATCTTGGCGGTGGCGATCGAGCTGCGCGCCGACGCCACGTCTTCGGGTTCGAGTTCGACCGCGGGCGGGCGCACGGTCGGTGACGACACCAAGAAGACGCCTGCCCCGACCAGGGCACCGATCAGCAGCACCGTCAGTGCGCCGAGTCCGGCGAGCGTCCCTCGTCCGCGGCGCCCGTCCCGGCCGGCGGCCGGATCCGCGACGGCGGGGTCCTGAGCGACCTTGCCGCCCGCCTCATCCCCCGGCTGCGGCGTCTCGGGCGCGGCGTGGGCGGGGGTCGTCTCGCCCGCGGGCTCGGGGTCGGGCCGGCGGTATCGGCCGGGCTGCGGGCTGGACATTCTCTCGCCTCCTCGGCGTGCGGGACGGTCGCGCCGCACGACAGGTGGCGGCGCCCGGTGCACGTTACCGGCGGCAGATGAGAGCGCGCTGAGACTCCTCAGGGGTCCGGCACCGCCTCGAATCCCTCAGCGCGCGGCCGCGGACTCCTGCGGCGCCGGGGCGAGTTCGAAGCCCGGGTAGCCGTCTGCGGCGACCTCGCACAGCACCTCGCGGTAGCGGCCGAATCCGCCGGCGTACAGCATGAACAGTCGTGGTTTTCCCTCGATGTTGGCGCCCATGTACCAGGAGTTCGCGCGCGGGAAGAGCGTCTTGGCGCCCAGTTCGGCGCAGTGCGTAAGCCAGTCGTCCACCGCCTGCGCGGTCGGTTCGATGGTGGCTCTGCCGCGCGTATCGAGTGCGGCGATGGCGTCGGCGATCCAGTTCACGTGCAGTTCGGAGCCGAGCACCATGTTGGCCAGCACGCCCGGCCCGAACGGCCCGGAGACCAGATACATGTTCGGGAAGCCGTCGACCATCAGCCCCAGGTGCGCGCGCGGGCCGTCCGCCCATTCGTCGCGCAGCAGCGCGCCACCCCGGCCGCGGATGTCGATGCGTTCGGCCGCCCCGGTGATCGCATCGAATCCGGTGGCGAAGACCAGCACGTCGAGTTCGACCAGCTCGCCGCCGACCCGGATGCCGCCGGCCTCGATCCGGTCGATCGGGGTTGCACGCAGGTCGATCAGGTCGACGTTGTCACGGTTGTAGGTCTGGAAGTAGCCCGAGTCGGTGACGATGCGCTTGGTGCCGATCGGATGGTCGGTGGGGATGAGTTTGTCGGCCGTCTCGGGGTCGTTCACCACCGCGCGGATCTTGGCCTCGGCGAACTCGCGCGCCAGATCGTTGGCGCGGATGTCGGACATCTGGTCGGCGAAGGTCTTGCCGAACAGCACCCCGCCCTTGGCCCAGTAGTGCTCGAACTCCGCTTCACGCTCGGCCGCCGAGACCTCGAGGGCGGACTTCGGGTTCGGCAGGAACGGCGATCCGCCGCCGGAGCGGAAGGACTTGTAGCGCCGCTCGGCGTAGCCGGCCTTGTGCTCGGCGCGGGTCTGATCGTCGATCGGGTGGTTGTTGGCCGGCACCGAGAAGTTCGGGGTGCGCTGGAAGACCGTCAGATGCGCGGCCTGGCCCGCGATGACCGGGATGGACTGGATGCCCGACGAGCCGGTGCCGATCACCCCGACCCGCTTGCCGGCCAGATCGACGCCGTCGCGCGGCCAGGCGCCGGTGTGCAGGATGCGTCCGTCGAAGTCGTCCAGACCCGGGATGTCCGGCAGGTTGACCTGCGAGAGCGAGCCGGTGGCGAGCACGACGTGGCGGGCGGTGACCTCATGGCCGGCATCGGTGCGCACCGTCCACCGCGCAGTCGCCTCATCGAAGTCCATCGCGGTGACCCGGGTGTCGAAGCGAAAGCCCGAGCGCAGGTCGAAACGCTCGGCCACGTGCTCGAGGTAGCGCAGGATCTCCGGCTGGGTGGCGTAGCGCTCGGACCAGTCCCACTCCTGCTGGAGTTCGTCGGAGAACGAGTAGGAGTAGTCCACCGATTCGACATCGCACCGCGCGCCCGGATACCGGTTGAACTGCCAGGTCCCGCCCACGTCCGGTCCGGCCTCGAAGCCGCGCACCGTGAGCCCGTCGGCCCGCATCCGATGCATCGCGTACATCCCGGCCACGCCGGCCCCGATTACCACGACGTCGACGTCGCTGCCCGTGTGCTCTGCGGTCATGGCCTGCCACCTGCTCTCCGTGTACCCACCGGCGGCCGGTCGGCCGCCCACATCGCTATTTCTATTAGGCATATAGCGTGGGTCACAACAGGTCCTCCCGCCCAGCGGACTCCCCGGGGGAGCGGTCACACCATCCGGTCGGCGCCCTCCCAGTAGCGCGCCCGCAGCGCCTTCTTGTCCGGTTTGCCCAGGCCGGTGACGGGGATCGACTCGAGGAAGTCGACGGCCTTGGGCGCCTCGACCGAGCCGCGCCGGGTCTTGACCTCGTCGACGACCTCGGCCGCGATGCGCTCCCGCTCGGCCTCGGTCTCGCCGTGGCCGGGGCGCAGCACCACGCACGCGGTCACCGTCTCGCCCCACTTGTCGTCCGGCGCACCGATCACCGCGACGTCGGCGATCGCGGGCAGCGCGGAGATCACGTCTTCGATCTCGCCGGGGTAGACGTTGAATCCGCCCGAGACGATCATGTCCTTCTTGCGGTCGACGATCGACAGGAAACCGGCCTCGTCGCGCCGGGCCACGTCGCCGGTGTGCAGCCAGCCACCTTCGAGCGCCTCGGCCGTCTCGTCGGGCTTGTTCCAGTACTCGCGCATCACCAGCGGGCCGCGCACACAGATCTCACCGAGTTCGCCGACCGGCACCTCGTTGAGGTCGTCGTCGAGCAGGCGCACATCCAGCCACGGCACCGGCCGCCCGCAGGAGGCCAGGCGCGCCGGATCGTCGACCAGGTGCTCCTCTTTGCGCAGCACCGCGATCGACATCCCGCACTCGGATTGTCCGTAGAACTGGAAGAACACCGGACCGAGCTTGTCGATGCCCTCGCGCAGGCGTGCCGGCGACATCGCGGCCGCCCCGTAGTAGACGGTCTTCAGGCTCGACAGGTCCCGGGTGTCGATGTCGGGGTGGTCGAGCAGCATGTAGATCATCGTCGGCACCAGCATCGTGGCGTCGATGCGGTACTTCTCGATCGCCTCGAGCGCGGCCGCGGGACTGAACTGTTCGAGCACCACCAGCGCGCCGCCCGCGAGCAAGGTGGGCAGGAAGAACGCGGCCCCGGCGTGCGAGAGCGGGGTGCACACCAGGAACTTCATCTGATCGGGGATCTGCCATTCGGCCATCTGGATCTGCGGCAGGGTCACCCCGGAGCGGAAGGTGTTGACCACGCCCTTGGGCCGGCCGGTGGTCCCGCCGGTGTAGACCAGCGAGGAGGCGTCCTCCCCGTCGACCTCGGCCGCGACCAGCGGGGCCGGTTCGAAGCCCTCGGCGAGCGCGAGGATGTCGGTGCCCACCTTCGACGGCCCCAGCGACAGCACCGTGGTCAGGCTCGGGCAGCGCTCGACCAGTTCGGCGACGTGGTCCTCGAAGTGGCGGGGGTCGAAGACGATCATCTCGATCTGGGCGTCGTCGACGATGTAGGCGTGGTCGTCGAGCGCGGAGTTCGGGTTCAGCGCGGTGTTGCGGCAGCCGGCCACGATGGTCGAGCCCATCGAGATCAGCACCTCGGGCCGGTTGCGCGCGAGCATCGACGCGGCCGTGCCCTTGCCGACGCCGAGTGAGGCCAGCGCCTGGACGTAGCGGCTCATCGCATCGCGCAGCTCGCCCGCGGTCAGCGTGGTCTCACCCAGGTGCAGGGCCGGCCGGTCGGCGTTGCGGTCCAGGGCACGGATCAGCAGGTCGGGCATGTACTGCGGGCGGTGCAGCTGGTCGGTTCGCGCGGTCATCGCGTGGCTCCCTCTCTCGCACGGGCGCGGCTGCGGCGCAGGCCGCCGGGCGCCCCGGCTGTGACGTGACCGACACTAGCGCAGCGAGTGGAACACGTTCTAGGCGCTGGTCCGCCCATCGGTGCCGCGACCGTGTCGGCGCGGCCACGTATCGTGTTCCAAGGGGCCCGCCTCGTAGGCCCCTCGTCCCCGGTCATCCGCGCCGCCGTCGGCAGCGCCGAGGGAGGTCCGCTGTGTCCGCGTCGCCCACCGATCGCCTGCTGGCGCTGCTGCACGCCGACCCGGACCGGTTCACCAAGGACCTGTATGCGACCCTGTTCGCGCTCGCCCCGGAGACCCGGGAGATGTTCCCGGCGAACATGGCCGAGCAGCGCCAGGTGCTCTTCGACACCCTCGAGCTGCTGCTGACCGGCCTGGGCACCGACGACGAGCAAGACCTGATCGCGTTTCTGGCCCAGCTGGGCCGCGACCACCGCCGCTACGGAGTCACCTCGGCGCACTATCAGGCCTTCACCAAGGCGCTGGTGTGGACGATCCGCGACCGGGTGGGCCCGCGCCCCGATCCGGCGCTGCGCACGGTGATCGTGCGGCTGGCCGGGATCACCGCGGCCACGATGGACGGTGCGGCGCGCGCCGAGGCCGAGCACACCCCCGCCTACTGGGAGGCCACGGTGCTCGAGCACCACCGGCTCACCCGCGACCTGGCGCTGGTGCGGCTGCAGGCCGATGCGGCCGTGCCCTATCTGCCCGGCCAGTACGTCAGTGTGCAGGTCCCACAGGCCCCGGGGCAGTGGCGGTTCCTGTCCCCGACCATTCCGGCCGACGCGCACGGGCTGCTCGAGTTCCAGGTGCGCGCGGTCGACGGCGGTCAGGTCTCCCCGCGCATCGTCACCGGCACCGGAGTCGGGGACCGGTGGCGCATCGGCGCCCCGCACGGCGCCCTGGAGGTCGACCGGCAGGCCGGTTCGGATGTGCTGATGATCGCCGGCGGCTCCGGCATCGCCCCACTGCGCGCACTGATCCTGGACATGTGTAACTACGGCTTCAATCCGCGGGTGCACCTGTTCTACGGTGCCCGCCACCCGGGCGAACTGGTCGAACTGGCCACGCTGTGGCAGATCTCGATGACCAACCCGTGGTTGACCGTGGTGCCGGTCGCCGAGGATCCCGAGGACCCGTGGTGGCTGCGCACCGATCCGGAGCTGCTGCGCGGCGGCCTGCACACCCTGCGCACCGGCACGCTCGCCCAGGTGGTCGGCTCCTACGGCTCCTGGTCCGACCGGCAGGTGCTGGTCTCCGGTTCACCGCGGATGATCCGCTCGACCGTGCGGCATCTGACGCGGATCGGCACGCCCGCCGACAACATCGCCTACGACCCGTACTGACCCGCCGCGCCCCGGCGCCGCGCGGCGCCGGCCGTCGATCCCCGCGTTCGCGCTGCGGACCCGCCCTCCGGGCCGCACAGTTGGTGCAGTCGCAGAT
>JAJYRZ010000080.1 GCA_021793835.1 Actinomycetes bacterium | reverse complement strand
TCCGATCTGTCGGCACTGCTGCTGGGCATCACCAAGGGCGGATCCTGGGGCTGGACCTCGCAGACCACCCTGCTGGTGTTCCTGGCCGCGGTGGTGGTCTTCGCCCTGTGGACGCCCTATGAACTGCGGGTGGGCAAACCCCTGGTCGACCTGCGCACCTCGATGCGCCGGCCGGTGCTGCTGACCAACATCGCCTCGATCCTGGTCGGCTTCGCGATGTACGCCAACATGCTGCTGACCACCCAGCAACTGCAGATGCCCGCGATCACCGGCTACGGCTTCGGGATGACGGTGTTCGCGGCGGGACTGGCCATGGTGCCCGCCGGCATGGCGATGGCCCTGTTCTCCCCCGCCTCGGCGATCATCACCAACCGGATGGGCGCCAAGACCACCTTGATCACCGGTTCGCTGCTGATGGCCTCGGCCTATGTGGCCCGGGTCCATCTGACCGGATCGGTGCCGGTGATCATCCTGGGCGCCACCCTGGTGAGCATCGGCACCGCGATCGCCTACGCGGCGATGCCGATGCTGATCATGCGGTCGGTGCCGATCACCGAGACCGCCTCGGCCAACGGGCTGAACTCGCTGCTGCGCTCGATCGGCACCTCGACCTCCTCGGCCGTGGTGGCCGCACTGCTGTCGGCGATGGTGCTCGGCGGAGCGGACGGACGCACCGCTGCCCTGCCGTCACTGGGGGCCTTCCAGGCCGCCTACTGGATCGCGGCCGTGGCCTCGCTGGTGGCCGTCGCCGTGGCCGTGGCCATCCCCCGCCAACCCGAGTCCTCGACCACCGCGCTGCCGGTGCGCGGGGCAGAAGCCGCGGCGGTCGACGTCGACGGTCCCGACACCGAGATCATGGTGCGCGGAACCGTGCTCGGAGTGCTCGGCGTGGCCGCCGACGCCCAGGTGCCGGCCAGCGTGGAACGCCCGCTGCGCCAGGCCGTGGTGTCGGTGCTGACCCTGACCGGCGAACCGGTCGACTGGTCCCGGGCCAGCGACGGCGGCCGGTTCGCACTCGTGCTGCCCGCCCCGGGCAGATATCTGCTGGTCGCCAACGCCGACGGCTGGCGGCCGCACTCGACCGTGGCCGAGTTCGCCGGCCCCACCGACGAGCACCGGATCCTGCTCGACAGCCGACTCACCGTCTCGGGCCGTCTGGCACTCGGCGGACGCGCCCTGGGCGGCGGGCTGGTCACCCTGACCCGGCCCACCGGCGAGTTCGTCTCCTCCGCCCTGAGCACGCCTGCCGGTCGGTTCGAGCTGCCCCTGCCGTCGACCGGCCGCTACATCTTCACCGCCATGGACCCGGGCGGCACGCTGGTCCAGGCCCGACAGATCGCAGTGATCGGCGCCTCCGCCGAGGTCGACATCGACCTGCGCCCGGTCGACGTCTCGGCGGCCGTGCTGTGACCGCCCCCGCCGCCCGCGGTCCCGGCGAGAGCGATGCGGCCGCGCGCACCCGCGAGGCGATCGTCACCGCCGCACGCACCCTGTTCGCCGAGCGCGGCTACCGGGCCACCACCGTGCGCGATGTGGCCGAACTGGCGGGCTGCTCGCCGGCGCTGGTGATCAAGACCATGGGGTCGAAGGCCGCCCTGTTCGCGGCCGCCGACCCGGCCGGGCCCGACCGAGATCTGCGTGCCCGCGGCGAATCGGTCGCCGCGATGCTGGTCCGGCGCATCGTCGCCCGGCGCGAGACCGGCGAATCCGATCCGTGGGCGATGGCGGCGTTTCTGATCCAGGATTCCCCCGACCCGCAGGTCGAGCGTGCCGACACCCGCGGCAAATACGTCCGCTACCTCGCGGGACTGATCGGCGACCCGGACGATCCGGACGCGGTGCGCCGCGCCGAATACGCGCTGTGCACCCTGGCCGGGCTCGCCGCCGGCATCCGGGTGTTCGGGGTGCTCGCCGCCGAACCGGCCGAGGAGCTCATCGCCTACTACACCCCGCTCGTCCAGTCCGCACTCGACGGCCCGGTGCCCGGTTCCTGACCGGTCACGTCCGGCACCACGTTTGCCCCGGCGCCGCCGGTGAACTCGACCTGTTCGCGCGGGCTCGGCCCGGGCCGCGGCGGCAACTCCGGCGGATCGGCGATCACGTCCTCATAGGGCACCTGGCCCAGCAGATGGGTGATCAGATTGATCCGGGCCCGCCGCTTGTTTTCGGCGTCGACGATCCACCACGGCGCCTCGGGGATGTCGGTGCGCGCGAACATCACCTCGGCGGCCCGGGAGTATTCCTGCCAGCGGTCCCGCGCGGCGATGTCCATCGGAGAGAGCTTCCAGCGCTTGGTCGGATCGGCGGCTCGGCGCCGGAAGCGACGTTCCTGTTCGGTATCGGAGATCGACAGCCAGTACTTGAGCACGGTGATCCCGCTGCGCACCAGCATCCGTTCGAGCCGCGGGGCGGCGTCGAGGAACTCGGCGTGGTCGGCGTCGCCCACGAACCCCATCACCTTCTCCACCCCGGCCCGGTTGTACCAGGACCGGTCGAACAGCACCGTGTGCCCGGCCGCCGGCAGATGGGCGATGTAGCGCTGGAAGTACCACTGGGTCTTCTCGGCCTCGGTCGGCGCGGGCAGGGCGACGGTGCGGGTGAAACGCGGGTTGAGCGGGGCCAGGATGCGCTGGATCATCCCGCCCTTGCCGGCCGCATCGCGGCCCTCGAACAACACGACCACCCGGGCGCCGGTGTGCCGGATCCAGGCCTGCTGTTTGACCAGTTCGACCTGCAGCCGCGCCAGCTCTGCGCGGTAGTACGCCCCGTCCAGCCGGGGGCCGGGCGCATCCTTTCGGTCGGCGGTCATCGGTCCCCTCCCGTCCCTTCCCTCGCGGCGGAGTCGGTGCGCAGACCGTACCGCCCGCGCAGGCCGGCGGGCCGCGAACACCGGCGATCATGCCGCCGGCCGCACGTCGGCGTGCCGCCCCGGGCCGGAACCGTCCACCCGTCCCCCGCGCCGCTCGTAGATTCCACGGCGTGACCGCGCCTGATGATCAGCCCCGCACCGATCCCCCGCAGGACGGCTCCGCCCTGCACATCCACTGGGCCGGCGCCGCCACCGAGCCCCGCAGCCGGCCACAGACCGCCGAAGAGGCCCAGCGGGCGCTCGAGGCCGGTTCGGCCCGGTTCGCCGGGCTCGGCACCCGCCCGGTCAAGCTCTGGCTCGACCCCGCGGCCGTCGGCATGACGCCCGAGGGCGTGGACCATCCCGCCCATGCGCCGTTCGCCGGGGTGGTCAGCTGCTCCGATGCGCGGGTGCCGATCGAACTGCCCCTGGGCCGGGCGACCAACGATCTGTTCGTGGTGCGCAACGCCGGCAACGTCACCGACGCGTCCTGCCGCGGCTCGTTGCACTATGCGCTGGCGAACCTGCCGTCGGTGCGGCTGTATGCGGTGATCGGCCATTCCCGCTGCGGGGCCAACACCGCGGCGGTCGACGCGCTCGCCGGCCCCGACCGCTATCTGGCCGTGGCCACCGACGGGCCGCTGCGCGAACTGGTCGACGCCCTGCTGGCCGGGGTGACCTTCGCCCAGCGCGCCCTGCGGGCCGTGCACGGGCCGGCCGCCGAGGACTCCCCGCACTACCGGGCCCGGCTGATCACCCTTGCCACCCTGGCCAACACGGCACTGTCGGCGACCGTGCTCGAACGCGATCTGGGCGCCCATGCGTGTTCGGTGTCTACCGACTCGCCTCACGCGAGGTCGGGGTGCGCACCGATCAGGGGTGGCGGCCCGGTCTGCAGCGGGCCCCGCGCACCGACGCCGCCCTGACCGAACTGGTGCTCGGCGCCGCGGCCTCGCTAACCCTGTGACCGCCACCGACCGCCGGGAGGGAGCCCGCAAGACCACCGTCCCGCCCGTGCCTTGCCGTGACGACCGACGTCGCCTCGAACGGCTCTCCCGGTTCGAGTTGCGCACCTCCCTGCCGGCCCTGGGCCTGGCTCGGCGTCCGGGCCGACACCCCCGGGGCCGGGCTGTCGACCGCCGTGCTGGACTGGACCGCCGGGCCTGTCGGTCCCGCAGCAGGTGCAGCTCGCATTGTTCGCCCTGTCCGACATGCTCGACACCGCACGGGTCTACCGCACGACGGCCAAGAAGCTGATCGCTGATCGGGCGGCCGCCCATGCCGGAGTGGTCGCGATGAACGGTGCGGGTTTCGACGGACCGCCCTGGTCGATCCGGTTGTCGCCGGCCGACCTCGATGAGGCCGATTACCGCACGATCGGCCGGGCCGTACGCAGCGTCGGCGTGGAGTATCTCGCCCAGTGGCGGGCCGCGGGGCGGTGACGGCCCCGCGCACCCGCTCGGTTCACGTCGGCGCGCCGCCGTCGTCCGTCTGCGCGGCGGCGTCGAAGGCGTCGAGGATCTCCGACGCCCCCAGTGCCGCGGTGAGGGTGCCGGCGCGCACCCGGTCTTCGATGTCGGCGCGCACCTTACGCACCGTAGGGCTCGCGGCCAGCCGCGAGAGCAATTGCTCGTGCACCATCGCCCAGGTCCAGTCCACCTGCTGGCGGGCGCGTTCGGCCTCGAACACCCCGGCCTCGGTGAGCACCTCGCGGTGGCGGACCACCTCGGCCCAGAACTCGTCGAGCCCGGTGCCCTCCAAGCCCGACATGGTCAGCACCGGCGGATGCCACAGCGCACCGTGCGGATGCACCAGCGACAGCGCGCCCTGCAGTTCGCGGGCGGTGCGCTTGGCCTCGATGACGTGCTTGCCGTCGGCCTTGTTGACCGCGACGATGTCGGCGAGCTCGAGCACACCCTTCTTGATGCCCTGCAGCGAGTCGCCGGTGCGCGAGATCGCCAGGAAGCAGAACACGTCGGTCATGTCGGCCACGGCCGTCTCGGACTGGCCGACCCCGACCGTTTCGACCAGGATCACGTCGTAGCCGGCCGCCTCGAGCAGCACGATCGACTCGCGGGTGGCCTTGGCGACCCCGCCGAGGGTGCCTGCGCTCGGCGAGGGCCGGATGAACGCCTCCGCGTGGGTCGACAGCCGCGCCATCCGGGTCTTGTCGCCCAGGATCGACCCGCCCGTGCGCGTCGACGAGGGGTCGACCGCGAGCACCGCCACCTTGTGGCCCAGTCCGATCAGATGATCGCCGAAGGTGTCGATGAAGGTCGACTTGCCGACCCCCGGCACCCCGGTGATGCCGATCCGGTGGGAACCGCCGGCGTGCGGCAGCAACTGCAGCAGCAGCTGCTGGGCGCGCGCCCGATGGTCGGGCCGGGTCGATTCGACCAGGGTGATCGCGCGCGCCAGATCCGCGCGTGAACCGGAGCGGATCTTCTCCGCCATCTCCGCCAGCTGCGGATCGGCGGCCTGCGCCTCGGCGGCCGCACGCAGATGCGGGTCGACGATCCGCGGATCGGCCGGTCCGCCCGGCCCGGCGCCGGCGGTCACTGCGCCGCGGCCGCGCCGAGGTCGTGACCGAGCCGGCTGCCCAGATCGATCACCAGCGAGCGCGCCGATTCGGCGATCACGGTGCCCGGCGGGAAGATCGCCGCCGCACCCGCCTCGTACAGCTCGTCGAAGTCGCCCGGCGGAATGACCCCGCCGACCACGATCATGATGTCGGGCCGGCCCACCTCGGCCAGTGCGGCCTTCAGCGCCGGCACCAGGGTCAGGTGCCCGGCCGCCAGCGACGACACGCCGACCACGTGCACATCGTTGTCCGCGGCCTGGCGGGCGACCTCCTCGGGGGTCTGGAACAGCGGGCCGACGTCGACGTCGAAGCCGAGGTCGGCGAACGCCGAGGCGATCACCTTCTGGCCCCGGTCGTGACCGTCCTGGCCCATCTTGGCGATCAGCACACGGGGCTGACGCCCCTCCGCCTCGGCGAAGGCCGCGACCACGGCCATGGTGTCCTCGATCGTGCTCACCGCACCCGCCTCGTCTCGGTAGACCCCGGAGATCGTGCGGATCTCCGCCTGATGACGACCGTAGACCTTCTCCAGCGCATCGGAGATCTCGCCGCCGGTGGCCATCGCCTTGGCGGCCTCGATCGCCAGCGCCAGCAGGTTGTTGCCCAGCCCGTCCTCCCCGGCCCGCTCGGTCGCCTCCGCGGCCCGGGTCAGCTCGGCCAGCGCGGCCTGGGTCTTAGCCTCGTCGCGCTCGGCGCGCAGCCGGGTGAGCTTGTCGAGCTGCTCGCGGCGCACCTGCGAGTTCTCGACCTTGAGCACCTCGATCTGCTCGTCCTCGTCGACCTGATACTTGTTGACCCCGATCAGCGGCTGCCGCCCGGAGTCGATGCGCGCCTGGGTACGCGCGGCCGCCTCCTCGATCCGCAGCTTCGGGATGCCCTCGCCGATCGCCTTGGCCATGCCGCCGGCCTCTTCGATCTCGGCGATGTGCGCCCGTGCCCGCTCGGCCAGCCGGTGGGTGAGCCACTCGACGTAGTGCGAGCCGGCCCACGGGTCGACCGGGCGGACGGTGTTGGACTCCTGCTGGATCAGCAGCTGGGTGTTGCGCGCGATGCGGGCGGAGAAGTCCGTCGGCAGCGCGAGCGCCTCGTCGAGCGCGTTGGTGTGCAGCGACTGGGTGTGCCCCTGGGTCGCCGCCATCGCCTCCACCGCGGTGCGGGCGACGTTGTTGTACACGTCCTGGGCGGTCAGCGACCAGCCGGAGGTCTGCGAGTGGGTGCGCAGCGACAGCGACTTCGGGTTCTTCGGGGAGAACTGGGCGACCAGCTCGCTCCACAGCAGCCGGGCCGCACGCAGCTTGGCGACCTCCATGAAGAAGTTCATCCCGATGCCCCAGAAGAAGGACAGCCGCGGGGCGAAGGCGTCGATGTCCAGGCCCGCCTCGAGGCCGGCGCGGATGTACTCCACACCGTCGGCCAGGGTGTAGGCCAGCTCCAGGTCGGCCGTGGCCCCGGCCTCCTGGATGTGGTAGCCCGAGATCGAGATCGAGTTGTACTTGGGCATCTTCGCCGAGGTGTAGGCGAAGATGTCGGAGATGATCCGCATCGACGGCTCGGGCGGATAGATGTAGGTGTTGCGGACCATGAACTCTTTGAGGATGTCGTTCTGGATGGTCCCGGCCAGGTTCTCCGGCGCCACCCCCTGCTCCTCGGCCGCGGCGACGTAGAGCGCCAGGATCGGCAGCACCGCGCCGTTCATCGTCATCGACACCGACACCTGCGACAGGTCGATGCCGTCGAAGAGCTGGCGCATGTCCAGGATCGAGTCGATCGCCACCCCGGCCATACCCACGTCGCCCTGCACGCGCGGATGATCGGAGTCGTAGCCGCGGTGGGTGGCCAGGTCGAAGGCCACCGACAGGCCCTTCTGCCCGGCTGCCAGGTTGCGCCGGTAGAAGGCGTTGGACTCCGCGGCGGTGGAGAACCCGGCGTACTGGCGGATCGTCCACGGCTGGTTGACGTACATCGTCGGGTACGGCCCGCGCAGATACGGCGCGGCACCGGGGAAGGTGTCGATCGGATAGCCCTCGGCGACCACCTCGTCCCGGTCGGCACGGGTGTAGATCGGCTTGACGTCGATGCCCTCGGGGGTCGACCAGGCGGCGGGCTGGCCCGCTCGCTCGCTCTGCGCGGCGATCTTCGCCACGGCCGCCTCGGCCTCGGTGGCGGACGGGGCCGGCGGGGTCTGCGCGCGCAGCGGTACCTCGGCGAAGGAGCCGACGTTCGTGGTGTGCTCGGCCATGGTCACTTCACTCCCAGGGTGTCGAGCATCCCGGTGAGGGTCTCGACAGCGTCGATCGTCATCGTCAGGAAACCGTCGGGGCGCGCCTCGGCGTCGGCCGGGTAGGCCTTCTCCGGGCCGGCCAGCCACACCTGGCCCGCACCGGCGGCGCGCAGTGCGGCGACCGTGGCGGCGGCCTCGTCCGCGTACCGCTTGTCGGTGCCGCACACCACGGTGACGGTGGTCGGGGCACCGAGTTCGGTCAGCGCCGCGCCCACCGACTCCGCGGTGACGGTGTCGGTGGCGGTGGCCTCGATGCCTCCGGAGGCCAGCAGGTTGGTCGCGAAGCTGGTGCGCACGTTGTGTTCGGCCAGGGGCCCGAGCGCCACCAGCACGGCACCCGGACGCGCACCGGTGTCGGCCAGGTGGGCGTCGGAGCGGTCGCGCAGCGCCTCGAAACCGGCCGCGTAGCGGGCCACGTCCGACAGGCGCTCGGCGCCCGCGGCCGGGACCGGCTCGGCCAGGTTCGGGAACTCGTTGATGCCGGTCAGAGCGGTCCGCCGGTGGGCGATGTCGCCCTCACGACGGGCCGCGGTCTCAGCGATGCGGTCGCTGAGCAGGGCCACCGCCTCGGCCTCGGTGAAGCCGCCGAGCCCTTCGATGCGCTGGAACAGCGCCCAGGCGGTCTCGGCCACCTGGTCGGTGAGGGTCTCGATGTACCAGGAGCCGCCACCGGGGTCGATGACCCGCCCCAGGTTCGACTCCTCGAGAAGCAGCAGCTGGGTGTTGCGTGCGATGCGCCGGGCGAAGGACTGCGAGGTGCCCAGGGCGCCGGTCGGCAGGGCCGCGTCGAACTCGAGCACGGTCACCGCCTCCGCGCCGCCGACCCCGGCGCCGAAACCGGCCAGGGTGGTGCGCAGCATGTTCACCCACGGATCCCGGCGGGTCATCATCGCGGCCGAGGTGACCGCGTGCTGCGGGGCGGCACCGGCCTCGGGGGCGCCGAGCACCTCGGCGACCCGTGCCCACAGCAGCCGGCCGGCGCGCAGCTTGGCGATGGTCTGGAACTGATCGTCGGTGGCGGCCAGTCGGAACTCGATCTGGCCGAGCGCATCGGCGGCCGACATCCCGGCCGCGACCAGGGCGCGCACATAGGCCACCCCGGCGGCGATCGCACCGGCGAGCTCCTCGGCGTCGGAGCCGCCGCGGTCGTGGAAGGCGGTGCCGTCGACGACGAAGGTGCGCACGGTCTCGGTGCGCGCGGCCGAGGCGGCGGCGAGCTCGATCAGCTCGGCCGGTACCTTCGCCGCGGCGCCGGCGCGCATGGCGTCGGTCAGCGGGGCGGCGCCCAGGCAGATCTGCACCGCGGCGCGGTCGGCCACGGCGGCGCCGGCGACGAAGGCGTCGAGGGCGGCGACCGCCTCGGCCAGGTCGGGACCGGCGTCCAGGGTGATCGGGGCCAGATCCGGCAGCACGCCGTCGAGCACCGCGGCCAGGTCGGCCGGGGCGATCGCGTCCTCGCCGACGGCCAGCCACAGCGCGGTGACCCCGCGCTCGAGCTCACCGAGGATCTGCTCGTTGAGCTCGGCCGGGGAACCGGGCTCGTCGCCGTAGCGGGCGCTGACGTGCCAGCCGGTGGTCACATCGCGCACCGGATCGACGCCGCGTTCGAAGGGGAAGACCCCCGGCAGCGGATCCTCGGGCAACTCGTCGGCCGGAGTGTAGAGCGGCTGGACCTCGACACCGTCGTAGGTGGTGTGCACCAGCAGCTGCTCGGGGGTGTCCCCGAGGGTGTCCGGCTCGACCCGGCGTCCGCGCGCGAGCACGCCTGCGACGGACTTCCGCCACGCCGCCTGTGCCGCATCCCAGTCCTCGTTCGTTACGGCGCCGCCACTGCGCACGCCCGGTGTGGAGTCGGTCATTCTTCCGATGCTAGCGGGGCGGGGCCACGGTAGAAACACAGGGTCTCGGCCGCAGTCGTTCCAGGTCACGGCGCCACATCGGTTACCGGCGGGTAACTTGCCCACGTGTCGGCCGCGCCCGCCCCGCCCCCGTCCCCGGTATCGTCAGCGCCCGTGGATCCCGCCGTCAGTCCCCCACCCGCGCCCGCGCCCGCGCCGCGGCCGACCCTCACCCGAGTCGGTGCGATCGCGGTGCTCGCGGCCGGGGTGGTCACGGCCGTGGTTCTCGCACCCCGGTTGTCGCTGTCGGGGATCGAGGACTGGGCGGCCCGGCTCGGCTGGGCGTTCCCGGTGGTGTTCATCGTCGTCCAGGTACTGGTGACCACCGCGCCGGTGCCGCGGACCCTGTTCACCCTGGCCGCCGGGGTGCTCTTCCCGCCGGTGCCGGGCGTGGCGATCGCCCTGGCGGCCACCACGATCACCGCGGTCGCGGTCTACCTGGCGGTGCGCCGACTCGGCCGCGAAGCGGTCGCCGCGCGCCTGACCCATCCGACCGCGCAGGTGATCGAACAGCGCCTCGACCGGCGCGGCTGGCTCGCGGTCGGCTCGCTGCGGATGATCGGGTTCATCCCGTTCTCGCTGGTGAACTACTGCGCCGGACTGTCGGCGGTACGCCTGGTGCCCTATACGGCCGCGACCGTGCTCGGCAGCCTGCCCGGCACCGTGGCCGTGGTCTTCCTCGGTGAGGCGCTGACCGGCGGGCTCGATCCGGTGATGCTGGTGATCTCGGCCGCCGGACTGCTGCTGGGCGTGGTCGGACTGTGGGCGGACGGGCGCTGGGGCGGGCCGCTGCCGCCCCGCCCGGCGCGGAGGATCCGATGACCGGCCTGTATGCGGTGGCGATCGGCCGCACGGGATCCGGCGCCGATCCGGCGGCACTGTCCACGCTGGCCGCCGAGTTGGAACGCGGCCCCTGGCAGGGCGATCTGCGCACCCGACCCGACGGCACGCTCGCTGCGGCCACCGACAGCGAACGGTTCGTCGTCGCCCTGGCGATGGACCTGATGCGCCGCGGTCACCTGGGGCTCGGGATCGGCATCGCCGGCGACGAACAGGCCGACGGCGCCGAGGACAGCCCCGGGGCCGCGGCCGCGACGCGCGCGTGGTCGCGCACCCGCACCGCGCCGGTGCCGATCATCGTCGACGGCCCGGCACACCGGCAGGCCGCGCTGCTCGACGCCCAGAGCGCGCTGCAGCTCACCGGGGCGATCGTCACCCGACGCTCGGTCCCCGGCCACACGGCCGTGGGACTGATGGACCGGCTCGGTTCGCAGACCGAGGCGGCCGCCGTGCTCGGGATCACCCGACAGGCGATGTCGCAGCGCCTGCGGGCCGCCGGCTGGCAGAGCGAACTGGCCGGCCGGCGGCTGGCGGAGCGCCTACTGCGGGTCGCCGCCCAGCGCTGAGCGCGGGGCGGCCGCCGACGGGGTGTCGGACGTGCCGCGGGCGACCTGCTCGGCCCGGGCGACGGCCTCGGCGATCTTCGGGTCGGTGCGATCGGCGAACCAGTCGGCGACCTCGTCGCTGTCGTCAGCCTCGTCGGGCACGGACACGTTCTGGTCGGGCACGTAACGCAGCGACCCGTCCTGCTCCATCTCGCCGAACTTCCGGGCGAAGCCCTGCAGCGCCTCCCCGAACTCGCTCGGCACCACCCACATGGTGTTGCCCTCGCCCCTGCCCATCTCCGGCAGGGTCTCCAGGTACTGGTAGGCCAGCAACTCCGGGGTCGGCTTGGCGCGCTTGATCGCGGCGAAGCGCTTCTCGATCGACTTGGCCTCACCCTGGGCGCGCAGATAGGACGCGGCCCGCTCGCCCTCGGCGGACAGGATCGCCGACTGGCGCTCGGCCTCGGCGGCGAGGATCGCGGCCTGCTTGGCGCCCTCGGCCGCGAGGATCTGCGCCTGCTTGGTGCCCTCGGCGGTGGTGATGTCGGATTCGCGCCGGCCCTCGGCGGTGAGGATCATCGCCCGCTTCTCGCGGTCGGCCTTCATCTGCTTCTCCATCGACTCCTGGATCGACGGCGGCGGATCGATGCTCTTGAGCTCGACCCGGGCCACCCGCAGCCCCCAGCGGCCGGTCGCCTCGTCGAGCACCCCGCGCAGCTGGTTGTTGATCGGCTCGCGCGAGGTCAGCGTCTCCTCCAGCGTCATCCCGCCGACCACGTTGCGCAGCGTGGTGGTGGTCAACTGCTCGACGCCGACGATGTAGTTGTTGATCTCGTACACCACGGCCTGCGGGTTGGTGACCTGGAAGTACACCACCGTGTCGATGGCCAGGGTCAGGTTGTCCTCGGTGATCACCGCCTGCGGGGGGAAGGACACGACCCGCTCGCGCAGGTCCACCCGTTCGCGCACCCGGTCGACGAACGGGACGATCACCGTCAACTGTCCGGTCACCGTGCGGGCGTAGCGGCCCAGCCGCTCGATCACCGCGGCCTCGGCCTGCGGGACCAGGATCACCGACTTGGCGACCACGATCACCGCCAAGACGATGAGCACGATCACCACGATCAGCGCTGCTTCCATCACACTCCCTCGATGACGACGGCGGTCGCGCCGTCGATGCGGATCACCGACACGGTCGTGCCGGTATCGATATGCAGATCGGGGTCGACCGTGCGCGCGGTCCACAGCTGGCCCTCGAGCCGGATCAGCCCGGCCTGACCGGAGACCGGTTCGATCACGGTCCCGTGCGCCCCGGTCAGCGCCTCGACCCCGGTGGGCACGACCGGACCGGAGCGGTAGCGGCGCAGCAGCATCGGCCGCACTCCCACCACCAGCCCCACCGACAGGCCCGCGAACACCAGCGCATCGGCCCAGACCGGCAGGTCGGTCAGCGCGGAGAAACCGGCGGCCCCCAGGGCCCCGCCCGCGAGCATCAGCAGGAAGAAGTCCCCGACCAGGGCCTCAGCGGCAGCAAGGGCCACGGCTCCGATGAACCACAGCAGCGCCGCCATGACTCCATGAAACCACACCGGGCCGGGCCGTGCCGGGAGCGCTCACTCCGGTTCGGTGACGAAATCGATCAGCCGCTCCACCGCCCCGATCAGCGACGGCTCCAGGTCGCGGAAGCTCGACACCGCGGCCTCCACCCGTCGCCAACCGTCGATCGGCGCACCCCAGCCGAGCCGCGCACACACCCCGGTCTTCCAGTCCTCCCCGCGCGGAACGGTCGGCCAGGCGTCGATGCCGACCGCGGCCGGACGCACCGCCTCCCACACGTCGATGTAGGGATGGCCGGTCACCAGCACGTGCGGGCCGAGTCCGCGGGTGAGTCGGTCCTCCTTCGAACCGGCCACCAGATGGTCGGCGAGCACCCCGACCCGCCGGCCCGGTCCGGGCGCGAATTCGGCCAGGCGCTCGGGCAGGTTGTCCAGGCCCTCGATGAATTCGACGACCACCCCTTCGACCCGCAGGTCGTGGCCCCACACCCGTTCGACCAGGGCCGCATCGTGCACGCCCTCGACCCAGATGCGTGCGGCCCGGGCGGTGCGCGCCCGCAGACCCTCGACCTTCACCGATCCGGAGGCCGAGCGGCGCGGGCCGCGCGGGGCCGCGACCGGCCGGGTCAGGGTCACCGGTTCGCCGTCGATCAGAAAGGCGCCGCGGCGGGCGACGAACACCCGGGTGGCGCCGCGGCGGTCCTCGAGGCGCACCACGTCTCCGGCCGCCGCCTTCTCCCAGCCGACGATCGCGCCGGTGAAGCCGTCGGCCGCGTCCTCGACCACCAGTCCGGTGTCTCCCGCGACCTCGGGGATCGGGCGGGGACGGCGGCGGGCGTGGCCGGCGAAGATGTCGCCGGAGTACATGTCGGTCACGATCGGCAAGGCTAGGCCGGGGTGCGCCCCGAGCCGCCGACCGACACGCCCGCGCACCGATCATTACCCTGTGGACCCATGAGTGTGTTCTCAGATC
>JAJYRZ010000079.1 GCA_021793835.1 Actinomycetes bacterium | reverse complement strand
TCGGGGCGGCGTCGCCCGCGAAGACACGACCACCGCGGATTCTACCGCCGCAGTGGCAGGCGCTGCGACACCGGTGCCGCACCGCCTGAGGCCGGCCCGGACTCAGCCGACGTCGTAATACGCGCCGTCCAGATAGTCGTGCACGGCCTTGGCCGGCACCCGGAACGATCGACCGACCCGCACCGACGGCATCTCACCGCTGTGCAACAGCCGATAGACCGTCATCTTCGACACGCGCATGAGGGCTGCAACCTCGGCGACGGTGAAGAACTGGGTACCCTCCATTTTGTCCGAAGACGCCATTGATCCACTTCCTCGAGCACACATCGCGCCGCCGGCTTCCCCTCCGGCGGACTTCGACACGGGCGTGCTTGGTCCCGAGCCTATCGGTAACCGGGGGGCAATAGCGACGGGAGTGGTCAAGTAGCCGTCCCCGACCGCCCGCCGGCGCGCGCCCGGATCAGTCGTCGGCGGCGCCCGCCCCCAGGTCACCGGCCCGCTGGACCACCGCGGCCATCGCCTCGTAGAAGGCCGAACGCACGCCCATCCGCTCGAGCACCCGCACCCCGGCGGCCGTCGTACCGGCCGGGGAGGTGACCGCGGCGCGCAGTTCGGCGGGCGAGTGCCCGGATTCGGCGACCATCGCCGCCGAGCCGAAGAAGGTCTGCACCGCCAGATCGGAGGCGACCTCCCGGGTCAGCCCCAGGGCCACGCCCGAGTCGATCATCGCCTCGATGGCCAGGAACACATACGCCGGTCCGGAACCGGAGACCGCGGTGACCGCGTCCATCTGGGTCTCGGGCACCCGGCGCACCACGCCCATCGCCCCCAGGATCTGTTCGACCGCCTCCAGGTGCGCCTCGGTGGCGTAGCGGCCGGCACACACCGCGCTGGCGCCCTTGCCGACCAGCATCGGGGTGTTGGGCATCACCCGCACCACCGGGGTGCCGGCCGACAGCAGCCGCTCCATCGTGGCGGTGGAGATGCCGGCCGCCAGCGAGACCACGACCGTGTCGGCGCTGTCGGCCGAATCGTCCTGGTTGTTCAGCTCCGCGATCGCGGTGAGCACCCCGGGCACGTCGACCGGTTTGACCGCGATGACCGCCATCGACACGCCCTCGAGCGCCTCGTGCAGATCCTTGGTCACCCACACCCCGTAGGTGGAGGTCAGCTCGGAGGTCCGGGCCGCGTTCTTCTCCACCACCACCAGGTCACGGGGTTTGCGGTCTCCGGTGCTGAGCAGTCCGGCCAGCAGCGCTTCACCGATCCGGCCTCCGCCGATCAACGCGATCCTCGTCATGGGTCCACTGTGCCACGCCGCCGATCGGGCCGCGGCCAGGTGTCGATCTACCGGCCGGCGGTGCGGCGGCGCAGATGCGTGCGGGCGAAGGCCAGCGATTCGGCGAGCATCGCCGCCCGCTCGTCCTCGGTGCGCGCCTCCTGGGTGTTGACCTCCAACACCACCTGGCCGCGGTAGCCGGTGTCGGCCAGCCGGTTGCACAGCTCGACCAGCGGCTGATCGCCGTGTCCGGGCAGCAGATGCTCGTCGACCGACGCCCCGCGCCCGTCGGCCAGGTGCACGTGCACCAGCCCCGAGCCCATGCGGTCGGCCAGGGCCAGCGGGTCCATCCCGGCGGTCGAGGTGTGCGAGGTGTCCAGGGTGTAGTGCCGATGCCCGGCCGCGGTCGGGTCGATGCCCGGCCAGAACGGGGAGACGGCCACCCCCGGTCCCCCGCCGCGGCGGGTCAGGCGGGCCACCGAGCCCTCACGGCGACCGAAGAAGCGGTCGGCACGCATCGGATACATGTTCTCCACCGCGACCATGATCCCGGTGGTGTCCTCGAGCCGGGTGACCTGCTCGGCGAAGCCGCGCGCGTAGCGGCGCTGCCAACGGAACGGCGGATGCACCACCACGGTGGTCGCGCCGATGCGCCGCGCCATGTGCACGGCCTTGTCCAGCCGACGCACCGGGTCGTCGCCCCACACCCGCTGGGTGATCAGCAGGCACGGGGCGTGCACGGCCTGCACCGGCACCTGGTAGCGCTCGATCAGGGTGTTGATCGCCCGGGCGCTCTGGCTGACCTGCTCGGCCCACACCATCAGTTCGACCCCGTCGAAGCCCAGGTCGGCGGCGTAGCGGAAGGCGCTTTCGGCGGTCTGCGGATACACCGAGGCCGTGGACAGCCCGATCGGGACGGCCGGCCCGCGGTAGCGCCCGCTCACGGGCTCGGCCGCGGTCATGGACTCGACAGTACGAACACCAGGGGTCCGATGGTGACGATCACGCCGACCACGACCGCGAGCAGGATGCTCACCGAATCGTCGGTCTTGCGCAGGATCCGCACCACCGCGGCCATCGCCAGGATGACCAGCACCGCCAGCACCAGTGCGACGTACGGCAGCACGTCCCACAGCCGGATGAAGCCCAGGAACACCGCGGCGCCGACGACCACGCCGAGCACGGTCTGCGCGGCCAGGCCGAACCACTGGCGCAGCGCGGACCCGAACGACGGACGCGTCGCCTGCTCCGCGGCCGACTCCTCATCGTGGGATACCGGCGCCTCGGCCGGGCCCTCGACGGGCTCGGCGAACGCGGCCTGCTCCGCCTCTGCGGTGTCCGCGGCGGGTTCGTCGGGCCAGCGGTCGTCGAAGTCCTGCGCGATCGGCGGGATGACGGTGACGGGCCCGGACGGGCGGCGCCACGGGTCGTGGGCGGCCGTGTCGTCGTCGACGCGGTCGGTCGGCGTCTCGGACACCGGCAGGGCCGCGGTGGCGGTGGCCGCATCGGTCGACGCGTCCTCGTCCCGGTCTGCGGGCCCGTGATCGGCCGCGGCGTCGAAGACCGCGGTGGCGGCGGAATCGACCTCGTCGGCCGGGCCTGAGTCTGGGCTCTCGGCGGGCGCGGGCTCGTCGGCGACGGCGTCCTCGGTGTCCGCGGCGACGACGTCGTCGCCGGGCTCTGCCTCGACGGGGTCCGTATCGGCAACGCCGGTGTCTGCGGACTCCGCGACCTCGGCATCGGTGTCGGTCTCCGGGGCGTGCTGCGCCGCAGCGTCTGCGGCATCGGCGGCCTCGGCGTCCGCCGCCTCGGCTTCGGCCTCGGCGTGTGCGGCCAGGGTCTCCGGGGTCAGCGCGGGGATCTCACCGGTGAGCTCGGCCACCGAGACTCCGCCGGCGCGGGCCCGGCGCCGGTGCGCCCGTCCCTTCGCCGGGGGTTCGACCCCGTAGCGCGCCATCAACTCGGCGACGGTCACCGTCTGATCGTCACCGCTGTTCGGCTTGTCCGTCATCGCGTTCCCACCAACAATTCGCCACCCATCTCCGTGTCCAGCCGTCGCAGGATCAAACCCTCCCGCAGTGCCCACGGGCTGATCCGCACCTCGTCGAGCCGCAGTGCCCGCATCGCCGCGTCGGCGACGAGTGCCCCCGCCACCACCTGCGTCGACCGTTCGGCGCTGACCCCGCCCAGTTCCGCCCGGTCCGCCGCCGTCATCCGGGTGATGAAGGCGATGACCTGACGGAGCCCGTCCGCGGTCAGCCGGCGCGGCACCCGCGGTCCTGCGTTGGACGGGGCCGCACCTGCCAGCCGTGCCAGCATACGGAAGGTCTTCGACGACGCGACCGCCAGATCGGCGGTTCCGGCACGGCGCAGCGCCTTGGCCGGCGCCGCCAGTTCCTCATCCAAATACTCGCGCAGTTCGTCGATGCGTGCACGGCGAGGCGGATCCTCACCGGCCAGCCAGTCGCGGGTGAGCCGGCCGGCCCCGAGTTGCAGCGAGAACGCGAGCTCCGGATCCTCGTCGAGCCCGTTGCACAGCTCCAGCGATCCGCCGCCGATGTCGAGTCCTAATATCCGTCCCGCGCTCCAGCCGAACCAGCGGCGCACCGCCAGGAAGGTCAGCCGCGCCTCGTCGACCCCGTCGAGCACGTCGAGCACCACCCCGGTCTCGCGCCGTACCCGGGCCAGCACCTGGTCGCCGTTGCCCGCATCGCGCACCGCGGAGGTGGCGAACGACATCAGTTCCCCGCAGCCGGCCGTGCGCGCGAACTCGGCGTACTCGCCGACGATCCGCACCAGCGCATCGGCCGCGCCCGCGTCCAGGTCCCCGTCGGCGCCGATGTGTTCGGACAGCCGCAGCGTGGTCTTACGGTCGCTCATGGGGGTGGGATGCCCGCCCCGATGGGCGTCGATGACCGCCAGATGGACGGTGTTGCTGCCGACATCAAGCACTCCCAGACGCACAAGCCCAACCTATCGGTCTACCGTCGTAGATGTGAGCACTAGTTCTAACGGCCCCGCATCGACCACCCCGCCGGGCTCCGAGGTGGCCCCGGATTTCCCGCGCGAATGGGTCGAGTTCCCCGACCGTGACGAGCCGGGCGATCTGATCCGGGTCGACATGACCTGGCTGCTGTCGCGGTGGACGTGTGTCTTCGGCACCTCCGCCTGCCAGGGCATCCTCGCCGATCGGCCCGACGACGGCTGCTGCACGCACGGCGCCTTCCTGTCCGACGGCGACGATCGGGATCGGCTGGCCGCGGCCGTGGCCGAGCTGACCGACGCCGACTGGCAGTTCCGCGCCCTGGCCGGCGATGACTACCTCGAAGACGACGAGCTCGACGACGAGCCGGCGCTGCGCACCCGGCGCCACGACGGGGCGTGCATCTTTCTGAACCGTCCCGGGTTCGCCGGCGGCACCGGGTGCGCGCTGCACCGGATGGCGCTGCGCACCGGCCGGTTGCCGATGGAGGTCAAGCCGGACGTGTGCTGGCAGCTGCCGATCCGGCGCACCTACGAAAACGTCGAGCGCCCGGACGGGGTCGAGATCACGGTGACGGTGATCGGCGAATACGACCGGCGCGGCTGGGGCGAGGGCGGTGAGGACTTCGACTGGTACTGCACCGGCGATCCGGCCGCACACATCGGTCCGCGCCCGGTGTGGCGCAGTTACGCACCGGAGCTGACCGGGATGCTCGGTGCCGAGAACTACGCCGAGCTCGCCCGGCTGTGCGCGCACCGCGAACAGCTCGGGCTGGTCGCCGAACACCCCGCCACCACCGCGGCCCACCGGCACGCCGAAGAGGCCGGCGAGGCCGCACCCGGCGACGACTGACGTCCCGCCCACACACTGCCCGTACCCGGAGCGGGCGCTGGGCGGGCGGCGGCCGGGGTGTCAGTCCTCGATCTTGTAGCCCAGTCCCCGCACGGTCACCAGGTGCTTGGGCTTGCCCGGGTCCTGTTCGACCTTCGCGCGCAGCCGTTTGACGTGCACGTCGAGCGTCTTGGTGTCGCCGACGTAGTCCGCGCCCCACACCCGTTCGATCAGCTGCTGGCGGGTGAGCACCCGGCCGGCGTTGCGCAGCAGGAACTCGAGCAGTTCGAACTCTTTGAGCGGCATGGTGACCTCGTCGCCGCCGACGGTGACCACGTGGCGCTCGACGTCCATGCGCACCGGCCCGGCCGCGAGCACCGCGTCGAGCTCCTCGGTCTCGTCGGCCTCGCCGCCGCGACGGAGCACCGCGCGGATCCGGGCGATGAGTTCGCGCGCCGAATAGGGCTTGGTGACGTAGTCGTCGGCGCCGATCTCCAGGCCGACCACCTTGTCGATCTCACTGTCGCGCGCGGTCACCATGATCACCGGCACCGAGGACTTCTGGCGCAGCTGCTTGCACACCTCGGTCCCGCTCAGCCCGGGCAGCATCAGGTCGAGCAGCACGATGTCGGCTCCGACGGTCTCGAAATGGTCGAGCGCGGACGGTCCGTCCTCGCTGATGTCGACCTCGAACCCTTCCTTGCGCAGCAGGAACGCGAGCGGCTCGGCCAACGAGGGCTCGTCCTCCACGATCAGCACACGGGTCACCGAGGGTCGTCCTTCCTGTCAGGGGCACCGGCGGTGGCGGCGCGGGGCGCGCCGTCCGCCGGCTGGGTCTTGGCGGTGACCGCGTGGTCACCGGATCGGTGGACGGGGATCTCCAGGGTGAAGGTCGAACCCTCGCCCTGGCGGGACCACAGACGGATCCGTCCGTTGTGGTTGATGGCCACGTGCTTGACGATCGCCAGGCCGAGCCCGGTGCCGCCGGTGGCACGTGAGCGGGCCTTGTCGACGCGGTAGAACCGCTCGAAGACCCGCTGCTGGTATTTGGGGGCGATGCCGATGCCCCGGTCGGTCACCGAGATCTGCACCATTCCGCGCCGCAGTTCACGGCGCACCGCGACCGGTGTGCCCTGCGGGGAGTAGTTGACCGCATTGGAGATCAGGTTGGTCAGCGCGGTGACCAGCAGCATCCGATCACCGAGCACCTCCAGCCCCGAATCGGCGTCGGTGGTGATCTCGGTGTCGTTGGTCGCCGCGGTCAGCGCCGCGTTGCTCAGTGCCTCGGCGACGACCTCGTCGACGCGCACGACCTCGAGGTTTGGCAGCTTCTCAGCGCCCTGCAGGCGGGACAGGGCGATCAGTTCGGTGACCATCGCGCCGAGCCTGCTCGATTCGCTGAGCACCTTCTCGCCGAAGTGGCGCACGATCTCCGGGTCGTCGGCCGATTCGAGCAGGGCCTCGGCCAACAGGCCCATCGCCCCGACCGGGGTCTTGAGTTCGTGGGAGACGTTGGCCACGAAGTCCCGTCGCGCCGATTCCACCCGCACGATCTCCGAGTCGTCGTCGACGAACAGCACGGCGTAGCGGCGGGTGCCGGCCTCGAGCGGGCGGGCCTGGCCGCGCACCGACATCGACCGGCCGCGGTCCGAGTCCTCGGGCACCAGATCGAAGTCGACCGGGCGTGAGTCGCGCAGCGCCTTGCGGGCGGCCGCCCGGCCTCGGTCGTCGAGCCGGTCGTCCCGGACCAGGGTGAACTCCTCGGCGCGCCGGTTGTGCAGCACGATCTCGCGTTCGGCGTCGACGACCGCGATGCCGGTGGGCGAATCGTTGATCACCGCTTCGAACAGTCCGGCCCGGCTGGTGCCGCCCCGGCGGGCGGCGACGTCGGTGCGGTGACGCAGCGTGGCCGCACCACCCGCCCCGACGATCACGCCGACCGCCGCGCCGATCAGCACTCCGATCAGCATCGTCGGCGTCCCCGGTTCACACCTGTGTCCATCCGCGCCTGTCGCCCGCCCCTACTTGCCCTGCCCGGCGACGGCCGCCGCGCCGGCCGCGGCCGCATCCGGATCGAGGTACTGGCCGCCCGGGGTGACCGGACGCAGCCGGTCGCCGTCGACCTTCAGGTCGTAGCGCAGCGGGATGCCGGTGGGGATGTTCACCCCGACGATCTCCTCCCGGGAGACGTCGTCGAGGTACATCACCATCGCGCGCAGGGTGTTGCCGTGCGCGGCCAGCAGCACGTTGCGCCCCGCGCGCAGCTCGGGCTCGATCTGCTCACGGAAGTACGGGATGAACCGCTCGACCACGTCCTGCAGGCACTCCGCGCCCGGCACCTCGACGCCCGCGTAGCGCGGGTCGTTCGACTGGTCGAACTCCGAGCCGGCCTCGATCGCCGGCGGCGGGGTGTCGTAGCTGCGTCGCCAGGCCATGAACTGATCGTCGCCGTACTCGGCCTTGACCTGCGCCTTGTCCTTGCCCTGTAGGTCGCCGTAGTGGCGCTCGTTGATGCGCCAGTCGCGCACGACCGGGATCCAGGAGCGGTCGGCGGTCTCCAGCGCGATGTTCGCGGTGATGATGGCGCGCTTGAGCAGCGAGGTGTAGAGCACGTCGGGCAGCACGTCGTGCTCGGCGAGTAGCTCGCCGCCGCGCACGGCCTCGGCGCGCCCCTTCTCGGTCAGCGGCACGTCCACCCAGCCGGTGAACAGGTTCTTCGCGTTCCAGTCGCTCTCGCCGTGGCGGAGCAGCACCAGGGTTCCGATAGTCATGGGATCCATTATCCCCGGTCACCGTCGGCGGTGTCGGCGGACCCCGGTTCCGGCCCGTCCGGCCCGTCCGCGGGGGCGGGGGCGCGGTGGTCGAAGGGGTCGGCGGTGTCGGTCTCGCCCTCCAGGCGCACCTGGCCGCGGGCGGCCGCGTCCCGGTCCTCGTCGGTGATCAGGTGCAGGAAGGCGTCGAGGTTGCGCAGCGGTTCGCCGCGCACGGTGCGCCAGCGCCACTCGCGCCGGATCGAGCTGTGGAAACCGATCTCGAGCAGGGTGTTGAAGTCCCCGTCCGCGGCCTCGAGCACCTGGCCGAGCACCCGGTCGACCTCCACGGCCGAGAGCGCGTCGTGGGAGATCCGGCCGACCAGGTAGATGTCGCCGATCCGGTCGACGGTGTAGGCCACCCCGTAGAGCCGGCGGTTGCGCGAGAGCAGGTAGCGGTAGACGCCCAGGTGGTCCTCGTCGGGGCGGCGGCACACGAACGCCTCCACCCGCACCCCGTGGCGGCCGGCGGTGAGCAGGCAGCTGGTCTTGAGCTTGCGCTCCCCGGGCAGTTCGACCACCAGGTTCGGCCCGCCCGGCCGGGACGGTTCCAGCCCCATGTCGGCCAGGGCGTCTTCGAGCAGGGCCAGCGCCCGGGTCTGCGGGTCGGTCTCGCCTGCGGCACCGTCGGTCATGTCCTGGCCTCGCTTCTGGGTCGCTGCACGGGGGTCGGTTCGATGTCGGCGGGCGCGGCGGCCGGGGCCGGGATCCCGGCGGCCCGGTGGGCGGCGGCGCGCCGGTCGGTGATGGCTCGGCGGTAGCTGCCCAGCAGGGCGTCGGCGGTGCGCGACCAGGAGAACCCGGCGGCATGGCGCGGGGCGGCCGCGGCCATCGCGGCCCGGCGCCCCGGCGCGGCGATCAGTCCGCCGAGCGCGGCGGCCCAGTCGTCGATGCGGTGCCCGTCCACCAGCAGTCCGGTGCGGTCGTGGTCGACCGCCACACCCAGTCCGCCCACCTTCGCGGCGACGACCGGGGTGCCCGCGGCCTGCGCCTCGACGGCGACCAGCCCGAAGGACTCGGAGTAGCTCGGCACCGCGACCAGGTCGGCGGCCCGGTACACCGCCACCAGTTCCTCCGGCGGCTGCGGCGGCAGGAAGGTGATGCGGTCGGCGACCCCGAGGGCGGTGGCCAGGTCGATCAGCGCGGTGGGCCGGTCGCGTCCGCTGCCGGACGGCCCGCCCACGATCACCGCCCGCACCTTCGAGGTCGGGTCACGGCGCACCATCTCGGCCAGGGCGCGCACCAGCACGTCGGGGGCCTTGAGCGGCTGGATGCGGCCGACGAAGGCGATCAGCGGCGCGGTCGGGTCCAGCCCGAGGCGGGTGCGGGCCTTCGCCCGGTCCCCGGGCCGGTACAGGCTCAGGTCCGCACCGGGGGCGACGACGTCGACCGCGGCCGGGTCCGCGCCGTAGACCCCGACCAGCTGGTCGCGTTCGTCGGCGGTGTTGGCCACCAGCCGGTCGGCCTCGGCGACCACCTGCTGTTCGCCGATCTGCCGGGACAGCGGCTCGGGGGTGTCCCCGGCCGCCAGGTTGGTGTTCTTCACCGCCGCCAGGGTGTGTGCGGTGTGCACCAGCGGCACCGCCCAGCGGTCCCGGGCCAGCCAGCCGACCTGGCCGGACAGCCAGTAGTGCGAGTGCACCAGGTCGAAGTGGCCGGGCGGATGCTGGGCCTCGGCGCGCAGCACCCCGGCGGTGAACGCGCACAGCTGGGTGGGCAGGTCGTGCTTGTCGAGCCCCTCGTACGGGCCGGCTTCGACGTTGTGCACCAGCACACCGTCGGCCGCGCGGATCAGCGGCGGGGCGGCCGAGGAGGTGGCGCGGGTGAAGATCTCCACCTCGACCCCTCGGCGCGCGAGCTCGAGGGAGGTCTGCAGCACGTAGACGTTCATCCCGCCGGCGTCGCCGGTGCCGGGCTGGTTCAGCGGCGAGGTGTGCAGGGACAGAACGGCGATCCGCCGCGGCAGGTCCAGGCCCGCGGCGTCGGACGGGGCGTGGTCAACCATGGTGTGCCTCCCGTACGGGCAGGTCGGCGAGGAAGCCGGTGAGTGCGGCGACGAACCGGTCCGGGTCGGCGATGAACGGGGCGTGTCCGCCGGTGGGCCAGTCGGGCCTGTGCGCGCCGGGTATCAGTGCGGCGGCGTGCGCCCCGGCGGACGGGTCGACGACCTCGTCGTCGCCGGCGTGCACGATCAGCGCAGGGATCGACAGGGCGGCCAGCAGCTCGTCGTGATCGGTCTCGCGGGCGAACAGGGCCGCGCGCACCCGCGGCGGGGTCGCCAGCGCCGTGCCCAGCAGTGCCTGGGCCTGTGCGCCGTCGGCGTGAAACGAGTCGATGAAGCCGGTGAGTGCGGGGACGGCTTCGGCCGGATCGGCCGACAGCGCGGCGGGCAGCGCGGCGCGCATCGCCGGCCCGACCCGGCCGCCGGCCCGGCCCCGGCCGAGCGCGGTGATCGCACCGACCAGCACCAGGGCGGCGACGGTGCCGTCGGCCACCGGATCGGGGTCAGACGCCAGCAGGTCGGCGCACACCAGTCCGCCGTAGGACCAGCCGACCAGTACCGCACCGGCACCGGGGCCGATCGATTCGGCCGCGAGCACCGCGCGCAGATCGCCGGCCCACGCGGCCGGGTCGTCGTACCCGGCGGCGGGCGCGTCGGAGTCGCCGTGCCCGCGCAGGTCCACGGCGATCACCCGGTGGCTGTCGGCCAGCCCTGCGGTAACGGCCGCGTCCCAGCAGCGGCCGGACTGCGCCCAGCCGTGCACGAGCAGCAGCGGGCGGGCCGCGGGCGGTCCCGCGACCCGGTAGACGATGCGTGCCCCGCCGGCGCCGCGCGCCTCGCGCATCCGCGCCCCGTTGTCGGTCATGACCCCAGGGTAGGCCTGTCACCGCGCGGGCCACCATCGCCGTGACCACCCCGGCGGTGCCGGTCACCGCCCCGGCTCCGGCGATCGGGCGTTAACCTCGGTCCATGGCTACCGACAGACACGCGAAGACGGCAGTGATCACCGGGGCGAGTTCGGGTATCGGGGAGGCGTGTGCACGCACCCTGGCCGCCGCCGGTTTCGACGTGGTGCTCGGCGCCCGGCGCCTCGAGCGGATCGAACGGATCGCCGCCGAGATCGGGCCGGCGGCCCGCGCCCACGTGCTCGATGTGACCGATACCGATTCGGTGGCGGCCTTCGCCGCGGCGTGCGGACCGGTGGACGTGCTGGTCAACAACGCGGGCGGGGCGAAGGGCCTGGACCGGGTCGCAGACGCCGACATCGAGCGGTGGCGGTGGATGTGGGAGACCAACGTGCTCGGCACCTTGCACGTCACTCGCGCCCTGCTGGACCGGTTGATCGATTCCGGCGACGGGTTGATCGTCACCATCACCTCGGTCGCGGCGCTGGGCACCTATGACGGCGGCGCCGGCTACACCTCGGCCAAGCACGCCCAGGGGGTGCTGCACCGCACCCTGCGCGGGGAGCTGCTGGGTGAGCCGGTGCGGCTGACCGAGGTGGCGCCGGGGATGACCGAGACCGAGTTCTCCAACGTGCGCTTCGACGGCGACGACGCCCGCGCCGATGCGGTCTACGCCGGCGCGACCCCGCTGGTGGCCCAGGACGTGGCCGAGATCGTCGAGTTCGTGGCCACCCGCCCGCCGCACGTGGACATCGACACCGTGGTGGTGCGCCCGCGCGATCAGACCCCGGACGGCCGGGTGCACCGCAGCAACTGACCGTCGCCGCCGCCCGGGCCCACTGCGCCCGGGCGGACGTCAGTCGAGCATGGTGCCCGTACCGGGCAGGATCGTCCCGCAGGGCACGGGCTGCGGGTGGGCCGGATCGAGGGCGTTCTTCGTCAGCGCGAGCGCCCGCGGTGAGGCGCCGAGCGCGTCCTGCTCGGAGTAGTCGGTCTCGCAGCCGTCCTGGACGACGATGTTGGTGACGTCCTCCCCTTCCGGCGGATGGCCGAGGTAGTCCTGCATGTAGCGGGTGGAGATGTTGACGTACCGCACGCCCGGCGCATAGGGCCCGGCCGCGTGCAGCGCGGTCATGAAGTCGGAGCCGCGCAGGTACTGCAGCCACGGCGGGAAGATCACGTCCTCGGGCTCCACCGCCACCGGCAGCTCCGCATCGATGCCGCCCAGCACGGGGCTGAGCGTGACCTGGGTGCCCACGTGTTCCGCCCCGCCGAGGACCGCGGTGTAGTAGGCGGCGACCATCCCGCCGGAACCGTGACCGACCAGATCGACCTGCTGCGCGCCGGTCTCGGCGCGCACCCGGTCGACGAACCCGGCGAGCTCCTCGGCGGCCGGCTCCATCGTGGTGAATCCGCCCATCTGCACCCCGCCGGGCATGGTCAGCGCCGGATCCACTCCGTAGGTCAGGGCGAACACGCAGTAGCCCTCGTTCTTCAGCGCCGGGACGTACACCGCCCAGTTCGACTGCCGGGTCGCGCCCAGGTCGTGCAGCAGGATCACCGGATTCGGATGTTCCGGGCTCGGCACGCAGTCGAAGTCGTTCGATCCGGGCAGCGATCCGCCGGGATGCAGATTCTCCTGGACCACCCCGTCGAAGAAGTTCGTCGGCACCGGCAACGGCTCGGCATCCGCCACACCGCCCGCCGACAGCGCCAGTGCCAATGCGGCGACCACCGCCGCCGCCGACCTGATCCGATGCCGCACAGCCATACCGCTCCCCTCCCCGACCCCGCCACCGGGGTCCGTGTGACTGCGCAGGGTAGCCGGGCCGGGAAGAGCCCCGAGAGGAAATCGCCGACCTCGACAGGGCCGCCCGGCCCCGTCCCGCTACAGGTCGCAGCCGATGAGCACCGGTTCGGGGGTCAGCTGCACGCCGAAGCGCTCGAACACCCCGTCGCGCACCTCGCGGGCGAGTTCCAGCAGGTCTGCAGTGGTGGCCCGGCCCCTGTTGGTCAGGGCCAGGGTGTGCTTGGTCGACAACCGCGCCGGCGCCTCCGCGTCCGGGTAGCCGCGGGTGTAGCCGGCGCGTTCGATCAGCCAGCCGGCCGACAGCTTGGTCTTGCCGCGCCCGCCCGGATACTGCGGCACCCGCGCGTCCGTGCCGACGTGGTCGGCGATCCGACCGAGGATCCGTGGCAGCGCGTCGTCGGGCACCAGCGGGTTGGTGAAGAACGAACCGGCACTCCAGGTGTCGTGGTCCGGCCCGCCGCCCTCGTCGGTCAGCCCGAGCACCATGCCCTTGCCCGCGCGCAGTGCGAGCACCGCCTCGCGCACCTCGGCGACGGGGCGACGCTGGTCTTCGGCCGCGCCCAGACGGGAGGCCAGTTCGCCGTAACGGATCGGGGCGGACAGCCCGTCACCGGTCAGCTGCAGTTCGATGCGCAGCACCAGCCGGTCCGACCGGCGCTTCAAGACACTGGTGCGGTAGCCCAGCCCCAACTCCTTCGGTTCGACCCAGGTCACCTCGCCGGTCCGGCGGTCGAGCAGCTCGACCCGGCGCAGCACATCGGCGATCTCCACCCCGTAGGCGCCGACGTTCTGCACCGGGGTGGCCCCGGCCGACCCGGGGATCCCGGACAGGCACTCGATGCCGCCCAGCCCGGCCTCCACCGCCGCGGCGACCACCGCGTCCCAGTCAACGCCGGCCTCGATCTTCAT
>JAJYRZ010000078.1 GCA_021793835.1 Actinomycetes bacterium | reverse complement strand
GGTCTGGTTCGACACCCACACAGCGGTCATCGCCTCGGGCGGTCCGCTGATGCAGTTCTCCAGCACGTCCTCGGTGCCGACCTCACAGACCGCGAGGTAGTAGCCCGCGTCCGGGTCGGCATCGGAGCTGGTCACCGTCACGGTCTGCCCGTCCGCCAGGTCCTGGGTCTGGTCGACCGAGATGGCGACGGTGCCGTCCGGCTCGGCCGACGCGCCCGTGGCCAGCAGGATCGCCGGGCCGGCGACGAGCGCGCCGGCCACCGCGGCGGCGCCCAGACGGGACGGTTTGACACGGGTCATCGGTACTCCTCGTTGCAGTGAGATTCTAGGATAGGTTAACCTAAACTACACCCGCCCAGTCCCGGGTCGGCCCCCACTGTTGAGCAGGAAGAACGAGGTTTCGATGGCGACGAAGACGGATGTGGTCGAGGGGTTCGCAGCTCGGGTCAAGCGCGAGACCGACGGCGAACACAGCGATGCCGAAGGTTCGAGCTTCATGTCCGACCTGCTGGAGGGCACGCTACCCGAAAGCGCCTACGTCTCACTGCTGGTCCAGCAGTGGTTCGTCTACCGGGCACTGGAAGACGCCGGCCGGGCACTGGAAGACGACCCGGTGGCCGCGCCCTTCCTGGACGACAAGCTGCTGCGGATGGCCCAGCTCGAGGCGGATCTGCGCTTCCACCTCGGCGACGACTTCGCGGACAAGATCTCCCCGCTGCCGTCCACCGAGCGCTACGCCGACCGCATCACCGAGATCTCCGGCCAGTGGTCGCCGGGCTTCGTGGCGCACCACTACCTGCGCTACATGGGCGATCTGTCCGGCGGGCAGATCATCCGGCGGCTGATGGAGCGCGCCTACGGCTACGACACCGACGGTGTGCGGTTCTACATCTTCGATCAGATCCCGAAGACCAAGCCGTACAAGGACGACTACCGCGCCCACATGGACGCACTCGATCTCGACGAGCCGGGCAAGCAGCGCTTCATCGCCGAGGTCGCCGCGGCCTTCCGGTTCAACCGGGACATGTTCGCCGATCTGGCGGCGGAGGTCGATCGGGCCCGAGGCGACGCATGAGCGGGCGCGCCCGGCGCGCGCTGACGGCGGTGGCATTGGCTCTGGGCCTGGCCACCGCCGCGGCCTGCGCCTCGACGACCGGATCCGGTGACGGCGCCGCGAGCGCCGGTAACGGTCCGGCGACCGCAGAGCTCGATCAACTCGATCCCGAACCGGTCGTCGATGTGCAGAGCCCGCAGCTGCCGGTGACCGTCGAGTCCTTCGACGGCGAAGAGGTCACGATCACCGACGCCAGCCGCATCGTGGCCGTGGACCGCAACGGCACCCTGGGCGAGACGGTGTTCGCGCTCGGTCTGGGCGACAACATGGTCGGCCGCGACATCGCCACCGATTTCCCCGCGGCCGCCGACATCCCCAACGTCACTCCCGGCGGGCACTCGCTCAACGCCGAGGCGATCATGGCGCTGGAGCCGACGGTGGTGCTCACCGACAGCACGCTGGGGCCGCGTGCGGCCCAGATGCAGCTGCGCGCCGCCGGCATCCCGGTGGTGTTCTTCGATCCCGAGCGCACGGTGGAGACGGTCGGACCGCAGATCCAGGCCGTCGCCGACGCCCTCGGGGTGCCGGACGCCGGCGCCGCGCTGGCCGCGCGCACCGAGGCCGAGATCGACGAGGCGATCGACATGGTCCCCGACCTCGACGAGCCGCCGACCATCGCGTTCCTCTACCAGCGCGGCACCGCGGTCTCGCTGCTCGGCGGGCCGGGCGGCGGATCCGACGCACTGATCGAGGCGATCGGCGGCATCGACGCCGGCACCGCGGCCGGACTGACCCAGGAGTACACCCCGGTCACTTCCGAGGCCCTGATCGTCGCCGCGCCCGATGCGATCCTGATGATGTCCGACGGCCTGTCATCGATCAACGGGATCGACGGGCTCACCGAGGTACCGGGCATCGCCCAGACCCCTGCCGGCAAGAACCGGTGGGTGGTCGACATGGAGGACTCGCAACTGCTGAGCTTCGGCCCCAACACCGGCAAGGTCATCCGCGCGCTGGTCGACGCCTTCTACGGACCGCAAGAGTGACCCTCTCCGGGCTCAAGCGCCGCCGGCGCCGCGCCGACCCCAGCGCCGTGGTGCCCGCCCGCCGGCGGGTGCCGCCGCTGGTGGTGCTCTCGGTGTCGGTGGCGCTGCTCGTGGTGCTCGCGCTGTTCGCCGCGAGCATCGGCCAGTACTCGATCCCGATCTCCGAGGTCTTCGGCTCGATCATGCACCGCATCGGGTTCGGCATCGGCCCGATGCCGGCCGGCGAGTTCGCCGACGAGGCGCTGTGGCAGGCCCGTTTCCCGCGTGTGGTGCTGGCGATGCTGGTCGGCGCGGCGCTCGGCTGCGCGGGCGCGGTGCTGCAGGGGGTGTTCGCCAACCCGCTGGCCGAGGCCGGCGTGATCGGTGTGGCCTCCGGCGCGGCCGTCGGTGCGGCCTCGGTGATCATCCTCGGCGGCGCGTTCTCCTCGAACTGGCTGGTCGCCGGCGCCGCCTTCCTCGGTGGGCTCGGCACCACCGTGCTGGTGTACGCGCTCGCCCGGGCCAACGGACGCACCGAGGTGGTCACGGTGATCCTCACCGGTGTGGCCGTCAACGCCCTGGCCGGCGGACTGCTGGCCTACCTGACCTTCGCCGCGGGTCCGGCCGCACGCGAACAGATCGTCTTCTGGCAGCTCGGCTCGCTCAACGGCGCCACCTGGTCGGCGATCGGAGTGGTGCTGCCGCTGATGGCCGTCGGCGTGGTCGGCGCCCAGCTGCTGGCCCGCAAACTCGACCTGCTCGCCCTCGGCGAGGGGCCGGCCCGACACCTGGGCGTGGACGTGGAGTCGGTGCGCCGCTGGGCCGTGCTCGTGGTCGGGGTGCTGGTCGCCGCGGGCGTCGCCTTCACCGGCATCATCGCCTTCGTCGGCCTGATCGTCCCGCACGCCTTCCGGATGCTCATCGGCCCCGGTCACCGCGCCCTGATCCCGGCCAGCACGATCGGCGGCGCCGTCGTCCTGCTCGCCGCCGACATCGGCGCACGTACGCTGGTGTCCAACGCCGAACTGCCGCTGGGGATGCTCACCTCCATCGTCGGCGGACCGTTCTTCTTCTGGCTGCTCTACCGCACCCGCCGCACCCAAGGAGGTTGGTCGTGATCGGTTCCCGTCGTCGACGCGCCGCCGCCGGCGCCGCCCCCCGCCTGCACCCGGCCGGCGCGGTCACCCTGCACGCCCGCGGTGTCGGCCTGACCCGCGGTGGCCGCCAGGTGCTCCACGACGTCGACATCGACGTCGTCGCCGGTGAGGTGCTCGCCCTGGTCGGCCCGAACGGGGCCGGCAAGTCCACCCTGCTCTCGGCCCTGGCCGGGGACCTGCCGGTCGAGACCGGCACGGTCGAGCTCGACGGCCTCCCGGTCACGCAGTGGCGCACCGAGGAGATGGCCCGGCGCCGCGCGGTGCTCGCCCAGCAGCACAACCTCGGTTTCGGTTTCACCGTCCGCGAGGTCGTGGAGATGGGGCGCGCCCCGTGGGCGCGCACCGATCGGCTGTCCGAGGACGAGGAGCGGATCACCGCGGCGATGGCCGCGGCGGACGTCACCCGCTTCGCCGACCGCGCCTTCACCACCCTGTCGGGCGGCGAGCAGGCCCGCACCGCACTGGCCCGGGTGCTCGCCCAGGACACCCACACCCTGATGCTCGACGAGCCGACCGCAGCCCTGGACCTGCACCACCAGGAGTCGGTGATGCGCATCGCGGCCGACCGCGCCGCGGCCGGCGCCGCCGTGGTGGTGGTCCTGCACGATCTGGGTCTGGCCGCCGCCTACGCCGACAAGGTGCTGGTGCTGCGCGACGGCCGCACCGTCGCCTACGGCCCGCCCGAGGACGTGCTCGACCCGCAGCTGCTCTCCGAGGTCTACTCCCACCCGGTGGAGGTGCTGTCCCACCCGGTGAGCGGACGCCGGCTGATCGTGCCGGTGCGGACCGGGCGGTGCCCGGTCACCGGTGCGACCGTGCCCCAGACCGCTGCGGAGACGACGACCGGGAGTGAGAGCGCCGCGGAGCCGCCCGCCGACACCGCACCGGTCGACCCACCGGCCGCGCGCAGCGCCGCCGACACCGGCCGGCCCACCGCGCCCCCCGCCTCCACCCCCGCCGCGGCCCTGCACCACGGCCCGGCCCGGGCCGCGACCGTCTCCGGCTAGACCGGTCCCGCCGCCACCCGGCCGGCACCCGCCTCTATTTCCTGCCGCCCGGCGCCGCTTGGGGCCCCTGCCGTCCCTATCGGGCCGGCTGCGCGGCGAACTGCGCCCGGTACAGCTGCGCGAACGCACCGCCCGCGGCGAGCAGTTCGGCGTACCCGCCCTGTTCGACGATGCGGCCCTCGGCCATCACCACCACGTGGTCGGCGTCCCGGATGGTCGACAGCCGGTGGGCGATGACGAAGCTGGTGCGCCCGCGGCGCAGCGCGGCCATCGCGTCCTGGAGCAGCACCTCGGTGCGGGTGTCGACCGCGCTGGTGGCCTCGTCGAGGATCAGCACCGCCGGGTCGGCCACGAAGGCGCGCGCGATGGTGATCAGCTGGCGCTGACCGGTCGACAACGCCGTGGAGTCCGGCCGGACCACCGTGTCGTAGCCCTCGGGCAGCCGGGCGACGAAATCGTCGACGAAGGTCGCACGCGCGGCCTCCAAGATCGCCGCATCGTCGGCGTCCGGGTTGCCGTAGGCGATGTTGTCCCAGATCGACCCCTCGAACAGCCAGGTGTCCTGCAGGACCATCGCCACCCGTCTGCGCAGCACCTCGCGCGGGATGGTGCGCGCATCGATCGCGTCGATGTACAGCGCGCCGGCGTCGACGTCGTAGAACCGCATGATCAGGTTCACCAACGTCGTCTTGCCCGCACCGGTGGGCCCGACGATCGCGACCGTCTTGCCCGGGGCGACGAACAGATCCAGCCGCTCGATCAGCGGGGTCTCGGGCACGTACCGGAAGTCCACGTCTGCGAACTCGACCTGCCCGTAGAAGTCGCGGTTGCGCAGCCGGGCGGCTGCGCGGTCGTCCGTAGCGGGCTCTTCGACCGGGATCTCCGGCTCGTCGAGCAGCCCGTACACCCGTTCGGCCGAGGCGATGCCCGACAGCATCCGGTTGGCCATCGCGGCCACCTGGGTGATCGGCTGCGAGAACTGGCGCGAGTACTGGATGAACGCCTGCAGATCACCGAGGGTCATCGCGCCCGAGGCGATCCGCAGGCCGCCGAGCACCGCGAGCGCCACATAGGTCAGGTTGTTGATCAGCGACATGATCGGGTTGATCAGCCCCGACAGGAACTGCGCCCCGAAGCTGGCCTTGACCAGCGCGGTGTTGACCTGCCCGAACTGGTCCTCCATCTGCTTCTGGTGGCCGTAGACGCGCACCAGGTCGTGACCGGAGAAGGACTGTTCGATGTGGGCGTTGAGCGCACCGGTGATCGCCCACTGCTGCGCGAACAGCGGCCGGGAGCGTTTGGAGATCACCCGGACGATCAGGATCGCGATCGGGATCGACACCAGGGTCACCAGGGTCAGCATCCAGGAGATCCACAGCATCATGCCCAGCACACCGATGATCGTCATCAGCGCGGTGAGCACCTGGTTGATGGTCTGGCCGAGCACCGACTGCATGTTGTCGACGTCGTTGGTGATCCGGCTGAGCACCTCCCCGCGGGGGGTGCGGTCGAAGTAGCTCAGCGGCAGCCGGTGGATCTTGTCTTCGACCCGGCGTCGCATCCGGTAGACGGTGTGCTGGACGACGGTGTTGAGCAGATACGCCTGCGCCCACGACATCACGGTGGCGATGACGTACAGGGCGAGGATGATCGCGACCACCCGGGCCAGCGCCGAGAAGTCCACACCGGCCCCGGGCACCACGTCCAGGCCGGCGACCACGTCGGCGAAATCGTTCTGCCCGGTCTCGCGCAGACCGTCGACCACCTGGGTCTTGTCGGGGCCGGCGGGCAGGCCGCGGCCGATCATCCCGGCGAACAGGATGTCGGTGGCCCAGCCCATGATCTTCGGTGCGGTCAGCGTCATCGCCACCGCGATCACCGACAGCGACAGCACCGCGGAGAACCGCACCCGTTCGGGACCGAGCTCACGCAGCAGCCGACGCAGCGTGCCCCGGAAGTCGTCGGGCCGGCCCTGGCCGGGTGGGGTGCCGCCGGCGTCCATGGTCGGTGTCGGCGCGCTCATCGGCTCGCCTCCAACGGCTGCTGGGACTGCGCGATCTGCCGGTAGGTCTCACACTCGTCGAGCAGCCGGTGGTGGGTGCCCACGCCCACCACCCGGCCGCTTTCGAGCACCACGATCTGGTCGGCGCCGGAGATCCGGGAGATGCGTTGGCTCACTGTGATCACCGAGGACTGGCCCCGATAGCCGTCGAAGGCGGCGTGCAGGGCGGCCTCGGTGCCGGCGTCGAGTGCGGAGAAGGCGTCGTCGAACAGGTACAGCGAGGGTCGGCGCACCAGGGCGCGTGCGATCGCCAGACGTTGGCGCTGCCCACCCGACAGGTTCGTCCCGCCCTGCGCGATCTTGGTGGCCAGCCCGGTGCCGGCGCGGGTGAGGAACTCCTCGGCCTGGGCCACGCGCAGCGCCTCCCACATCTGTTCCTCGGTCGCGCCGGGGTTGCCGAACGCCAGATTGCTGGCCACGGTGCCGGCGAACAGATAGGTCCGCTGGGGCACCAGCCCCATCCCGGAGCACAGCGCGTCCAGGTCCTGATCGCGCACGTCCACCCCGTCCACGCGCACCGATCCCGAGCCGACGTCGTAGAGCCGCGGGATCAGCGACAGCAGAGTGGTCTTGCCGGCCCCGGTGCCGCCGACGATCGCGGTGGTGGTGCCGGGCTCGACCGAGAAGGTCACCCCGGTCAGCACGGGGCTGCGCGCCCCGGGATAGCCGAAGCCGACCCCGCGCAGGTCCACCGATCCCATCACCAGCGGTGGGACCACCGGCCGGCGCGGCGCCCTCACGGTCGGGCGTGAACGCAGCACCTGGTCGACCCGCTCGGCGCTGACCGCGGCGCGCGGCACCAGCACCGCCATGACCACCACCATCATCACCGAGGACAGGATCTGCATGATGTAGGCCAGAAAGGCCGTCATCTGGCCGACCTGCATGTCCCCGGAGTCGATCAGGGTGCCCGCGAACCACAGCACGGCCACCGAGGTCAGGTTCGAGATCAGCATGATCGCCGGCATCATCAGCGCGTTGAGTCGGCCCACCGACAGCGCCACATCGGTCAGCCCGCGGTTGGCGATGTCGAAGCGGCCGCGCTCGTGGTCCTCGCGGACGAAGGCGCGGATGACCGGGATGCCGCTGAGCTGTTCGCGCATCGACCGGTTGATCCCGTCCAGGCGGGCCTGCAGCTGTCGGTACTTCGGGATCATCCGCGCCATGATCAGGGCGACCACGGTCAGCAGCAGCGGCACGGTCACCACCAGCACCAGCGACAGCTGCGCGTTCTCCCGCAGCGCCATCACCACGCCGCCGGCCGCCATCACCGGGGCGGTGACCAGCACGGTCGCGCCGATCATGATCAGCATCTGCAGCTGCTGGACGTCGTTGGTGGTGCGGGTGATCAGCGAGGCGGTACCGAACTCGGCGAACTCGTGGTCGGAGAACCGGTTGACCCGCGCGTAGACGGCGCGGCGCAGATCGTGCCCGAATCCGGTGGCGGCCTTCGCCCCGGCGTAGACGATGGCCACCGCGGCCACCGACTGGGCGAGGGTGACCAGCAGCATCAGCCCACCGATGCGCAAGATGTATCCGGTGTCGCCGCGGGCGACACCGTCGTCGATCAGGCGGGCGTTGAGCGTGGGCACGTACAGCGCGGTGGCGGCGCTGGCGACGGTCAGCACCATCACCACCAGCACCGACCAGCGGTGCGGGACCAGGAACCGGCGGGTCACCGCACCGAGCGCGGCCCGCTCCTCGCGGGCCCGGCCGGGCCTGCGTGCGGCCGCGGGGTCCGGGGTGGGCGCATCGGCGTCGGCGGCGGCCGCGGGATCGCTCCCGGCCGCGGGTGACCGCTGGCTGCGTCGCATTCTTCGTCGGGCCCCTCATCGGTCGGCATGGTCGCGGGCACCCCTACCCGCGTGGGTCAGTATCCTCATGGCGACGCTCGTCGCCGCACCGTCGGCGACGGCGCGCGGGCCCGAAGGCCCGCCGACGACTCTATGTGATCGGTGCCGCATCGGTGTTGCGGCGGTGACCACCCGTCGGCCCTGATGGGCCGCGGTCAGGTGAAAGCGAGGACGCAGCCCGGTGCGAGACAACTCCATGGCCACCCGGAACGGGCCCTCGTCGGGGCCGCGCCCCCGGTCGCTGCGCCGCACGGCCCTGCTGTGCGGGGCGGGCGCCGCGGCCGCGGTGATGCTGCTGGGCGCCTGCACGTCCGGCAGCGGCGAGGGCAGGCCCGACGTGCTCACCCGGGATCCCGTGGTGCCCGCGGTCGCCGACGAACCGACCGAGCCGCCCACCGGTACGGTCGCCGAGTTCTCCGACCCCGTCCAGGCCCTGGAGATCGATCCGGACAGCGGGGCCCTGCTGATCCAGTCCCCCGGACTGCTGACCGTCCGATCCGACACCTCCGTCGCGGCCGAGTGGGAACTGCCCGCCGACGCCGGCCCGGTCGCGCTCGGCGACGGATACGCCGTGGTCCCCGCCCCGGACGAGGTGCTGCGCATCGATCTGGCATCCGGCGAGATCGAGCGGGCCGAGCTCGGCGGCGACGGGCTCGCCGCCGCGGTGCTGGGCGACGGCCGCGTACTGGTGGGCACCGAGCAGGGCGCGCTGATGGTCTTCGACGCGGACCTGACCGAACAGGACCGGATCACCGGCTTCTACTCGGTCAACGGACTGGTCGTCGCAGACGAGACGGTCGCGGTCCTCGACGCCCCGCAGACCTCGCTGACCGAGTTCGACCTGGCCGCCGGCGAGCGCGGCGCCACGGTGCGCCTCGGCGTGGGTGCGACCGAGATCATCGGCGACGGCTACGGCGGGGTGATCGCCGCCGACACCGAGGGCGACCAGGTCATCGGGCTCGGCCTCGATCCACTGGTGGTCCGGCAGATGGCGCCGGTCGGTCGGTCCCCGCTCGCCCCGGCCTACGACCCGGTCCGCGGCCTGTACTGGCTGGCACTGACCGGTGAGGACACCGTGGTGGGCGTGTCGATCGCCACCGGCGAACCGGTGGTCGAGCACACGGTGGCCGCCGTGCACGACCCGCGCGCGATCGCGGTCGGCCCGGACGGGGAGCTGTTCATCGGTTCGGCGGACGGCGCCGGGCTGCAGACCGTGCCCGCGGAGGAGATCCGATGACCGCCGACCGGCCCGCCGGGGTGCTGTACCGGATGCTGCGCACGATCCTGTTCACCGTCGACCCGGAACGGATCCACCGGCTGACGGTGATCGCGATGCTGTGGGCGCTGAAGATCCCGGGGCTGCGCCGGGTGGTGGAGAGGTCCACCACGGTGCGCGATCCGATCCTGGCCTCCACCGTGCTCGGGCTGGACTTCCCCGCCCCGCTCGGGCTCGCGGCCGGTTTCGACAAGGACGCCGGCGGCGTCGACGCCTGGGGCCGGGTCGGTTTCGGGTTCGCCGAGATCGGCACCATCACCGGCCAGGCCCAGCCGGGCAACCCGACGCCGCGGCTGTTCCGGCTGCCGGCCGATCGGGCGCTGATCAACCGGATGGGGTTCAACAACGCCGGCGCCGATGTGGCGGCCGCCAAGCTCGCCCGGCGCCGCTCGACCGTGCCGATCGGCATCAACATCGGCAAGACCAAGACGGTCTCACTCGACGAGGCGGTCGACGACTACCTGTACAGCACCGCCCGGCTCGCCCCGCTGGCCGATTTCCTGATCGTCAACGTCTCCTCCCCCAACACCCCCGGTCTGCGGGATCTGCAGGCCGTTCAGCCCCTGCGCCCGCTGCTGACCGCGGTGCGCGGGGCCGCGGACTGTCCCGTGCTGGTCAAGATCGCCCCGGATCTGGCCGACGAGGACGTCGACGCAGTCGCCGATCTGGCGCTCGAGCTGGACCTGGCGGGCATCATCGCCACCAACACCACGATCTCACGTGCGGGGCTGGCCACCGACCCGGCCGAGATCGACCGGATCGGGGCGGGCGGGCTGTCCGGCCCGCCGGTGGCCGACCGGTCGCTGGAGGTGCTGCGCAGGCTGCGCGCCCGGGTCGGCGACCGGCTCGTGCTGATCTCGGTCGGCGGCATCGAGACCGCCGACCAGGCCTACGCGCGCATCCGGGCCGGCGCCGCGCTGGTGCAGGGCTTCACCGGCATGATCTACGGCGGCCCGCTGTGGGCGCGCCGCATCCACCGGGGGCTGGCCGCGCGTCTGCGCGCCGACGGGTATCGGTCGCTGGCCGACGCCGTGGGCGCCGATGCGCCCGGCCCCACGACACAGGAGGACCGATGACCCCCGACGCCCCGGCCGACGACGCCACCCGCATCGCGGCGGCCACCGCCTACATCGACGCCCTGGTCTCCCACCGCGCGGCGGATGTCCCGCTGGCGCCCGATGCGGTGCGCATCGAGGTCGGGATCAAGACCGGGTTCTCCGGCGCCCACATCCGACGCAGCCTCGAGGGCGGACCGCAGTTCAAGGTGATCGGCGCCGTCCGTGACCTGCGCGCCGAGGTGACCGAGCCCGGCGTGGTCGACACCCGGTTCCTGCTCGACACGGTCGTACTGGGCACCAACCCGGTGATCGCCGAGATCACCGAACGGTTCTACGTCGACGACGCGGGCCTGATCACCCGGATCGAGGCGAAGATCCGCCCGCGCCTGGGCACGCTGTTCGACCGGCTGCGCCGCGGCTGACCCGCCTGCTCCGCCCGGAGCCGCCCACGCCGGAACACCGCCCGCCCCTCGGCGCATCGAGCGACGAGGGACGGGCGGTGTCGTATCCGGGCGCCGGTGTGCGCCGCGCAGCTAGCTCACTTCTGCTCGTACACGCCCATCAGGTGACCGCGGGCGATCGCCTTGAAGTACAGGTTGAAGCCCAGCACGGTCGGCGTGGTGTCGGCTGGCAGGTCCAGCGACTCCTCCCCGACCGCGTGCACGGTGAAGAAGTAGCGGTGCGGGCCGTGTCCGGCCGGCGGGGCGGCACCGATGTAGCGGGCCTGCCCGGTATCGCCCGGCAGCTGGATCGCCCCGGCGGGCAGCTCGCCGCCGGCCTCATCACCGGCGCCGGCCGGCAACGAGGTCACCGTGGCGGGGATGTCGAGCACCGCCCAGTGCCAGAAACCGGCACCGGTGGGAGCGTCCGGGTCGTAGCAGGTGACCACGAAGCTCTTGGTCTCCGGCGGGAACCCGGACCAGCTCAGCTGCGGGGAGACGTCCTGGCCGCCCGCGCCCATGATCCCGGAGACCTGCGGGGTGGCCAGGGTGCCGCCCTCGGTCAGGTCGGTGGAGGTGACGGTCAGGCCGGGCAGGTCCGGCATCTCGGCGTGCGGATCACGCGCCATGTTCGATGTCCTTTCGTCGGTGTGTGTGGTGCTCTGGTCCCATCATCCCCGAACACCGGCCGGGTGTCGGGGACCGTGCGGCGGCGCCGGGTCAGCAGGAGCGCAGGAAGCGGTCGAGCACGCGGGTGCCGAAGCGCAGCGCGTCGACCGGCACCCGTTCGTCGATCCCGTGGAACAGTGCCGCGAAGTCCAGGTCGGGCGGCAGCTGCAGCGGGGAGAAACCGAAGCAGCGGATGCCCAGGCGGGTGAACGCCTTGGCGTCGGTGCCGCCCGAGAGCATGTAGGGCACCGTGCGCGCACCGGGGTCCTCGGCGAGCAGGGCCGCGTTCATCGCGTCGACCAGTTCGCCGTCGAAGGTCGTCTCCACCGCGGGCAGATCGGTGATCCACTCCCGGGTGATGCCGGGCCCGAGCAGCTCGTCGAGTTCGCGCAGGAACTCCTCGCGGCGGCCGGGCAGGATCCGGCAGTCGAGCACCGCCTCGGCCTTCTGCGGGATGACGTTGGTCTTGTAGCCGGCCGAGAGCATCGTCGGGTTCGCGGTGTCGCGCAGGGTGGCGCCGATGATCCGGGAGATCGAACCGAGCTTGGCCAACCGGCCGTCGATGTCGGGGGTGTCCGGGTCGAAGTCCTGTCCGGTCTCCTCCCCGAGGGCCTCGAGCAGCTCGGCGACCGCATCGGAGATCACCAGCGGGAAGGTGTGCGCGCCGACCCTGGCCACGGCCGCGGCCAGACGGGTGACCGCGTTGTCCTCGTGCAGGAACGAGCCGTGCCCGGCGGTGGCCTCGGCGGTCAGGCGCATCCACGCCATCCCCTTCTCGGCCGTCTCCACCAGGTACAGGCGCTTGTCGTCACCGTCGGGGGTGGGCACGGTCATTGAGAACCCGCCCACCTCGCCGATCGCGTGGGTGACGCCGTCGAACAGATCGGGCCGGTTGTCGACCAGCCACTGGCAGCCGAACTTCCCGCCCGCCTCCTCGTCGGCGACGAACGCGAACACCAGGTCGCGCGGGGGCACCACGTTCTCGCGCTTGTACTGGCGGGCCAGCGCGAGCGTCATGCCGACCATGTCCTTCATGTCGATGGCGCCGCGGCCCCAGACGTAGCCGTCCTCCACCGCGCCGGAGAACGGGTGGACCTGCCAGTCGGCCGGTTCGGCCGGCACCACGTCCAGGTGGCCGTGGATCATCAGCGCTCCGCGGTCGGGGTCCGCGCCGGGCAGCCGGGCGAACACGTTCGCCCGCCCCGGGGCCCCGGACTCCACGGTGACCGTCTCGTAGCCGACCTCCTCCAGGCGCGCGGCCACCCAGGCCGCCGCCTCCGCCTCGCCGACCGTGGTCGCCGGATCGCCGGTGTTGGTGGTGTCGAACCGGATCAGCGTGCTGACCAGATCGACGACCTCGTCCTCTGCGCCCAGTGCGCCTGTCTGCCTCTGTTGGTCCACGCCCTTGTTTCTATCACCGCCGGCCCCTCCCCGTCACCGCCGCGACAAGCCCGTTCACACGCTGTGACCACGAGATTTGGGGATCGGCCACGGCATCGGATAACCTGATCCGGCACGCGGCGGGAACGCCCGCCGCGTGGTGTGCGCAAGCGCGAGTGGCGGAATGGCAGACGCGCTAGCTTGAGGTGCTAGTGTCCTATTACTGGACGTGGGGGTTCAAGTCCCCCCTCGCGCACAAGGATCGACCGCGAAGAGCCGATCGGACATCACGTCCGGTCGGCTCTTCTGCTTCTCCGCAACCCCGCAGTGCCCCTCCCGCCCCGGGCCCGCGCGGACACCGGCCGTCGCAGGGAGTAACGCCATTCGCGCATCGACGCATGACCGTCCGTTTTAAACTTACGGACGACCCGCCGCCCCGGGGCGGCCCCCTCGAGCGAAAGGCACGACCGATGGCCGACAACTGGCTGACCACGCTGATCACCGACACCCCGCAGGAGGGCTTCGAGCTGGCGATCACCCTGAGCAGATCGGAAG
>JAJYRZ010000077.1 GCA_021793835.1 Actinomycetes bacterium | reverse complement strand
CGATCTGATTGATCGAGGCCACCAGGGCCGCGGCGTGTCCGTCGTCGCTCTCCGCGCCGACCGCGCCGGTGACCAGCGCGGCCGAGGCGTCGGCCAGGGCCTGCTGATATCCGGTGCGCAGCCGTTCGGGGGCGAGCCCGCCGGACAGGAAGGCGGTCGCCGCGGTCGCATCGGCGATCGACAGCGAGCTGTACAGGTGCGAGGCGGCCGCCGACATCGGTTCGGAGTGGCGCCGCAGATCGTTCCACCGCTCGTCCTGGGAGTCCGCCTCGACCGCGGCGACCACCCCGGCGAGCAGCACCGCCGCGACCAGGCCGATGCCCAGCATCGCCAGGCGTCCCGGGGACGACAGGGCCAGGGCGATCAGTCGGTGCAGCCGTGCGCGCAGCCCGATCCGCGGTCGCCGCGGCAGTGCGGTCTCGCCGCGCTCGCGCACCCACTGTGTCGCGCGCACCGGTCCTCCTTCCCGGGTCGGGCGCCAGGCAGTGGCCGGCTCCACCATGTCCCGTCCCAAGTGTGCCGTACGACCGCGTACGGCCGGGCCGGGGGCGGGAGAACCGTGTGCGCAGCGCCGTCCCGTCCTGCGGGAGCCCGCAGGCGGCCGGTGTGACGAGCGTCGCACCATGGCGGGGCGGCGGCGATCCGCGCCGCCGACGCGAGAGGGGAAGGACCGACGCGATGACCGAGAGAGCGGGGCAGGCCACCGATCTGTCCGGACGGGTGGTGATCGTCACCGGCGCGGCACAGGGGATGGGGGCGGCCACCGCCGAGCTGCTCATCGCCCGCGGCGCGCAGGTGCTGCTCGGCGACGTGCAGGCCGACAAGGTCGCGGCCACCGCCGCGCAGCTGGGCGAGGCGGCCCATCCGGTGCATCTGGACGTCGCCGACGAGGAGCACTGGGCCGGGGCGGTCGCCGAGGCGCAGGACCGGTTCGGCCGGGTGGACGCCCTGATCAACAACGCCGGCACCCTGCAGTTCTCCACCGTCGACGGGCTCGGCACCGAGGCCGCGCGCCGGCTGCTGGAGATCAACCTGCTCGGGCCGATGCTCGGCGCCAAGCACGTCGCCCCGCTGATGCGCGCGGCCGGTCGCGGAGTGATCGTCAACGTCTCCTCGGTCGACGGACTGCGCGGGGTGGGCGGGCTCAGCGCCTACACCGCCAGCAAGTGGGGGCTGCGCGGGCTCACCAAGACCCAGGCCCTCGAACTCGGCCCCGACGGGATCCGGGTGTGCTCGGTGCACCCGGGCGGGGTGGACACCGTGCTGGGTAACCCGCTCGGCCGCACCGGCGAGGAGCTGCAGGCGCCGTTCCGGCAGGTGCCGCTGCGCCGCATCGGTGAGCCCGACGAGATCGCGGAGGTCACCGCCTTCCTGATCTCGGACGCCGCCTCCTACGTCTCCGGCGCCGAGATCGCCGTCGACGGCGGCTGGTCGGCCGGCACCTACTATCCCGGTCTGCCCGGCGCCCCGGACTGACGATCCGCCGCCCGCCGACCGGGATACGGCCTACCGGGCGGGAACCGCGGCGGCGGGGTCGGGGCGCACCGGCCTACGGTGGAACCGGTGGGCCGGACAGGCGGGCGCACCGCGCGGCCGCCGAGGGCTGCGGGCGAGGGGAAGGCGGGCGATGCGCGGCGACGGCGACGGATGGGCCTTCGGGCCCGACGGGGCGCGGCACTGGGGCGTGCACGGGGCGGCCGGCCTGCTGCTGCGCGCCCCCGGCGAGGGCGCGGTGCCGCTGGTGCTGCTCCAGCACCGGGCCGCCTGGAGCCACGAGGGCGGCACCTGGTCGATCCCGGGCGGGGCGCGCGACAGTCACGAGACCACCGAGCAGGCCGCCGTACGCGAAGCGGCCGAGGAGTCGGGTCTGCCCGCCGCATCGATCCGGGTGCGCGGCGAGCTGCGCACCGCCGGAGATCCGGCGCACTGGACGTACACCACCGTCTACGCCGACGCCGCCCGCCGACTGGACACCGTCGCCAACGCGGAGAGCCTCGAACTGGCCTGGGTGCCCGAAGACGAGGTCGACCGCCGGCCCCTGCACCCGGGCTTCGCGGCCGCCTGGCCGGGCCTGCGCACCCGGCCCGTGCATCTGATCGTCGACGTGGCGAACCTGCTGGGCTCGCGCCCCGACGGCTGGTGGCGCGACCGGCGCGGCGCCACCGAGCAGCTGCTCGCGGGTCTGGCCGCCGCGGCCCCGCGCACCACCGCGCTGCCCGGCGGCGGCTTCGGCTGGGTCGACCGGATCACCGCCGTCGTCGAGGGCACGGCGGGCGATGCCGCGGATCCGGGCGCGTCGGGGCTGACCGTGGTGCGTGCGCCCGGCATCGGCGACGACACGGTCGCCGCACTGGCCGAAAGCCCGGCCGGCACGCACACCACCGCGGTGGTCACCGCCGACCGGGGCCTGCGCGCACGGCTGCCGCAGGGCGCTGCGGTGCTCGGCCCGGCCGCGGTGCGCGACTGGCTGGACTGACAGACCCCGCGCTCCGCGCGCCGCTACCGGCTCAGCCGAGCCCGGCGCGCAGCTGCGCGGCCGCGGCCTGCGGATCGGCCGCCGCGGTCACCGCGCGCACCACCACGATCCGCTCGGCTCCGGCTTCGCGCACCTCGGGCAGCCGTGCCGCATCGATCCCGCCGATGGCGAACCAGGGGCGGGCGGGCTGTTCGGCCGCCACCGCGCGCACCAGCTCCAGGCCCGGCGCGGTGCGCCCCGGCTTGGTGGGGGTGGGCCAGCACGGCCCGACCGCGAAATAGTCCACGCCCGGCTCGCTCTCGGCGGCCCGGGCCTGGGCGAGATCGTGGGTGGACCGGCCGATGATCATCTCCTCACCGACGATGCGGCGGGCATGGGCGACCGGCAGATCGCCCTGGCCCAGGTGCAGCACATCGGCCTCGGCGGCCACCGCCAGATCGGCGCGGTCGTTGACCGCCAGCAGCGCCCCGTGCCGGCGGGCCGCGGCGCCGAGCACCGCCAGCGCAGCGAGTTCGTCGCGGGCCTCGAGCGGGCCGAAGCGCTGCTCCCCGGCAGAACCCTTGTCGCGCAGTTGGATCACATCGACCCCGCCGGCGAGCGCCGCATCGGCGAACGCGGCCAGGTCGTCGGTGTCGCGGCGGGCATCGGTGCACAGATACAGGCGGGCGCGGGCCAGCCGGTCACGAGAAGTGGTCACGGTCTCGCAGCGTAGTCGCCTCACCGCCATAAGCCGCCGATCTGCGTATCCGACTATGGTGGGCGGCGTACACGCGGGAGCCCCATATCGCCGGAGCTGAGAGGGGACGGGGACGTCCCGACCGAACGAACCTGCTCCGGATCATGCCGGCGAAGGGAGTGGGTGCCCACCACCATGACCACACCGCAACCGATCGATGTCGTCGGCGCCGGAGTGATCGGCGCGGCCGTGGCCTGGCAGGCCGCCCGCCGCGGCCACCAGGTCCGGCTCTACGACCCGCTGCTGGCCCACGGCGCCGCGCAGACCGGCGCCTCCTTCGTCGCCGGCGGCATGCTCGCCCCCTATTCCGAACTGGTGCCCGGCGATGAGGATCTGCTCGCCCTCGGCCACGCCTCGCTGGAACTGTGGCCGGGATTCGCCGCCGACCTCGAGGAGGCGACCGGCACGGACGTGGTCACCGGCCGCGGGACCCTGGTCGTCGGCGCGGACGGGGCCGATGTGGCCGAACTGGGCCGGCTCACCGAGCGGCTCGCCGCGCTCGGCCACGGCCGGGCCGAACATCTGGACCGGGCCGGGGTGCGCGAGCGCGCACCGATGCTCGCCCGCGGGCTGCGCGGCGGACTGTGGCTCTCCGATGAGTCCGCGGTCGGCAACCGGACGCTGCTAAGTGCGCTGCGCCGGGCCGCCACCGAAGCCGGGGCGGAGGCGATCCCCGCGTCCTGGCCGGGACAGACACCGGGCCGGACGACCGTGATCGCGGCAGGGCACGCCGCCGGACAGGTCCTCCCCGCGCCCGCGACCGCGCGGGTGCGGCCGGTCAAGGGCGAGATCCTGCGACTGCGCAGACGCTCGTCGAGTCCCGCCCCGCCCGCGCTCACCGTGCGCGCCCACATCCACGGCCGGTCGGTCTACCTGGTGCCGCGCCCGGACGGGATCGTCGTCGGCGCGACGATGTACGAACACGGCGAGGACCGGGACGTCACCGTCGCCGGTGTCCGCGACCTGCTAGCCGACGCCGAGACGGTGTTCCCCGGGGTCACCGACTACGCCCTGGTCGACGCGGCCGCCGGACTGCGGCCGATGACCGACGACAATCTGCCGCTGATCGGTGCGATCGATCCGCGCACCGTGCTGGCCTGCGGGCACGGCCGCGGCGGGGTGCTGCTCACCCCGCTGACCGTGGCCGCGGTGCTCGCTGCACTGGAAGGCACATCCCTGCCGGCGGCCGCGCCGGCCGACCCGAGGAGGTTCTCATGACCGTGACCGTCAACGGCCGGGCGACCGAGGTGCCGGCAGGCTGCACCTACGAACAGCTGATCGGCGTGCTCGACCTGCCGCGCACCGGCATCGCCATCGCGGCGGGCGGGGCCGTGGTGCCGCGCTCACGCTGGGACGATGAGGTCACCGCCGGCGCCGACATCGAGATCCTCACGGCGGTGCAGGGTGGCTGACCAGCCGACACCGGACCGACTCGCCCCGGCCGCCGATCCGCTGGTGATCGCCGGACGCACCTTCTCCTCCCGGCTGTGGCTGGGCACCGGCGGGGCGTCGGGCCTGGGTGTGCTCGAAGACGCGCTGCGCGCCTCGGGCACCGAGATGACCACCGTCGCGATGCGCCGGGTCGATGCCCAGGGCCGCACCGGCCTGCTCGAACTGCTCACGCGCCTCGGCATCGCGGTGCTGCCCAACACGGCCGGGTGCCGCACCGCCGACGAGGCGGTGCTCACCGCGCAGCTGGCCCGCGAGGCGCTCGGGGTGGACTGGATCAAACTCGAGGTCATCGCCGACGACCGCACCCTGCTGCCCGACGGACTCGAACTGCTCGCCGCGGCCGAACGGCTCGTCGACGACGGATTCACCGTGCTGCCCTACACCACCGACGATCCGATCCTGGCGCGCCGGCTCGAGGAGGCGGGCTGCGCGGCGGTGATGCCGCTGGGCGCGCCGATCGGCACCGGACTGGGCATCACCGATCCGCACAACATCGAGATGATCGTCGCCGATGCGGGCGTACCGGTGGTGCTCGACGCCGGCATCGGCACCGCCTCCGATGCGGCGCTGGCGATGGAGCTCGGCTGCGATGCGGTGCTGCTGGCCACCGCGGTTACCCGCGCCGAAGACCCGGCACTGATGGCGGCCGCGATGGCCGACGGAGTGCGGGCCGGGCGACGAGCCTACCGGGCGGGCCGGGTGCCCAAACGGTTCTGGGGGCGGGCCTCCTCGCCGGCGCGGGACTGACGAGCACGGGCCCGGCCGCGGTCTGTGGTTCGGCACCTGCCCGGTCCATCCTGCTGTTTCTCCGCGGCCGGGTCGTGCATCATGGGCCCATGATCAGAGTCGAAGGATTGACCAAGAGGTACGGTCCGACGCTCGCCGTGGACGATCTGACCTTCGCCGTCGAGCCGGGCATCGTGACCGGATTCCTCGGGCCCAACGGGGCGGGTAAGTCCACGACGATGCGGATGATCCTGGGGTTGGACCGGCCGAGCGCGGGCACCGCGACCATCGACGGCAAGCCCTACGCCGCGCTCGATCGCCCCCTGCACACCGTCGGGGCCCTGCTCGACGCGAAGTGGGTGCACCCCAACCGGTCCGCGCGCGCCCACCTGCAGTGGATGGCCGCGGCGGGCGGGATCGACGGGCGCCGGGTCGACGAGGTGCTCGAGCTGGTGGGGCTTTCCTCGCAGGCGAAGAAGAAGGCCGGCGGATTCTCGCTCGGCATGAGCCAGCGGCTCGGCCTGGCCGGGGCGCTGCTGGGCGATCCGCAGGTGCTGCTGTTCGACGAGCCGGTCAACGGTCTGGATCCCGAGGGCATCCACTGGGTGCGCACCTTCATGCAGCAGCTCGCCGCCGAGGGGCGCACCGTGCTGGTGTCGTCCCATCTGCTCTCGGAGATGGCCCAGACCGCCCACCGACTGGTGGTGATCGGGCGGGGCCGGCTGATCGCCGATACCTCGGTGCAGGAGTTCATCGACCAGGCCACCGAGACCGCCACGATCGTGCGCGGCCCCGACCTGGACGGGCTGGCCGCAGCTCTGCGCGCGGCCGGGCTGACCGTGCATCCGCAGCCGGCCGATCGGATCCGCCCGGCCCACCTGGTGGTCGACGGCGCCGAATCGGACCGGATCGGGGAGATCGCCGCCGCGCAGCGCCTGGTGCTGCACGAACTCGCGGGCCGGGTGGGCTCGCTGGAGGACGCCTTCATCAAGCTCACCGCCGAGCACGTCGAATACCAGGCCACGGCGCTGCCGACGGCCGCGCAGACCGAGGAGGTGCGGTGATGGGACTGCTCACCGCCGAACGGATCAAACTGGCCTCGACCCGCTCGCCGTGGTGGTGCAGCGTGATCGTGGTGCTGCTCGGGGTCGCGTTCGCCGCACTGATCGCCGGGGTGTCCACCGACGCCACGGCGGGGGTCGCGCTCGATGTGGAGACCGCGCTCAGCGGTATCGGCGGCCCCGGGCTGATGGTGGTGATGATCATGGCGGCGCTGGCGATCACCACCGAGTACCGGTTCTCCACCATTCGCAGCAGTTTCCTGGCGGCGCCGGGACGGTTCGGACTGCTCGGCGCCAAGGCCGTCGTGGTGTCGGCGGTCTCGGTGGTGGTCGTCGCGCTCGCCGCCGCACTGTCGTACCTGGTGGCGAAGGTCGTGGCCGGTTCGGGCGACCAGGTCCAGCTCGCGCTCGACTCGGCCGAGCGGTGGCGCAACGCCTACGGGCTGTTGATCGTCACTCCACTGCTGGTGGTGCTCGCGCTGGCGGTCGGTGTGCTGCTGCGGCAGTCCGCCGGGGTGATCGCGGTCGTGGTGCTGTGGCCGAACGTGATCGAGCCGATCATCTCCTCGGTCGGTCAGACCGGGCGGGACATCTACGCCTGGCTGCCGTTCGCGAACATGAACCACTTCCTCGGCTACGAAGGGTTCGACTTCCACTGGGGGCCGTGGGGCGGATTGATCTACTTCGCGGTGTTCACCGTGATCGTCGCCGGCGCGGGACTCTATGTCGTCCACCGCCGCGACGCCTGACCGTTTCGCCCGCGGTCGCCTAGGCTTGGCGACGTGAGCGTCGACGACGGCCCGCTGGGCGCCGAGCGTGCCCGCCGCGGTCTGACCCGGGCCGGGCGGCGCCTGCGCGCCTGGAACCGGTCCGACGGAGCGATCGGCGCGGCCCGGCGGCTGCGCCGGATCCTGCCCGGTGACGAAGGCTTCGGCGATCCGCTGTCCACGGCCGGGGAGGGCCGGGTGCGGGCACTGGCCCGGGCCGCCGACCGGGTGCTGCCCGACCAGGAGGCGGCCAGCCGGGAGATCGGTTTCGCCACCCTGCAGGTCTGGCAGGCGATGCTCGAACGTTTCGGCGGCGGCGACGGCGACGCCGAGGTCACCCTGGCCTTCACCGACCTGGTCGACTTCTCCACCTGGGCGCTGGCCGCCGGCGACGAACAGACCGTCGCCCTGCTGCGCGCGGTCTCCGGCGCGGTCGAACCGGCCGTGCTCGATGCGGGGGGACGGGTGATCAAACGGATGGGCGACGGGCTGATGGCCGAGTTCCGCTCGCCCGAACGGGCCGTGCACGGCATGCGCGCCGCCCAGCGCCGTCTGGCCGAGGTCGAGATCGACGGCTACCGCCCGCGCATGCGCGCCGGACTACATGTGGGCCGCCCGCGCCGGATCGGCGACGACCGGATCGGGGTAGATGTCAACATCGCGGCCCGGATGATGGAGGCCGCCGGTGGCGGACAGCTCGTCGTCTCCGCCGATGTGCTCGACCGGCTCGACCCGCAGTGGCTGGCCGACAACGAGATCGAGGTGCGCGACCACCGCCGCTTCTTCCTGCACCGCCCCCGCGGGGTACCCGCCGACCTGCGGATGTTCCTGCTCGACTGAGCAGGAACATCCGCGTCGCCGACCGGGTCAGTCGGCCAGGTCGATGATCACCGGGGCGTGATCGCTGGCGCCCTTGCCCTTGCGCTGCTCCCGATCGATCTCGGCGCCGGTCACGCGCTTGGCGACAGCCGGTGAGCACAGCGCGAAGTCGATGCGCATGCCCTGCCGCTTCGGGAAGCGCAGCTGCGTGTAGTCCCAGTAGGTGTAGACGCCGGGGCCGGGGGTGTGCTCCCGGGTGACCTCGACGAAACCGGTCTGCTCGATCGCGGCGATCGCGGCGCGCTCCGGCGCCGAGGTGTGGGTCTTGCCGACGAAGAACTCCGGATCCCACACGTCCTCGTCCCGGACCGCGACGTTCCAGTCCGCACCCAGCAGCACCTCGGCGTCGGGGTCCTCGGCCAGCCAGGCCGCGGCCTGATCGCGCAGGGCGGCCAGCCAGTCGAGCTTGTAGGTGTAGTGGCGGTCCCCGAGCTCACGGCCGTTGGGCACATACAGGCTCCACACCCGGATCCCGCCGCAGGTCGCGCCGATCGCGCGCGCCTCGATCGGCTGTTCGGCGGCCGGATCCTTGGCGAAGCCGGGCTGACCGGCGAAGGAGGTCTCGACGTCCTCCAGACCCACCCGGGAGACGATCGCCACCCCGTTCCATTGACTGAAACCGAAATGCGCCACCTCGTAGCCGGCTTCGGCGAAGCGGACGAAGGGGAACTGTTCGTCCTTGCACTTGGTCTCCTGCATCAGCAGGACGTCGGTGCCCGAGGCCTCCAACCACTCGATGATCCGATCGATCCGGGCACGGACCGAGTTCACGTTCCAGGTCGCGATACGCATGACGGCGAGGCTAGCCGACCAGGCCGACCCCGCGCCCGTCGTGGCGACCGGCTTCCTACCGGGTGTGCGCGGCCTCACCGCCGAGCGCCTCGAGCAGCGCGGCCACCGGCCCCGCGGCCCGCTCCCGATCGGCGGCGACCAACCCGATCCGGGTGCGCCGATCGAGCACGTCGTCCACCCCGGCCGCACCCTCGTAGCGCGCGGCGAAGACCACCTCGGCACCGGTGACGTCCAGACCTTCAACGATCGGGGCGAGCGGATCGGCAAGCCCTGCGGCCCGCCCGGTGGCGACGACCGCAGCCGATTCGGCGCCGAACCGGGCGCGCAGGGCCGGCGGGATCGCCGGATCCGCCGGCCCGGCAGGACTCGCCGGATGCCCGGGAGCACCGACCAGCGGCAGATCCCGGGTGCGCCGCGGCCCGGCCGCGATGCGGTGGCGGGCCAGGGCCGCGTCCACGGCCTGCTCGGCCATGAGCCGGTATTCGGTGAGCTTGCCGCCGACGATCGAGATCGGCCCGCCGTCGGGGGTGAGCAGCGCGTGCTCGCGGGACAGATCGGCGGTTCCGCCTGTGTCACCGCTGTCGATCAGCGGGCGCAGCCCGGCGAACGCCCCGCACACATCGGCCCGGGTCAGCGCGCGCGACAGCGCCGTGTTGGCGGTATCGAGCAGGAAGTCGATCTCGGCCTCGGTCGGTTCGGGCACGTCCGGCACCTCACCGGGCGCCTCCTCATCGGTCAGACCCAGATAGATCCGGTCGTGCTGGGCGGGCAGGGCGAAGACGAACCGGTTGACCGTCCCCGGGATCGGGACCGTCAGTGCGCCCGCCGGCCGGCCGAGCGCGGCGGCATCGAGCACCAGGTGGGTGCCCCGGCTCGGGCGCAGCCGGATCGACGGATCGATTCGGTCGGCCCACACCCCGGCCGCGGCGATCACCGCGCGCGCCCGCACCTCACCGCTCTGTCCGGTGACCCGGTCGGTGAGCCGGGCCGAGGTGTCGGTGACCTGATCCGCCCGCACCCGGGTGAGCACGCGCGCCCCCAGCCCGGCCGCGGTGCGGGCGAGCGCCACGACCAGACGCGCATCGTCGATCAGCTGCCCGTCGTAGTTCAGATACGCACCGTCCAGCCCGTCGCGCAGCACACCCGGCACCAGCGCCCCGGTCATCCCCGGCGAGATCCGGCGCGGGGGCGGCAGCACCCTAGGCGGGGTGCCGGCCGCCCGGCGCAGCCCGTCGCCGAGCGCGAATCCGGTGCGCACCAGCGCGCGGGAGGTGCGCGGCATGCCGGGCAGCAGCGGGACGACCTGGCCGAGCGGGCGCGCTAAGTGCGGGGCGGTGCGGGTGAGCAGCAGGTGGCGTTCGACCGCGCTGCGGTAGGCGATGCCCACCTGGCCGGAGGCCAGATAGCGCAGCCCGCCGTGCGCGAGCTTCGACGACCACCGGCTGGTGCCGTGCGCCAGATCGTGGGCCTCGACCAGTGCCACGGTGAGCCCGCGGGCGGCCGCGTCGAGGGCGATGCCCGCCCCGGTGACCCCGCCGCCGATCACCAGCAGATCGAGCCCGTCACCGTCGGCGAGATCGCGCAGTTCCCGGTCGCGGCGGGCGGTGGTCAAGGCGGTGTCGGCGGCGCTCATGGCACCCAGTATCCCGACATGCCGAGCGGGCGCGGCCATACTGGTGCCATGTCCGACGCCCAAGCCCGTGCGCCCCATGAGCCCCGCCTGCCGCAGCCGCCGATGCTGTGGGACGGCTGGGGCGACCCGCTCGAACAGTCCGATCTGCCGGAGAAGATCACCGCGCTGCTCTCCGCGGCGCTGGGCACCACCGATCCGGTGCCGCGCATCGACCGCGATGCGGTGCGGCTGCGGCCGAGCCGGCTGACCGATGAGCAGCTGGCCGCGCTCACCGATGTGGTGGGCCCGGACCACCTGTCGACCGCCGATGCGGACCGGCTGCTGCGCGCCGGCGGCAAATCCACCCCCGATCTGCTGGCCCGCCGCGACCCCGGCGTGCAGGACGCCCCCGATGCGGTGGTCTCGCCGGGCGATGAGTTCGAGATCGCCGAACTGCTCGAGGTGTGCGCACGCCGCTCGGTCGCGATCGTGCCCTTCGGCGGCGGCACCTCCGTGGTCGGCGGCCTGGATCCCGAGCCCGGCGCCCACAGCGCGGTGATCAGCCTGGACATGCGGCGCTTCGACTGGATCAACGAGCTCGACGAGACCTCCCAGATCGCCGAGTTCGGCGCCGGGGTGACCGGCCCGCGCGCCGAGGTGCTGCTCTCCCAGGCCGGGTTCTCGCTGGGGCACTTCCCGCAGAGCTTCGAATACGCCACCCTCGGCGGCTTCGCGGCCACCCGCTCGTCGGGCCAGGCCTCGGCCGGGCACGGACGCTTCGACGACATGGTGACCGGGATCCGCATGATCACCCCCGCGGGCACGCTCGATCTGGGCCGCGCCCCGGCCTCGGCGGCCGGCCCCGACCTGCGCGAGTTGGTGCTCGGCTCCGAGGGGGTGTTCGGGGTGATCACCGCGGTGCGGGTGCGCGTGCACCCCACCCCGGAGACGGTGCTGCACCGCGCCTGGGCGTTCGACGACTTCGCGGCCGGCGCCGCGGCGCTGCGCGCGGTCGCGCAGACCGGCACCTCCCCGACGGTGATCCGGCTGTCCGACGAGGTGGAGACCGGTATCAACCTGGCCACCACCGACGCGATCGGCGACGAGCAGGTCACCGCCGGCTGCCTGGCGGTGACCACCTTCGAAGGCCCCACCGCGGTCGCCGAGGCCCACGCCGGGCTCACCGCCGCCGCCCTCACGGCGGCCGGCGGACGCGACCTGGGCGAGGCGCCGGCGAAGGCGTGGCGGGCGGGCCGGTTCTCCGCGCCCTACTTACGCGACGGACTGCTCAGCGCCGGCGCGCTGGTCGAGACGCTGGAGACGGCGACCGTGTGGTCGAACGTCGATGCGCTCAAGGCGGCCGTGACCGCGGCGCTGACCGAATCGCTCGGCGCACCCGCGCTGGTGATGTGCCACATCTCGCACATCTATCCCACGGGCTGCTCGCTGTACTTCACCGTCGTCGCCGGTCCCGACGGCGCAGGCGATCCGGCCGCCCAGTGGGGCCGGGCGAAGGACGCGGCGACCACCGCGATCTGCGATCACGGAGGGACGATCACCCACCACCACGCCGTGGGCGCCGACCACCGGCCGTGGCTGACCCGCGAGGTCGGGCAGGTGGGCGTGCGGATGCTGCGCGCGGTGAAAGAGGCCCTCGATCCGGCCGGGATCATGAACCCGGGCGCGCTGATCCCGTGACCGCCGCGGCGCCGCGGCGGGTGGCGATGCTGATCAACCCCCGTGCCGGACGGGGACGGGCGGCGGCCGCGGCCGTGACCGCGGCCGACCGGCTCACCCGCGCCGGGGTGGTGGTCGAGCAGATCATCGGCGCCGATGCGGCCGGCTCGGCCGCGCGCGCTCGGGCCGCACTCGATACCGGCCCCGATGCGCTCGTGGTGGTCGGCGGGGACGGGGCGGTGCATCAGGGCCTGCAGCTGCTGCGCGGCCGCGACATCCCGCTCGGGATCGTGCCGGCCGGCACCGGGGACGATCACGCACGCGCCTACGGGCTGCCGCGCGGCGATGCGGCCGCGGCAGCCGACGTGGTGCTCGGCGGGAAGGTCCGCCGGGTGGACCTGGGCCGGGTGCGCGCGGACGGCGGGGTCGACACCGTCTTCGGCACCGTGCTGGCCACCGGTTTCGACTCGCTGGTCACCGACCGCACCAACCGGATGCGGTGGCCGCGCGGCCGGATGCGCTACAACCTGGCGGTCGTCGCCGAACTGGCGAACTTGAGGCCCCTGGACTTCCGCCTGGAGACCGGGGACGGCCGGGTCTTCCGCCGACAGGTGGTGCTGGTCGCCGCCGGGATCACGGACAGTTACGGCGGCGGCATGCGCATCACCCCCGGCGCGGACCCGGCCGACGGGCTGCTGCAGGTCACCGTGATCGGACACGTGCCGCGCCGCCGACTGCTCCGGGTGTTCCCACAGGTGTTCACCGGCGCCCATGTGCACCACCCGCAGGTGGAGACGCTGCGCACCGATCGGCTGCGCATCAGCGCACGCGGGATCACCGCCTATGCGGACGGCGAACGCATCGCACCGCTGCCGGTGGAGGTGACCGCCGAGCGCGGCGCGCTCGCGCTGCTGGTGCCCTGAAGAGCCCTCCGCGTGGACCCCGACGGTGCTAGAACTGGAGGGGGAGTGAGACCCCGGGCACACCGGGGCCGCGCCGAGGCGAGGGAGGTCCGATGGCCGCGAACGGTACGACCACCGGTGGGGGTGTGCGCACGGGCGACGCCCCGCACATGATCGACAATCCGGCGCAGAACCGCTTCGAGCTCTACTTGGGCGACGACCTGGTGGGCATCCTGGGCTATCACGGCCGCGGCGACGACGAATCGCTCGGGCCCGGCGCGCAGGTCGGTTTCATGCACACCGTGATCGTCGAAGACCACTGGCGCCGCGGCCTGGCCGGCAGGCTCGTCGGCTACGGACTGGACACCGCCCGTGAGCGCGGCTGGCGGGTGCGCCCGGTGTGCACCTATGTCCAGCGTTTCGTGAACCTCAATCCGCAGTACGCGGACCTGATCGATAA
>JAJYRZ010000076.1 GCA_021793835.1 Actinomycetes bacterium | reverse complement strand
CGCAGCCGCGGCAGGCGTACACCCCGGCGGTCTCGGTGTCGGTGTATTCGCCGACGAAGGGCCGCTCGGTGCCGGCCTGGCGCAGCACCTGGTACTCCGCCTGGCTGAGGCGTTCACGCCACTGGGCGTCGGTCAACTGGAAGGTCGGGGTCGGCTCGCTCATGACTCCACGGTAGACCCGGCGGCCGCGGTCGGCACCCGCCGCAGTTCGGGCGGGTCGATGCCCTCGTCGAGCCGGCCTTCGGCCCGGGCCACCAGGTAGCGGTTGAGCAGCACGGTGAACACCACCACGATCAGCAGCGTCCAGCCGACGGTGCCGCGCAGATACTGCAGGGTCTCGCCGGTGAGTTTGAAGCGGGTGGAGTACCAGGAGTCGAAGGAGGCGAACAGGTACACCGCCACCCACACCGGCCAGTTGCGCATCACCGAGTTGGGCAGCAGCACGGTGATCAGCAGCGGCAGCAGCAGCATCGAGTAGTACTGCTGGCCGAGCGAGCCGAGCAGGAACGAGCCGGCCAGCAGCACGCCCGACCCGGTGCCCAGGTACATCAGAGGATCGTCGCGGTAGTAGCGCCACAGCAGGTAGATGATCACCAGAACCATCGCGGCCACGCCCAGTCGGATGATCCAGGTCAGCCAGTCCGGCACCCCGTAGTACAGCCCCACACCCGAGATCGAGGAGTTGAAGTAGTCGCGCGTCTCGGTCAGATACGGCACGGTGCGCCGGATGTAGTCCATCGGATCGGCGGCGATCGGCCAGGCCAGCGCGGTGAGCACCGCAGGGATGCCGATGGAGGCCACCAGCGGACGCCAGCGGCCCTGCAGCAGCGGCAGCAGAAGAAGCGGGGCCAGGACGGGTTTGATCGCCACCGCCAACCCGATCGGCACGCCTGCCCACAGGTCCTTGCGCGCGATCAACAGCGCGATGAACAGCACCTGCAGCAGCAGGATCACACCGTTGACGTTGGTGAACACCAGGGTGTTGGACACCGATTCGGAGAAGAACAGTGCGAGCAGCAGCGCCGGGGCCGCTGCCGAGGACAGGCCGTAGCCGAACAGGCGCAGCAGCAGCAGGGCGGCGATGATCACCGCCGCGGTGTTCACCCCGATGAACAGCCAGCGCGACCACTCGTAGTTGATCAGCCCCAGCGGGGACATCAGCAGGCTGCCCGACGGCGGATACAGATAGTGCGGTTCGACCGAGTTGAAGTCCGCGGTGTACACCGCGCGGCGCTCGATGAACGCGCGCGCCGCCTCCCAGACCGGACCGAAGTCGTTGGTGCGACTGCCCTGCGGGGCGAGGATCACCACCCGGTGCAGCACGGTCAGCACCACCAGCGGCCACAGCGCCATCTTCAGCACGCCCGGAAGGGTGGTGGCCGTCGCGGGGAAGGTCCTCAGTCTTTGCACGCCGATCAAACTATCGCGTCCGGTGCCCGGGCGACACCGGGACACTCCCGAACCGCCCGCCGGGCTCAGGCCGGGCAGGACGGGGCGATCATCGGGAGCAGCCCGGTGTCGAGGTAATCGGCGATCTGATCGGCCGCGCAATCGGACTGCCAACCGGCCCCGTGACCGGTGCCCGCCCAGTTCACCGTCAGCGTCGATGCGCCCGCCCGCTGGAGGGCGCCCAGCACCGGATCGGTGGCACCGGCCCCGGCGACCGGGTCGGCCGCGCCGGTGAGCACCAGCACCGGCACCTCGATGCGCTCGGCGCCGGCGGGCCGGTCCTGGCTCGGCCAGGCCGCGCACTGCAGCATGCGCAGCGCCGCATCGGCGCCGACCCGCGGGTACTGCTCGGCCCACTGGTCGTATTCGGCGATCACATCGGCCTGGGTCGCCCCGCCGGGGGCGTCCGAGCACACGGCGGTGAACCGTCCGTCGCCGAGCACCGCGGCTGCGGCGATCGCCTCACGCGCGCCGTCGCCACCGTCGTCGGCGGCGGCGAGCAGATCGGTCAGCTCCCGGGCCCGGGTGTCGAAGTCCGGGGCAAGGCCCGTCAGATGCGTCTCGATCGTGGTGCGCAGCGCGCCGACGGTGACCGGTCCGAGCCCGCTGTCGGCGGCGCGGTCGAACATCCCGGTGAGCCGGTCGGTCGCATCCGGGCCGAGCGCGCAGTCCGCGCCCACGCACCAGGCGGCCAGTGCGTCCAGGGCCGATTCGGCGGCCCGGGCCCGGCCCCGCTCGATGTCGGCCGCCGACACGCCCACCGGGGTGGGCGAGTCGAGCACCAGCCGGGCGAGTCCGTCCGGGTCCTCGGCGGCGTAGGCCAGCGCGACGTCCACGCCGCTGCCCAGGGCCAGCAGCGCGATCTGATCGACCTGCCAGGCGTCCTTGAGCACCGCGATGTCGGCGGCCGCGTGCCGGGCGTCGTGGGAGGACAGGGCGGGGCGCAGCATGTCGGTGCACGCCACGGTGGCGCCGTTGACGGTGTTGCCCATCTGTTCGGCGCGCGCGGCCGGATCGGACCCCTCGGCCCCGGCCGCGGTCAGCCCGCGCCGTTCGGACTCGGTCAGACAGTCCGGCGCGGTCGCCGGGCCCATGCCGCGCCGCTCCACGGCGACCACGGGCCGGTCGGGTGCGTGGTCGCCTGTGGCCAGATCGATCGCGGCCTGCCGTGAAGAGGTGTCGGCACCGGCGGTGAGCACCACCGGCCCGGCCGTCTCCTCCGCCTCTGTGGGGACCGCGCGCAGCAGTTCGATGCGGATGGTGCCGGGGCCGCCGTCGACGTCGAGCGGGCCGAACAGGGTCGCGCACTGGATGTCCGGGGCGTCGGTGTCGGTGGGCACCTCGAGGGTGCCCTCGGTGCAGCTCGCCCAGCTCGGCTGATCCTCCGGCACCGGGATCGGCGGCAGCGGCTCCTCTTCGGGCTCGTCCGGCTCCACCTCTTCGGTGGGCGTGGCATCGACGCCCTGCTGATGTCCGGACAGGGCGAGTTCGGGCCGCAGCGACGGTCCGGTCGCACATGCGGCGACGAGCACACCGAGCACGCCGAGCGCGGCCGCCCGGGGAAGGATCGAGGAGGTAACACGCACGCTGCCAGCGTGCCAGGTGCCCGGTCTCACTGCTGCGAGCGGTCTCTGACCCAGCGCGTGTAGAGGAATCCGTCCTGGTCGGTGAGCAGGGCGGTCCGCCGCATCCGGCGCAGCGCATCGGCGGACGAGGCCGCCATCCGCCCGCCCCGGCCGGCCACCAGATGCGGGCTGGTGGTCACGCAGAGTTCGTCGATCAGGTCCGTGTCGATCAGATCGCCGAACAGGTGCGGCCCGCCCTCACACAGCACCCGGGGCAGCCCTCGCTCGGTGAGCGCGGCGATCATCGCGTGCGGGTCGACGGCGTCGTCGCCGGCGATGACGACCTCGGCCCCGGCCTTTCTCAGCGGGGTGATCCGTTCGGTCGGGGCGGTCTTGCTGGTGATCACCAGCGGCGGTACTTCGCCGGAGAACAGGCGACTGTCGGCATCGATCCGTCCGCTGCCGGTGACCACGGCGATCGGCGGCACCGGGGCCTGGCCGCGCGCGGTGCGTGCACCGCGGTCCTGTGCGGAGATGACCGCACCGCCGTAGTCCTCCGCCCGCGCGGTGCCCGCCCCGACCAGCACCACGTCGGCCAGTGCGCGCAACCGGTGGAACACGGTCTTGTCGCCCATCGAGCCCAGCGCCCCGGAGCGGCCCTCGACCGAGATCGCGCCGTCGAGCGAGGACACGAAGTTCGCGCGCACCCACCGGGTGGTCTGCGCAGACGCGGGTGTCTCGGGGGACCGGTGGGCGTACTCCTCGTCCAGATCCGCAGGGGTCAGGGTGCGGCCCGCATGCAGGTCTGTGAAATGAGTCTCAACGCTTCGGTGCTCCATAAAGACGATTCCACCACGTCGCTAGGGTGGCGCGCATGGTGCACCATCTCGTCGACATCGATCCGGTCGTCCCTGCGGACCAGTTGATCGGTCTGCTGGTTCCACCGGCGATGTTCGATGAGGTCAGTTTCGCCTCCTACATCCCGGACCCGAAGGAGCCCTCGCAGGCGGCCGCGGTCAAGGCCGCCGAGGAGTTCGCCACGGCGCTGACCAAGAACGCCACCGGCAAGCGCGGCCTGTTCGGCCGCAAGGCCCGGGCACAGGGGCAGGGGCTGTATCTCGACGGCGGCTTCGGGGTGGGCAAGACCCACCTTCTGGCCTCGATCTTCCACGCCGCACCGGGCCCGAAGTCCTTCGGCACGTTCGTCGAACTGACCCACGTGGTCGGCGCGCTGGGCTTCAACAACGCCGTCGAGCAGCTGTCGCAGAACTCGGTGCTGTGCATCGACGAGTTCGAGCTCGACGACCCGGGCGACACGATGCTGGTCTCCCGGCTGCTCGCCGAACTCTCGGCCGCAGGGGTGTCGGTGGTCGCGACGTCGAACACCTTGCCCGGCCAGCTCGGTGAGGGCCGGTTCGCCGCGCAGGACTTCCTGCGCGAGATCCGCAAGCTCTCGTCGATCTTCACCACCTTGCGCGTCGACGGGCCGGACTACCGGCACCGCGACCTGCCGCCGGCGCCCGAACCGGTGGACGAGGCGACGCTGACCGCGCGCGCCGAGGCCACCCCCGGGGCCGCTCTCGACGACTTCGACGCGCTGTGCGCGCACCTTGAGAAGCTGCACCCCTCGCGCTACAAGAAGCTCGTCGAGGGCATCGACGAGGTGTTCTGGTCCGGGGTGCATCCGGTGGAGGATCAGGCGGTCGCGCTGCGCCTGGTGGTGCTGGCCGACCGGCTCTACGACGCCTCGATCCCGGTCACCGTCTCCGGCGTCCGGCTCGACAAGATCTTCACCGACGAGATGCTCGCCGGCGGCTACAAGAAGAAGTACCTGCGCGCCACCTCGCGGCTGCTGGCGCTGTCCCGGTTCTCCGCGGCCTGAGATCAGGCGGTCTGGGGATGAGCGGGGTGGAGGACAAGTCGGTGCTGGCCGAGGCGATCTCGGATCTGGAGTCGGCGCGCAGCATCGACGATCACCGGGTGCGCGACCAGAAGATCGAGAAGATCGCCGTGCGGCTGTACGAAGCCCGGCAGAACCCGGAATGGCCGGTGCCGACCGCCGACTTCGATCGGGACGTCTTCCTGATCTGTGCCGACAGATACTGGCGACTGCGATTCCTCGACGAGCCGGTGGTCCAGACCGCGGCCGAATGCGGGCGATGGTTCGCCGCGCATGTCGACCAGGCCGCGCAGACCGCCGTGTTCCAGAAATGGACCAAGGGCTACGCCTTCATCACCCGTGGGGTGATCGAATCCGATCCGCGCCTGGACACCGTCCGCACGGCCGGGGATCCGGATCTGGTCGCCTACTTCGTGGCCAGCTATCAATCGATGAAGCTGAAATTCGCCTTCCGCTTCACCGACCAGGTGCGATTCATCGACACCGTGAACAATTCGCCGGGGATGTCGGCCGCGCAGCGTGAAGACCCGTTCTGGATCGCGCAGGAGGCCGCCGCCCGCTTCGGTGACGACCGGTCCGACAAGGACCACGCCGAGTCTCTTCTCATCGAGGCCTGGAAGGGCGCGGCGGATTCCCACCATGTGGCCGACGTGTGTGTCAGCGCGGTGCGCTACGCCCGCCGGATCAAAGACCAGGGCAGGCTGCTGACGCACTACGCCGATGCCGCCCTCGAGGTGTATCCGGACGACCACATCTTCCTTGCCGCGTCGGCGGCCGGACACCACATGACCGCCGAACTCGGGGCCCGTCCCGCAGACGGTGAGCACGCATCCGCGGGCACGGACGCAAACCCGGATCTGGTCCTGGCGCTCGCCCGCATCGACGAGGCGCTGACCAAACTTCCGGCGATGGGTGAGCGCACGAGCTACGAGCTGTTCCAGCAGCAGTACATGGCCAAACGTGAGGCCATCGTCGACTCGACGATCCACCACGACCGGATCGCCGCGCGCGATCGACAGGTCGAACAGGAACGCAAGAAGCGCGACGCTGACTTGAAGGCCCAGCAGGAGCGGCTCGAAGACGAGATCGCCCGGGTCGAAGAGGCGATGGACAAGGCTGACGATCAGAACCGTGCCAATCAGGTGCGCTCGGTCGAACTGGTGGCGGTGTTCTCCGCCGTGATCGCCTTCGCGGTCGGCGCGCTCCAGGTCACCACCGCCGGCAATCTGCCGACGGGGGATCGGGCATGGCTGCTGACCCTGTGGGGCGCGCTGAACCTGGTGTTCGTGTTCCTGGTCGTCGGCGGCACCTGGGTCATCACCCGCCCCCAGGACCGCCGTGACAAGGGCAAGGACGCCGGCACGGCCGGAATCGATCCACAACGGCCCGCGTCTGAGGACGAGACCGACACAGACTAGATCAGGGGGCTGCGCTGTCGGCCCCGGCGGTCACACGGTGCGGCCCAGGATGAAGTCGTCGTGGATGTGCGCGCCCAGCCGGAAGGTCTTGGTGCCGATCTGTGCGAACCCGGCCTTGGCGTAGAACCTCTGCGCCCGCACGTTCTGCTGATTGACCCCCAGCCACACCCCGGCCGCACCGCGGTCGCGGGCCGCGCTCAGCACCGCCTCCATCATCGCGGTCGCCGCGCCCGTGCCGTGCGCGGCGGGCAGCAGATAGAACTTGCTCACCTCGACGGCGGGGGAGTAGGGCACCTGTCGGGCGATCGCCGGATCGGCCGGCGGGCGATCGAACAGCAGCGCGTAGCCGAGCGGCTCCGCCTCGCCTGAGCGGGCCAGCAGCACCGCGGTGTCGGGCGCGGCCAGATGTGCGGTGAACCGCTCTGCAGACAGCTCGGTGGCGGCGAAAGCGGCGATGTCGGCCGGATCGACCGTGGGCGGGCACGCCAGCGGGAACGTCGCGGCGGCGAGCGTGGCCAGTGTGCCGGCCTCATCGGCCTGCGCGGGGGTCACGGTGACGGGACTGCGGAGCGCCATGACCGCCATTGAACACCTCCCCGGCGGCGCCCGGCGGGGCGGGGCGCGCGGGGGTCGGGAAGGGGTGAAAAGCGGTGTGGCCCGGATGTCGTGATGACATCCGGGCCACACCGGTGATGGAGCGGACGACGGGATTCGAACCCGCGACCCCAACCTTGGCAAGGTTGTGCGCTACCAGCTGCGCCACGTCCGCGTGGGTGGTGTCTGAAGGTCAGGATACCTGACGGTATCTCGACCTCGTGACACACCCTGGTGCGCGATACTGGGATTGAACCAGTGACCTCTTCCGTGTCAGGGAAGCGCTCTCCCGCTGAGCTAATCGCGCGAGGTGTTACTACGAGGTGGAGACGGGAATCGAACCCGTGTACACGGCTTTGCAGGCCGTTGCCTCACCACTCGGCCACTCCACCGTGGGATCCCGGGGGATCCTCCGAGCGGACGACGGGATTCGAACCCGCGACCCCAACCTTGGCAAGGTTGTGCGCTACCAGCTGCGCCACGTCCGCGTACCGCTGGAGGAGGCCAGCCGTTTCCGGCCGCTCCTCCGTGGTGCGAGATGAACATTAGCCCTAGCGGCCCGCGAATGACAAATCGGCTGGTCCCGAGGCGGTTCCCGGGGCGCGGAAAGCGGGCGGAACAGACGTCGGCGGCGGCGGGAAGGCGCGCCGGCGAGGCCCGCGGGGTCGGTGGATCGGTGCGGTTTTTGACACCGGCCCCACCCGTGTTAATGTTCTGTCTCGGAAGCAGCCCCCCGGGGCTTGCGCCGCAGAACACCTGCGGTCCCGTGGCTCAGTGGAAGAGCGTCCCGTTCACACCGGGAAGGTCGCTGGTTCGAACCCAGCCGGGACCACCGAGGAAACCCCCTGTTCGCAGGGGGTTTCTTGCTTTTGGCGGACTGGGCATGTGCGTATGCGTCGCTCGCGGTGAGGCGGGCCCGGCAGGTGTCACCGGCGGTCGCGGCCGTGGTGCCGTCCGTCCGTTCCTGCTGTCGCCCCGGAGTCGGGTGGCGCGGCGACCTTGTCTCCGGCGGAGATCCGGCTCGACACGTTGCCGGGCGACCGGAATCCTTGGATGACGGCGCGTGAGAAGAAGGATGACGATGAAGTCGAGCGTTGCTGGTCTGGGATTCGCGGTGATCACCGGTCTGCTTCTGGTCGGGTGCGGATCGGGTGATGCGCACACCGATACATCAGGCGATACCGCGGGCGGCCCGGTGGAGGCGGTGGAAGGCGCCGACGCCTTGTCGTCTGCGGGAGATGCCGCCGGCGGGTCAACGGATGCGCTGGGCGCTCTGGAGGAGGCCGGCGCGGTGTGCGACCCCGGCGAAGACCCGGGCGACAGTGAATGTGTCCTCGACGGGATCGAGTTCGTCTACGCGGCGGGCGGCTGGGAGGCCGAGCGGAACGATCGCCAGGCGGCGTGCGATCTGGGCTACATCAACGATGAATACATGGTGCTCACCGACGGCATGTGGTCGATCTACACCGACCATGACGAGCAAAGCGATGCGCTTCGCGAGATCCTGGCGGCGCAGGGCGTCCAGGCCGACGTGGCCGCGTACTGCGGGTAGAGCGGCCGACCCGAGGATTTCGGGGCTCTGCGACATAGCGTGTGTGGGGCCGCGACAGCCTGCCGGGAAAGCTTCGCCCAGAAGCCTGGGCGGGCCGCGCGCACACCCGGCCACGCCCGCGTGAGCGCCCGCGGGTCAACCGATAGGATTGAACGGATGGGCCGCTGCCCGGTATGCAGTCGCCCCGCCCGAGAAGAAGGAGATCGTCTCCCGTGTCATCCGGTTCCGCTCCCGCCGCCGTCGCCGACCGCATCACCGTGCCTGCGGGCACCCCGGTGGGCAAGGCCTTCCACTCCGCCGGGCTGCCCGGCCGCGGCCCCGAGGCGATCGTGGTCGCCCGCGACGCCGACGGCGAGCTGCGCGACCTGGCGTGGGTGCCCGACACCGAGGTCACGGTCGAGCCGGTCGCCGCGTACACCGAGGACGGGCGCAGCGTGATCCGTCACTCGGCGGCGCATGTGCTCGCCCAGGCCGTGCAGGACGAGTTCCCCGGCGCCAAGCTCGGCATCGGCCCACCGATCGAGAACGGCTTCTACTACGACTTCTACGTCGACGAGCCGTTCACCCCCGAGGACCTGGCGCTTTTAGAGAAGCGCATGAAAAAGATCATCAAGTCCTCGCAGCGCTTCGAGCGCCGCGTGCTCGAGTCCGTCGACGCCGCCGCGCAGGAGCTGGCCGACGAGCCGTTCAAGCTCGAGCTGGTCACCGACAAGTCCGGGATCGACGATCCGGAGGTCATGGAGGTCGGCGGCAACGAGCTGACCATCTACGACAACGTCGACCCGCGCTCGGGCGAGACCCTGTGGTCGGACCTGTGCCGCGGTCCGCACATCCCGACCACCCGGCACATCCCGGCGTTCAAGCTCACCCGCACCTCGGCCGCCTACTGGCGCGGCGATCAGGAGCGTGAGGGGCTGCAGCGGGTCTACGGCACCGCCTGGGAGTCCAAGGACGAACAGGCAGAGTACCTAGAGCTGCTGGCCGAGGCGGAGAAGCGCGACCACCGCAGGCTCGGGGTGGAACTGGACCTGTTCTCCTTCCCCGACGAGCTCGGCTCGGGCCTGCCGGTGTTCCACCCGCGCGGTGCGATCGTGCGCCAGGAGATGGAGGAGTACTCCCGGCGCCGGCACACCGAGGAGGGCTACCAGTTCGCGTACACCCCGCACATCACCAAGGGGCACCTGTACGAGGTGTCCGGGCATCTGGACTGGTACCGCGAGGGCATGTTCCCGGCGATGAACATCGACGAGGAGCTCGACGCCGACGGGCAGGTGCGCAAGCCCGCCCAGGCCTATTACCTCAAGCCGATGAACTGCCCGATGCACAACCTGATCTTCCGTTCGCGGGGCCGGTCCTACCGGGAGCTGCCGCTGCGGATGTTCGAGTTCGGCTCGGTCTACCGCTACGAGCGTTCCGGCGTGGTGCACGGGCTGACCCGGGTGCGCGGAATGACCCAGGACGACGCGCACATCTACTGCACCCGTGAGCAGATGCACGACGAGCTGACCCGGGCGCTGAAGTTCGTGCTCGAGTTGCTCTCGGACTACGGACTCGACGACTACTACCTGGAGCTGTCGAGCAAGAACCCGGAGAAGTACGTCGGCGACGACGCGCTGTGGGACGACGCGACCGAGACCCTGCGCAAGGTCGGCGAGGCCTCCGGCCTGGAACTGGTACCCGATCCGGGCGGCGCGGCCTTCTACGGCCCGAAGATCTCCGTGCAGGTCAAGGATGCACTCGGCCGCTCCTGGCAGATGTCGACCATCCAGCTGGACTTCAACCTGCCCGAGCGGTTCGACCTGGAGTACACCGGTTCGGACGGGGCCAAGCACCGCCCGGTGATGATCCATCGCGCACTGTTCGGCTCGATCGAACGGTTCTTCGGCGTGCTCACCGAGCACTACGCCGGGGCCTTCCCCGTGTGGCTGTCGCCGGTGCAGGTGATGGGCATCCCCGTCGCCGAGGCCTTCGAAGACCACCTGTACGCGGTCGCCGAGAAGCTGCAGGCCGGTGCCGTGCGCGCCGAGGTCGACTCCTCCGACGACCGGATGCAGAAGAAGATCCGCACCCACACCACCCAGAAGGTGCCGTTCATGCTGCTGGCCGGTGAGCGCGACGTCGAGGCCGGGGCCGTGAGCTTCCGCTTCCGCGACGGCGGCCAGATCAACGGGGTGCCGGTCGACGACGCGGTGGCCGCGATCAACACCTGGATCGATCGGCGGATCAACACCTCGCCGGACGCCGACACCTTCGGTGCGGTGCTGGCCGAGGTCCAGGCGCGTTGACGGGGCCGGGACAGCCGGGCGCGCCGCCGCCGGGAGCGATCGTCGACACCGGGGTCGGTGAGGGCGACCGGCTCGACCGCATCTGGTCGCCGCACCGGCTCGCCTATGTGGCCGGCGCCCCGAAGTCCGCCCCGGCCGATGCGACCGGGTGCCCGCTGTGCGACATCCCGGCGATGGGCGACGAGGACGGCCTGGTCGTCGCGCGCGGCGAGAGCGTGTACGCGGTGCTCAACCTGTACCCGTACAACCCCGGGCACCTGATGGTGCTGCCGTACCGGCACGTGGCCGACCTGTGCGACCTGACCGACACCGAGTCCGCGGAGCTGATGGACTTCACCCGCCGGGCGGTGCGCACCATCCGGCACGTCTCGCGGCCCGATGCGTTCAACGTCGGACTGAACCTGGGCGCGGCGGCCGGCGGATCGATCGCCGCCCACCTGCACCAGCACGTGGTGCCCCGCTGGGTCGGGGACGCGAACTACATCACCGTCGTCGGCGGCACGAAGGTGCTGCCGCAACTGCTCGGGGAGACCCGGGCCCTGCTCTCGGAGGCCTGGTCGTCATGCTGAACGTCTTCGCCCGGGCCTCGGTGTCGAAGGTGACCGCGCCCATGGCCCGCAAGCTCGTCGGAGTCGGGGTCACCCCCGATGTGATCACCGTGGTCGGCACCGTCTGCTCGATCGTGGCCGCCCTGGTGCTGTTCCCGATGGGCTACCTGCTGGCCGGCACGCTCGTCATCTGGTTCTTCGTCATGTTCGACCTGCTCGACGGGGCGGTGGCGCGTGCCCGCGGCGGCGGCACCCGCTTCGGCGCGGTGCTCGATGCGACCTGCGACCGGCTAGCCGACGGCGCCGTGTTCGCCGGGCTCGGCTGGTGGGTGGTGTTCGGCCTGCCGATCGACTACCCGGACTGGGGGCTGCGCCGGGTGCAGTGGCTGCTGGCCGCCACCCTGATCTGCCTGATCACCTCGCAGGTCATCTCGTACGCCAAGGCGCGCGCGGAGGCCTCGGGGCTGTCGGCCGACGGCGGCTGGATCGAACGGCCCGACCGGCTGATCATCGTGCTGGTGTCCTCGGGGCTGACCGGCATCTTCTCCCAGCCGTGGATCCTGTTCGTCGGCATGTGGCTGCTGGCCGCCGGATCGGTGATCACGGTCGGCCAGCGCATGTGGTCGGTGACCAGCTCGCCGGGGGCGCGTGAGCTGATCCCGCTCGACGGCGCCGATGATCAGGACGCGGAGGAACGCTGACGGTGACAGGTCTGGGGGAGCGCGCGGCCGATCTGGGCTACGCGGCCGGGTGGGCGCTGGCACGCCGGCTGCCCGAATCGCTGGCCGACCGGGTCTTTTCCGCCGGGGCGGACCTGGCGGCCCGCCGCGGCGCCGGGCAGGGACAGCTGCGCGCGAACCTGGCGCGGGTGCTCGGTGTCGCGCCCGCCGAGGTCTCCGACGATCTGATCCGCAGCGCGCTGCGCTCCTATGCCCGCTACTGGCGCGAGGCCTTCCGGCTGCCGTCGATGGACCTTCCGGCCGTGGCCGCACAGATGGATCCGCACATCACCGGCAAGGAGTACCTGGCGCGGGCGGTCGCCGAGGGCCGCGGAGCGGTGCTGGCCCTGCCGCACTCGGGCAACTGGGACATGGCCGGGGTGTGGCTGGTGCACACCCACGGCACCTTCGCCACCGTCGCCGAGCGGCTCAAGCCCGAATCGCTGTTCCTGCGCTTCGTCGACTACCGCGAGTCGCTCGGCTTCGAGGTCTTCCCGCTCTCCGGCGGCCAGGAACCGCCCATGGCGGCGCTACGCGAGCGGCTGCGCGACGGCAAGGTCGTGTGCCTGCTCGGTGAGCGCGACCTGACCGGACGCGGGGTTCCGGTCGAGTTCTTCGGCGAGACCACCTCCATGCCGATCGGCCCGGCGAAACTGGCGTGCGACACCGGGGCGGATCTGCTGCCGGTGCACTGCTGGTTCGACGACGGCGGGTGGGGCTTCTCCATCGACCCGCCGGTGGATCTGACGGCCGGACCGGCCGCGGCCACCCAGGCGATGGCGCGGGTGTTCGAACGCAACATCGCCGCCCACCCGGCCGACTGGCACATGCTCCAGCCGCTGTGGTGGTCGGACCTGTCGGACCGGGCCCGGGCCCGGGTCGGCGCGGACGACGATCCGGGGGCCGGGCGATGACCGAACCGGTCGATCCGCGCCCCCTGCACATCGGCATGGTGTGCCCGTACTCGTTCGACGTGCCCGGCGGGGTGCAGGCCCACGTGCTCGAACTCGCCGAGGTGTTCGGCGCACGCGGCCACCGGGTGTCGGTGCTCGCCCCGGCCGAGCCCGGCGCCGACCTGCCCGATTTCGTCACCTCCGCCGGCCGCGGGGTGCCGGTGCCCTACAACGGTTCGGTGGCGCGCCTGCGCTTCGGGGTCGGCACCTACGCCCGGGTGCGCCGGTGGATCGCCGAGAACGACTTCGACGTGTTGCACCTGCACGAACCGAACTCGCCGAGCCTGTCGATGCTGGCGCTGCGCATTGCCGAGGGGCCGATCGTGGCGACCTTCCACACCTCCACCGAACGCTCGCTCGTGCTCGCCGCCTTCGAAGGGGTGCTGCGGCCCTCGCACGAGAAGATCAAGGGCCGGATCGCGGTCTCCGAACTCGCCCGGCGTTGGCAGATCCAGGCGCTCGGCGCCGATGCCGTGGAGATTCCCAACGGGGTCGACGTGCCGGCGTTCGCAGACGCCGAGCCGCTGCCCGGCTATCCGCGCCCGGGCAAGACGGTGCTGTTCCTGGGTCGGTTCGACGAACCGCGCAAGGGCGCCGGGGTGCTGATCGCGGCGCTGCCGCAGCTGGTCGAACGCCACCCGGACCTGCAGGTGCTCGTCGTCGGCCGCGGCGATGCGGACGCGCTGCGCGAGTCGGCCGGCCGGTACGCCTCCCACCTGCGGTTCCTCGGC
>JAJYRZ010000270.1 GCA_021793835.1 Actinomycetes bacterium | reverse complement strand
TCGCAAGAACCGCGGCGTGCAGCACCAGCGGGCCCGGGGCCGCGGCCAGTGCCGCCCAGTCCACCCCGGCCCGCACGTCGGCCTCGGTGTGGGCCGAGCCCAGCGCCAGGCCCGCGTAGGCCGGCACCGCGGTGCCCGAGCCGAGCCCGGGCGCGACCTCGAACTGCACCTGGGTGCGCGCGATCGCGGTCAGCTCGGCGAGCACCGAGTCGGTGGTCATCGGATCACCGGAGACCAGGCGCACCACGTTGTGACCGCGGCGGGCCTCGGTGACCAGCGCCTTGGCGACCTCGGCGGGCTCGCCCAGGGCGGGTCGGACCTCGCCGGGGCGCTCCTGGGTCTCCGGGTCGTATTCGATCGCGCTGCCCAGCAGCGACTGCACGGTCTCGTCGACGTCCGGGTCGGTGTAGGCCACCGGCGTCTCGGCGAGCACGTCGCGGGCGCGCACGGTGAGCAGGGATGGATCGCCCGGCCCCGCGCCGACGACCAGGATCCGGCCGGGTTTGGGCTTACGTGCGCGGCTCATCGGAAGGCCTCCAGTACGAGGTGTCGGTGGTGCGGGACGGAAACGGTCGCGGACGCCGGTGGCGCCGCGGTGCGGTGTCGACGCATCGAGCTCATCGCGTCTGTCCTTCCCGGTCGGCGGCCAGCAGGTCGGCGGCCCCGTCCGCGATCAGTTCGGCGGCCAGCGCGCGGCCGATCGCCTCGGCGTCGGCGACCGCGCCGACCTTCGATCCGCGCAGCACCTCCGAGCCGTCCACGGCGGCGGCCACTGCGCGCAGATAGATCTCGTCGACCGGCCGGCCCTGATCGTCGAGCGATTCGACGACCTCGGCCAGGGCGGCGACCGGTGCCGAGCAGCCGGCCTCGAGTTCGGCGAGCACGGCGCGCTCAGCGCGCACCGCGGCATGCGCCACCGGATCGTCCAGACCCATGAGCAGCTCGACCATCGCGGTGTCCTCGCTGCGGCACTCGACCGCCAGTGCGCCCTGCGCGGGGGCGGGCAGCATCTGCAGCGGATCGAGGGTCTCGGTGATCAGGTGGGTGCGCTCGGTGCGGTCCAGTCCGGCGCGCGCCAGGATGATCGCGTCCATCTCTCCGCCGGTCACCCGGCCGAGCCGCGATTCGAGGTTGCCGCGCAGCGGCACGATGTCCAGTCCCAGGCCCAGGGCGCGGAGCTGGGAGACCCGGCGCGGGGCCGAGGTGCCGACCTTCGCGCCGACGGGCAGTTCGCCGAGCGTCAGCCCGTCGCGGGCGACCAGGGCGTCGCGCGAATCGGCGCGCGGCGGCACGGCCACGATCGACAGCCCCGGTTCCGGTGCGGTGGGCATGTCCTTGTAGGAGTGCACGGCGATGTCGACCCGACCGTCGCGGATCGCGGTGCGCAGCTCGGCGGTGAACACTCCGACCCCGAGGGTCTGCACCGGCGCCATCGAACGGTCGCCGACGGTGTGCACGATCTCCAGTTCGGCCGGGTACCCGGCGGCGATCAGCGCATCGCGAACGGTGCCCGCCTGTGTGGTGGCCAGCACGCTGCCCCGGGTGCCGACCCGGATCGGATCTGGGATCGCCAATGCTATCTGTCCTCCATCCGACCGGAGAGCTTCGGCGCGCACGGCCGGTCGGCACCCGGCGCCTCGGTCACCGCAGCCGGAGCGCTGGGCGACAGTTCGAACAGTTCCCGCAGGGCGGCCGCATAGTCCATCGGCGCAGCACCGGCGGCGAGCTCCTTGACCCGCACCGTCGGCGAGTGCAGCAGTTTGTCGACCACCCGGCGCAGCGTCTTGGACACCTCGGCCCGGTCGTCGCCGCTCAGGTGCGGCAGCCGCCCGTCGAGCCGGTCGAGTTCGGCGATGAGCACCTCGTCGGCGCGCCGGCGCAGCGCGGCGACCGTCGGGGTCACCGAGGCGGCGCGCTGGGCGGCCAGATATGCGCCGAGCTCCTCGGCGACGATCGACTCGGCGGCCTCGGCCGCTTCGGTGGAGACCCCGCCGACCGGATCACGCTGCAGGGTGGCGATGTCGATCACCTGCACCCCGGGCAGTCCGGCCACGGCCGGGTCCACATCGCGCGGCAACGCCAGGTCGCACACGATCAGGTCGTGAGCGCCGGTGCGCGCGGCCAGCGGATCGAACATCTGGTCCGCGGTGAGCACCGGGGCGGAGGCACCGGTGCAGCTGATCAGCACGTCGGCGCCGCCGAGCACATCGAACACGGCGGTGTCGGGGCCGGCGGCCGCGACGACACCGGCCTCGCCCGCGGTGGCGGCCAGCCGCTCGGCGGCCTCGGGGGTGCGGTTGAGCACGGTCATCCGGCCCACTCCGCGCCGCGACAGTTCGGCCACGGCCAGTCCACCCATCGCGCCGGCGCCGAGCACGACCGCATGCCGGTCCGCCCAGTCGCCGCCGGTCGCATCGGCCACCCGGTCGAGCACCACCGACACCATCGAGGCGCCGGCCTCGTCGATCCCGGTCTCGGTGTGCACGCGCTTGCCCAGATCG
>JAJYRZ010000269.1 GCA_021793835.1 Actinomycetes bacterium | reverse complement strand
ACCGCACCGACCTGGGCGACCTCGACGCTCTGGCGGCGTCGATCGAGCGGGACGGCCTGTTGCAGCCGCCGACGATCACCCCGGACGGGACGCTGGTGTGCGGGGCGCGGCGGCTCGCGGCGATCAAGCAGCTCGGGCACCGCCGCGTCAGCGTGTGGGTGCGTTCGGGCATCTCGGACCGGCTCGGGCATCTGCTCGCTGAACAGGACGACAACCAGCTCCACAAGTCCCTCACCCCGATCGAGGCCGCCGGGCTGTACCGGGAGATCAAGGAACTCATCGCCGAGGACGCCGCCCGCAGGAAGGCGGCCACCCAGTTCCAGGACGGCCACGAGCCCGGGAAGCATGGTCCCGCCGATTCGGCGGGACCACCAGCACCCGGCCCGCTCGGTGATGCCCGCGCGCAGGCAGCACGGATGGTGACCGGCTCGTCGTCCTACACGCGGCTGGAGCAGATCGGGTTCCTGCAACGCCTGACCGGCGACCCCGCCGTCTCTGAGGAGCTGCGCGGCCAGGCCCGTGACGGGCTGGCGCGGATCGAGGCCGGCGCGCCGGTCAATCCGATCTTCCAGCGTCTCCGGGACGCACACGCCGACACCGGTGCCGAGCGGGACCGGCGGCTGCACGAGCTGGCCGACGAAGCGCTCGCCCGCGTCCACACCACCCGGCGCGGAAAGGCTCCGAAACGGGCCGCATCCGGGGCGCGACCCGCTGACGGGGACGAGGGGCCGACGCGGTTCTCGGTACGCGCGTTCGTGCTGACCTGGGGCGAGCTGGACGCGTGGTGGACGCACTACGACGTGGACGAGCTGGCGACCGACCTGACCGACGAGCAGATCGAGGCGTTCTTCGCCGCCGTCGAAGGCACGATGGCCTTCGCTGACCGGCTCCGCACCGCCCGCACCGCGACCCAGCCCGACCAGCCGCTGCTACGCGCCCTCTGAACTACCCCGGGTCCCGGCGTGTCGTGGGTGGGCGCACCTGGCGGGTATGAAGACGAATCTCGCGTCCTGGTCCCGTGGCCGGCTGATCGCCGTGATCGCCGCCGGGATCGTGCTGCTGCTCCTGGTCGGTATCGGCGTCTACGGGCTCATCACCGGCCCACGACCACCCCGTGACGACGCACCCGCACCGGCACCGACCGTCACCGTGCCCGGCGAGACCGGCCCGGAGGCGCCAGGGCCGCCGCTAGTATTGCCCTCTCACGACCCGGATCAGTTCGCCCGCAACGTCGCGGAGGCGCTGTTCGGGTGGGACACCGGCTCGGGGCTGATGCCGCTGGACTACTCCGCGGGAATCTTGGAGGTCGGCGACCCCTCCGGCGCCGAGCAGGCCGGACTCGCCTCGGACATCGCCGCCTACCTGCCCTCCCGGGAGGCGTGGATCGAGCTGCGCCAGTACGCCACCACCCAGCGCCTGGTCATCGACCGCTCGTTCGTACCGGAGGCATGGGATCAGGCGGTCGAGCAAGCCCAGCCCGGGCAGCTCCCTCCTGGTGCCACCGCGGTCACGATCGAGGGCACCCGCCACCGCGCGGGCGTCTGGAACGGCGAACCGGTCACGGCTGAGCAGTCGGTGTCGTTCACGGTGTTCCTGGCCTGCCCGCCGCCGACACCGCAGTTGCGCACCGGCCTGTGTCATGTACTGCGCCTGTCCCAGCTCGACAACCCACTCCGATAGCCGCCGGGTCCTACCGTGTTGACGAAGCTCACCGCCGCCGTCCTCGCGCTGCTGCTGCTCGGCCCCATGCTGGGGCTGGTCGGCATCGGCGTGCTGATGAATCCCGCCGCCGCGAACTGCGCGACCCCCGGCGGGTCCGTCACCGTCGGGGCCGTCCCGGAGTCGCTGACGGTCACGACCGCCAACGGTGAGACGTTCACGCTGAACCGGCAGCAACTCACGCACGCGGCCACGATCATCACGATCGGCGGCGGGATCGAGGGCGTCGGCCGACCCGGCATCACGATCGCGCTGATGGCCGCGCTGACCGAGAGCACGCTGCGGCAGTTGGCGAACACCGGCGCCTACCCCGACAGCGGGAACTACCCCAACGACGGCAACGGCTCGGATCACGACTCGCTCGGTCTGTTCCAGATGCGACCGCAATCCGGGTGGGGCACCGTCGCGGAGCTGATGGACCCGACCTACCAGGCGCGGGCGTTCTTCGGCGGCCCGGACGGCCCGAACTACCCGAGCCCGCGGGGGCTGCTGGACATCCCGGGCTGGCAGCACATGGACCCCGGCGAAGCCGCCCAAGCCGTCGAAGTCAGCGCCTACCCGGACCGCTACCGCAACTACCAGCCAGTCGCCGACGCGATCCTCGATGCCCTCACTGGCGCCGCCAGCGACGGAACCGGCGCATCCGGCTCGGCCGGTCCGGCGGGGTCCGTGGTCGCGGCGGCTCCGGTGGCACAGTCCGCGCGGGTAGTGTTCCCGCTGCCGGAGGGAACCTGGGTGCTCACCAGCGAGTTCGGGCCACGACTAACCCCGCTCACCGGAGAGT
>JAJYRZ010000268.1 GCA_021793835.1 Actinomycetes bacterium | reverse complement strand
GGCGTCGACGCGCCCGCGCCGCGATGTCGTACCCGGCGGGTATCTCTAGGAGCTGAACCACACCAGCCGCCGGAGGTGCCCGCCATGACCGCCACGATCCCCACACCGCTGCAACTGCGCGCACGGACCGCACCCGACGGGTGCGATACGGCCGTCACGGTCCACGCCGCGATCCACCTGCTGGCCCCGAGCCGGGAGGCCGAACTCGGCGGCCGGGTCGTCGCGGCCGCGGCGACGATCGGCGGCCAGATCATCCACTACGAGGCGGTCCTGCCTGACGAGCAGACCTCCGAGAAGATGTGCGTGGCCGACGCCTTCATCGACATCTACCGGCGCGCGCAGCGCCGGGGCGCGGCGCTGCGGATCTACATCGCCGGAACCGAGCTGCGCGGGCTGCTCGCCGGCGGCGAGATCGATCTGCCGGGGGTGGAGGTGGCCCGCGGGATGACCGGGCCGCAGGGCCGGGCCCTGCAGGCGGTCTCCGCCGACGCCCGCCGGGCCGGCGGCGCGCTGCTCGATCGGCTGGCCGCACAGGCCCGCGCGGTGCGCGAGGCGGCCGCGGCCGCGGCGCAGGCCGAACGCCGGCGCCACCGCGACGTCTACACCGACGGCTCGGTCTCGGCCCGGCGCCGGGGGTGCGGGGCCGCAGTGGTCGGTGAGGACGGCCGGGTGCACACCCGCGTGGCGCCGACGATGCTCAACCGGCCCGTGCTGGCCGAACTGCTCGCCGTCGAACTCGCCCTGATCCGCCACGACAACACGCGGCTGACCGTGCACACCGACAGCCGGGACGCCATCCGGCTGCTCACGGCGGGACCTGCGCACCGGTCGTTGCCGCGCGAGTCCGCCGAGGTGGGCCGACAGGCCCGGCGGATCGCCGCGCGCATCGACGCACTCGCCGCCGACCGCCGGGTGCGATACCGCTGGGTGCGCGGGCATGCGGGCAATCCGTTCAACGATGCGGCCGACCGGGCCGCGAAGGCGGTGCGGCGCTGCCACACCTTCGCCACCGGAGGCGAGGCGATGGCCGCGGTGATGCGCAACATCGACCAGGATCTGCGCCCGCATCTGGCATGACCGCCGAAGATACCGACAGGGGTATGTAGGGTCGGGTGTGCCGCGGTGGGAGGACGCCGTGCGCGGCGAGGAGTCCGAAGCGATCTGGAGGGTGACGTGATGACCGAGCAGCAGCCGACCGTGTCGGAGCCGCTGGCCGCGTGGGCCGGGACCTGGACCGGGACCGGGCGCGGCTTCTATCCCACGATCGAGGACTTCGACTACGAGGAGGAGATCACACTGGTGCCCACCGGGCGCCCGTTCCTGCTCTACACCTCGCGCACCTGGACGCCGGGACGGACCCGGCCCATGCACACCGAGACCGGCTATCTGCGGGTGACCGACGACGGCGCGGTGGAGCTGCTGCTGACCCAGCCGACCGGGATCAACGAACTGCACCGGGCCGAGCCGACCGATGACGAGCTCGACTTCGCGATGGTCGACCTGGGGCGCTCACCGGAGGCCAAGACCGTGCACGCCACCCGGCGCCACTGGCGCCTGATCGGCGACCGGCTCGCCTACGACTTCTGGATGTCGCACGCCGACACCCCGATGACCCACCACCTCGAGGCCGAGCTCGACCGCGGATAGACCCCCGCCCGCGCCGGGCTCATCCGAGGTGGCGCTCCACCGCCAGGAGGGCGAACGGGATCGCCGCGATGAGACAGGCGATCATCCAGTGCAGCGCGGTGCGCCACCGCGGGACGGCCTGGTCGGCCGGGCCCAGCGCCAGCTGTGTGCGCAGCCCCGGTACCCGCGCCGGGGGCGGCAGGCCGGTCTCGGCGGTGTCTGCGGCGGCGGGCGGGCCGTAGCGCGCGACGTGGTCGACCAGCACGCCGTGAGCGATGTTCACGTTGATTCGAAAACCGGTCAGCGGGATCCAGACCCGGTCCTGATCGAGCACGGCCTTCAGATCGCGCGGCCAGGGGCGCCCGGTCACCATGGCGGATCCGGGGACGATCGACAGCTCGGTCTGCGGCATGGGGAACAGATATGCGCGGCCGGTGCGATACGGGGCGCCCGAGGCGAAGCCGACCTGCACCTGTTGGACGGCGCTCCACGGCACCGTCACCGCGGCCGTGCGGGGCCGCAGTCGCCGCCCCCAGCGCACAGTCAGCCCGCCGGGGCCGAGTTCGACCAGTGTCCGGTCGGGGTCGCGGACCGCCGTCCCGCACCAGGCGACCAGCGCAACCCCGGCCACCAGGCCGGCGAATGCCAACCGACCGTCCTGCCGCGTCGTGCCGGTGGTCCAGGCGGCGAGGCCGGCCAGAGCCATCAGGGCGAAGAACGCGGCGAACAGGACCCACACGAAGATCTTCGCGGTGCGGCTTGTCGACCATCGGGCGGGCGGGCGCCCCGTCTCGTCGATACCGTCGGTCTCGGGCGGATCGGCCAGGAACAGCGACAGGGTCCGCACCGCCAGCGCCGCCGGTCCGAGCAGGACTCCCACGCCAC
>JAJYRZ010000267.1 GCA_021793835.1 Actinomycetes bacterium | reverse complement strand
CGAGCCGGAACATGTCGTGCTCGGCGGCGCGCACCAGATCTCGGGCGCCTCGCCCGTCGGGCCGCGGATCGAGCCCGCGCACCACCGCCACCGGAGCGCCGGTGAGTTTGCCGCGCGCCAGATCGGCCGCGGCCGCGAGCTGGTCGGCGATCGCGACCTCGGTGACGGCGAGTTCGTTGCCGTGCGCGTCGTACCGCCCGGCATAGGAGTGGGTGACCGCGATGCCGGCCGCGCCGATCGCCGCATCGGTCTGGCCGATCCGCCAGGCCCGCCCCATGGTGTCGGTGATGATCACCGCGACCGTGTGACCGGTCAGCTCGGCGATGCGGGTGCGCAGCGCGGCCGCCGAGGCGTCCGGATCCTCGGGCAGCAGGATCAGCGCATCGGCGGCGACGTTGGAGCCGTCGATCCCGGAGGCGGCCTGGACGACGCCGAGCCGGTTCTCGGTGATCAGCGTCGGGCCCTTGCGGGCGACCACGCGCACCGCCTCGGACTCGACCAGTCGGCGCCGCAGCTCGTCGCGCTCCTGCGGGTCGGCCGGGGCCGGGACCGTGCGGCCCTCGACCTTGGAGACGACCTTGCTGGTCACCACCAGCACGTCGCCGGTGCGCAGATCGGGTACGGCAGCCGCGATCGCGGCGGCCAGATCGTCGCCGGGGGCGAACTCGGGCAGACCGGTCGGGGCGAAGACCTCCAGCCGGCCGACGCCGTGATCGGCGTCCTGAGATCGGGGATCGGGGCTCACGCGGTGACACCGACCAGGCCGAGGGCGGCGCGCGCCATCTCGGCGGTGGCGGCGTCGTCGCTCATCAGCAGCGGGGCCTGCCCGACCCGGACCCCCTCGATCTCGGCGGTGTCGCCGTCGGCCACCAGCCAGCCGTCGAGCAGACCTCCCTCGCTGCGCCCGCCGTACATCCGGCCCACGGACTCGGCGTCCACCCCGACCCCGAGGGTCTGCAGGCAGATGTCGGCCATGCCGCGCACCACGGCGCCGCCGATGATGGGGGAGAGCCCGACCACCGGGGCGGCGGTGGTGCGCAGGGCGCCGCGGATGCCGGGCACCGCGAGCATCGGGCCGATGCTGACCACCGGGTTGGACGGGGCGAGGATCACCGCATCGGCCTGCTCGATCGCCTCGACCACACCGGGTGCGGGCCGGGCCTTGTCGGCGCCGACCTGCACGAACCGGTGGGTGGGCACCTGTGCCTTGTAGCGCACCCACCATTCCTGGAAGTGCACGGCGCGGCGTTCGCCGGTCTCCGGGTCGGTGATCTCCACGTGCGTCTCGCAGCGGTCGTCGGTGACCGGCAGCAGCCGCACCCCGGTGTGCCAGCGGCGCGACAACGCCGTGACCACATCGGAGAGCGGATAGCCCACCTGCAGCATCTGGGTGCGGATCAGATGGGTGGCGGTGTCGCGGTCGCCGAGACCGAACCAGCTGCCCTCGACCCCGTAGGCGGCCAGTTCCTCGGTCAGCCGCCAGCCCTCGTCGGCCCGGCCCCAGCCGCGTTCGGCGTCGACCCCGCCGCCGAGGGTGTACAGGCACGAATCCAGGTCCGGGGTGATGCGCAGACCGTGCAGCCACACGTCGTCGCCGACGTTGACCACCGCGGTGATCTCGTGCTCCGCCTCGCCGGGAGGTCGTTCGGGATCGATTCCGAGCAGGGTGCGCAGTCCCGTCAGGAACCGTGCGCCGCCGACACCGCCAGTCAACACCGCTATTCTCACAGGGGCCGAGGGTAGTCGCCCGCGGTCGACCACGGGGACGGCGGCGGGCCCGATACGGGTCGCCGACCACCCCGGGGTGTGACGAAGGTCACATCCTTGGGGCGTGATCTGCGTGTGTCGTGCGCGACGCGCCGAGGATCGGGGCGTAAAGACGGCGCGGCGCCGGGATCGGGCGACGGACTTCTCCATTCGGGTTGAAGGGGCACCGGGGGCGGTGTTTAATCACAGTCATGTCATTTGATGGCCCGCGGCGCCGCATCGGCGCCGGGACGGGGACGACGGGCCCGACACCACGGTCGCTGCGACCGTCGACATGACGCCCACCGAATCCGACGACAGACGAGGACTTCCCACCATGCTGAACGAGCACACCGGTCCGGACACGGCGCGCCCGGCGGTCTGGGTGGAGGTGGACTCCGGTGTGGACGGTGTCGAGGTGGCCTCGCATCGTCACGATCCGATCGGCATCGTCTCCCCGGCGATGGTCGAGCGTCCCGAGCTGGCACTGATCGGCGGGCTGGACGGCACCGACCTCGGCCCGGTCGACGAGGAGGACTGGCAGGAGCGGGCGCTGTGCGCGCAGACCGACCCCGAGGCCTTCTTCCCGGAGAAGGGCGGCTCGACCCGCGAGGCCAAGCGCATCTGTCAGAGCTGCGAGGTCCGGCAGCAGTGCCTGGAGTACGCGCTGGCCAACGACGAACGTTTCGGCATCTGGGGCGGGCTGAGCGAGCGGGAGCGGCGCCGGCTGAAGAAGGGTCTGGCCTGACGACCCCGCACTGAACGGCGCGCGGCCCGAGA
>JAJYRZ010000266.1 GCA_021793835.1 Actinomycetes bacterium | reverse complement strand
ACGCTCGCGGCGGCCCCACCCCGTGGCGGGGTAGACGAAGGAGACGGGAGCAGACCGGGTGACCGAGACGGACTGGTTGTCGGCACGGATCCACAGCAGCGAGCGCGGGGTGGCCGCCGGATTCGATCTGGCGGCCGGGCAGGTGCTCGCCGTGCTCGGCCCCAACGGGGCGGGCAAATCCACCGTGCTCGAGGCGATCGCCGGGCTCGCCGAACTCGACGGCGGGACCGTCCGCATCGGTCAGCGCACCGTCTACGACCACGAGGCGGGCGTGTCCCTGCCGGTCGCCGAACGCGGGGTGGGGCTGCTGGCCCAGGACGCGCTGCTGTTCGGATCGTTGTCGGTGCGCGAGAACGTCGAGTTCGGTCCGCGCAGCCAGGGCCGCGGCAAGGACGAGTCGCGCCGGGCCGCCGAGAAGTGGCTGGACGCGGTCGGGGCGGGCGAGCTGGCGCGCAAACGTCCCCGCAAGCTCTCCGGCGGGCAGGCCCGGCGGGTGGCGATCGCGCGTGCGCTCGCCGCCGAACCGGACGTGCTGCTGCTCGACGAACCGTTCGCGGCCCTGGACGTGGCGGTGGCCGCCACCATCCGGTCGATGCTGCGCACCCTGCTGGCCGAGCGCGCCGCCGAACGTGGGGGACGGGCCGCGACCGTGCTGGTCACCCACGACGTGGTCGACGTGCTCACCCTCGCCGATCAGGTGCTGGTGCTCGACAACGGGATGGTCGTCGACGCCGGCCCGGTCGATAGAGCCCTGCGCGCCCCGCGCAGCCCGTTCACCGCGGACCTGGCGGGCACCAACATGCTCACCGGCACCGCGGACCGCGCGGCAGAGGCCGGGACCGCCACGCCGGTGGGTCTGCGCACCGCGGCCGGCGCGCAGGTCACCGGCACCGGACTGCACACGCTCACACCCGGCGACGCGGTCACCGCGGTGTTCGCCCCCGGCGCGGTCACCGTCCGCCGGCCCGACGACGCAGGCACCGGAGCGGACAGCACGGGTGCGCCCGCGGACGGCGGGCTGGCGGTGACGGTGGTGGCGGTCGAGGCGCGCGGGGAGACCGTGCGCATCCGCGCCGAGCACGGCGAGGGTACGGAGAGCGGCCCGCTGCTGGCCGATGTGCCGCTGGCAGAGGCCGGCGCGCTGTCCGCCCGGCTCGGCGACCGACTGGTCTTCCACCCCGACCCCGAGGCGGTCACCGTCTATCCGCGCTGACGGTCCGTCAGGCGGTCAGCGCGCGCGCCGGCCCGACAGCAGCGCGCCGATCACCCCGACGACCATGCCCAGCGGAGTGGCCAGCGCCAGGAAGTAGAACACGGTCGAGGCGGGCGGCTCGAGGGCGACCGCGAAGGTCACGATGACCGAGATCAGCCCGATGCAGAACAGGCCCACCCCGGTCCAGATGAAAAGGTCCGAGGCCGAGAAGCGTCGCCGCGGCGACGTGCTGGTCGATTCGTTCACACCCGACACGGTAGCGCTCGGCGCGCCGCGGCGGGGCCGGGCCCGAGGCGCGCGCCGGGACCGGGCAGGTGCGCGGTGGGTATCATCGCCTGTGGTGCGTCCTGCGCGGAGAACGGCTCTGTGGCGGACGCGGATCGATCCCCGCGGCCGGCCTTCAGACGCCGACGATCCGGGGTGGAGACAGACGATGAAGGCGGGGGTGTCCAACGTGCCGATCGGCAGGGTCAAGTGGTACGACGCGGCCAAGGGTTTCGGTTACATCGCCCAGGAGGGCGGGGAGGACGTCTACGTCCGGGCCGACGCCCTGCCCGAGGGTGTGGACACACTCAAGTCGGGCCAGCGGGTCGACTTCTCCATGGTGTCGGGCCGGCGCGGCCCGCAGGCCCTGACCGTCGCCGTGCTCGAGACCCCGTCGGTGCGCCGCGGCGGCGGCCGCCGGCGTGAGCAGTCCCAGCGCCGCTCACCCGATGAGCTGCACGGGATGATCGAGGACATGATCACCCTGCTCGACCGCGGGGTGCAGCCGGGACTGCGCAAGGGCCGCTACCCCGACCGCAAGGCCGCGGCCCAGATCGCCGAGGTCATGCGCGCGGTCGCCCGCGAACTCGACTCCTGACCGGAAGCCTGCCGCCCCGCGAGAGCCGGGCGGTCAGCGGGTGCGCACCGACCACACCGCGTGGCTGACGATCTGTTCCTCTTCGGTGCCGGACTCCTCGTCGACCAGCAGGATCCCGGTCGGCAGGCGCACCTCGATCCCGGCCAGTTCACGGCCCTGGTCGTCGGTGCCGGGCACGGTGACCGGATCGGTCTGGCCGGCGCCGAACGCCTGCTCGTCACCGACCAGTGATTCGCCGCCACCGTGCTGATCGGCCGCCGCCTCGTCGACCTCGAGGTAGAAGGACTCGAGCACCCAGGGCACCTCGCCGAACTCCTCGGGCACGGCCACGGTCAGCTCGGCGTCGGGGTCGACCGGCAGGGCGATCACATCGCCCTCCTCGTCGCACAGGTCCGGGCGCACCGGATCGCAGAACACCCACGGACCGACCTCGCGGCTGGCGTCCCCGGAGGT
>JAJYRZ010000265.1 GCA_021793835.1 Actinomycetes bacterium | reverse complement strand
CGGCGCGTGGGGGGCGAACAAGCACAACCCCGACTCGCTGCCCCGCTACGCCTGCGACGCACCCGAGGGTGAGGACGGTGCGGGCAAGATGGTGTGGATCGCCGACGCCGACACCCCGCTGTTCACCGCCGAGGACGGCGTGAGCACCGTGCTGTACGGCGACTACGAGGACGAGCTGACCGGGATGGAGGTGACCCGGGCGGTGTTCGCGGGCGCCGACGCCTCGGCCGACGGGGAGATCTGACGATGACCGCACCGCAGGACCCGGCCACCGTCGCCGACTCCGCCGACCGGGTGACGGACGCGGCCGAGGCCGCCCCCGCCCCGCCGCTGTGGCGCCAGGGCGCGGTCGCGCTGCTGGCGATCGCGGTGATCGCCGCCCTTCTGTCCTCGCCCTGGAGTTCGGGCTTCGCGTTCTTCTACATGGGTGTGGTGCCCGGGATCATCGCGCTGCGCCTGAACTGGCGGATCGCCGCCGGCTCGGCCGTGGCCACCGCGGTCGCGGTGCTGATCGGGGTGTGGGTCTCCGGATCCACGGCCGGCGCCGTGATCTGGTTGACCCTGCTCGCGCTGACCATCGGGTACGCCGCCCGCTTCGGGCTGGCCACCATCGCCTCTATGATCACCGTGCAGGCCGCCATCGTGGCCATCTCGGGCAACGTGTTCGCCCTCGCCCCGGACCCCTACGACGTCCCGCACACCTTCCTGGCCGGTCTTCCGGTCGCCGGGTTCACCCTCGCCGGCGGGCTGACCGTGACGATCGGGATCGCGGCGTTCCTGCGCGGCTGGGAGCGTGCACCGTCGCCGAAGCTCGAGCGCAGCGATGCGCTCTGGTACGGCGGGGTCGCCCTGGCGCTGGTGGTCGCCGCGGTGTGGCTGGCCATGGCCAAGTTCGCCGGCACCCACGCCTGGTGGCTGGTGCTGACCATCCTGGTGGTGCTGCTGCCCACCCACGACGAGACCGTGCACCGGGTGCACGACCGGGTGCTGGGCACCATCGCCGGCGCGGTGCTGGTGATGGCGGTGGCCGTGGTGACCGAGGCCGACTGGGTGTTCTACACCCTGGCCCTGGTCGGTGCGATCGGCACGATCGCCACCGCCTCAGCGTCCTATGTGCTCAACTCGGCCCTGCTGACCGTCACCGTGCTCGGTGCGGCCAGCCCGGCCGCGCACTCGGCGCTGCTGCTGCACGGCGAGCGGGTGCTGCTGACCGTGGCCGGTGCGCTGATCGCCTATGCGGCGATGATCGGTGCCGAACGGCTGCGCGCCCTGCTGGCCCGCCGCCACCCCGCGATCTCGCCCCCGCCCGGGCCCGCCGACCGGGGCTGACCGACGGGCCGAGTCCTGCGGGTCACCGGTGGGCGCCGAGCCCGTGCCACCAGTCGGCGATGCGGTCGACCACCGGCTCGGGGGTGCGCACCCACCCGATGTGGTCGTTGCTCTGCCCCGCCGGCACCTCGGTGTGGCGGTACCGCCAGTAGGTCAGCGCGTCGGGGGCGACCATCTGCTGCGCGAACACCTCCACCGAGCCGCGCGGGGCGAGCCGATCGTCTTCGAGTTCGACCACCAGGGTCGGCGCGGTGACCGGCCCGGGCACCGGGAACGGCGGCCGACCGGTACGCACCATGCGCGCCCACTGCCGCATCATCGTGGCCGCCCCGGGCCCGCCGAACAGCGGTGCGGGCAGATGCCCGCACAGCGCGGTCGCCGTCGGCACCACCGCCCCGGCCAGCGCCGCCAGGTGCACGCCCCGGAACGGGAAGTGCCTACGGTCCGGGATCGAGGTGCCGACGGTGACCATCGCGTCGGCCCGGTCCGGGCCGAGCTGGTGGGCCAGGGCGAGCTGTCCGCCCAGGCTGTGGCCCAGCAGCAGCACCGGGCGCCGCGGATCCTCGCGGCGGGCATCGGCGACCGCGTCGGCGACCACCGCGATCTCGTCGTCGTAGGACCAGTCGACCCCGCGCCGGGCACGCCCTGAGCCCGGTTCGAAGCCGCGGCGGGCCAGGGTGCGCGCCTGCCACCCGCGGGCGGTGAGCGCACCCGCCAGGAGTCGGTAGTAGCCGGAGCCGATCGCCATCGCCGGGGCGATCAGCACCAGCGGCGGACGTGCCGGATCGACGGGGGCGGGCAATGGCGGTCCTCTCACGGTCGGCTACGCAGGCCGCTCCGCGCCCCGGCACCGGGGCCGCGGGGTCGATCCCGCCGCCCCAGTGTGCCCCGGCGCGGCCGTTAGGGTGGGATCGAAGCGCCGCCCACCCCACGGCGCCGGTCTGCATCAGGAGGTCTGCACATGCGCGCGACGATGATCCACGGCCCCGGCGACATCCGGCTCGAGACCCGGCCCGACCCGCAGATCCGCCACGACACCGACGCGATCGTGCAGGTCGTGCGTTCGTGCGTGTGCGGTTCGGACCTGTGGCCCTACCGCGGGGTGCGCGGCACCGACGAGCCCCGGCCGATCGGGCACGAGTTCATCGGCACCGTGGTCGAGCGCGGTGCTGCGGTGACCGGGCTGCGCGACGGCGACT
>JAJYRZ010000264.1 GCA_021793835.1 Actinomycetes bacterium | reverse complement strand
GACCGGATGGCGCACCAGATGCGCCCCGGTGGTGCGGATCTGCGCGGCCGAGCCGTCCCGGCTGCCGTCGTCGACGCACACGATGTTCGGGAAGGTCCGGCGCGCCTGTTCGACGACGTCGGCGATGACCGGGGCCTCGTTGTAGACCGGGATCACCAGCCAGGTGTCGGAACGATCGGACACAGGACCTCTCTTCATAGCGGTGCCGGTCAGTCTAGTACCGCCGGGCGCCGGAACCGGGCTTCGGCGCGCCCCGGACGAGCAGGAACAGGTGCACACCGACGCCGATCAGCGGTCCGACGACCAGCGCGGTGCACACCCGCACGGTCATGTCGGCCGGCGCGGCGAGCACCGCCGCGGCGATCGCGGTGGCCGCCCACCAGCCGACCGCGTACGCCCGGTGCCGGTCCGCGGCCACCGCGGCGCTGCCGGTGACCAGCAGCATCGCGGTCAGCGCGGCCCCCGCGGTGAGCGCCGCCAACACGGCGCCGGAGACGTCGAAGCCCTCGCCGACCCAGCGCACCACCGGTGGGCCGAGCAGCCAGGCCAGACCGGCACCGATCGCGCCGACCGCGGCGACGGCGAAGAGCGGGACGCGCAGGGCGCGCAGGCCCGTGCCGGACCGCTGGACGAAGTAGACGATCACCGCGGACTGGAAGGCCGTCAGCGGCACCAGCAGCGGCGCCCGGGTGATGGTGACCGAGAACAGCAGGGAACCGGCCGTGTCGTCGAGATCTCCCGGACTGGTGGCCGCCAGCAGCACCGGGAAACCGACGATCAGCACCGACGTGGCCGCCGAGGCGAGCATCGCGTGCCCGGCGCGGCCGAGATAGGCGCGGGTGTCCTCGTCGACCCGTTCGGCCGCGGCGGCCCGCCCGCCGGGGGAGGTGAGCAGCAGCAGCCAGCCCGCGGCGCCGGCGACGGTGGCCACGACGAAGCCGATCAGCCCGTGGCCCAGGGCCAGCGCCACCGCGACCACGACCAGACGCAGCGCGGCGTCGACGACGATGCCTGCGGCGTACAGGGGCCAGCGCGCGGTGCCCGAGGCCAGTCCCCACAGGGTCGCCTGCACCGTCACCGACCACACGGCCAGCCCCAGCAGCCCGGCCGCCACCAGCTCGTTTCCCGGCAGCACCCACTGTCCCCACAGCGGGGCGGTCGCGGCGGAGACGACGGCCAGTCCCGCGCCGATCCCGACGGCCACGCGGATCGGCCGCATCCCGGTCGGCGCGGCACCGGCGCGGCCGCCGGGGCCCGCCGTGCGTGCGGCGCGGGCCACCGACACCGCGCGCGTCGACTCCTGCATGGTGCCGTTGGTGATGCCGACCAGGGTGAAGAACAGGGCCCAGAACACGGTGAACTCCGCGTATCCGGCGGCCCCGAGTCGCCGTCCGGCCAGGAGCATGATCACGTAGCCTGAGGCGGCGGCGAAGACGGTCGCCACCAGCACCAGGGACATGCCGCGACGCGACAGTCCTGAGGTCTTCTCGGGGGCGGTCACCGTCGCATTGTCGCAGTCAACGGGCCCGGACGGGCACCCGGACGGGGTCGGCGCGCCGCCCCGGCCGGGGAGCGATCGGACGCCCCGACCGAGAGGAACTGAAGACCACATGGCCGGATACGTGCCGTACGGCGAGACCGAATACGCCTCCCTGCAGGTGACCCGCGACGGCCACGTCGCCGAGGTCACCCTCACGGGGCCGGGACGGGGCAACGCGATGGGCCCGGACTTCTGGCGCGAGTGCCCCCAGGTGTTCGCCGCCCTGGACGCCGACCCGGAGATCCGGGCGGTGGTGCTCACCGGCTCGGGCGAGCACTTCACCTACGGGCTCGACCTGCCGGCGATGGCGCCGGCGCTCGGCGCGGTGCTCGCCCCCGGGGCGCAGGCCCGCGAGCGCACCGATTTCCACGACATGATCCTGGCGATGCAACAGGCGGCCAACTCGGTCGAGCGTTGCCGCAAACCGGTGATCGCCGCACTGGCCGGCTGGTGCATCGGCGGCGGGGTGGACCTGGTCACCGCCGCCGACTTCCGCTACGCCGCGGCCGATGCGAAGATCTCGATCCGCGAGGTGCGCGTCGGGATGGTCGCCGACATGGGCACCCTGGCCCGGCTCTCCCCGATCGTCGGCGAGGGCCACACCCGCGAGCTCGCCCTGACCGGCCGCGACATCGATGCCGCGCGCGCCGCGCAGATCGGCCTGGTCAACGAGGTGTTCGACGACCGGGAGGCGCTGTTGGCGGCCGCGCGCGGCACGGCCGCGGAGATCGCGGCCAACCCGCCGCTGGTGGTGCACGGGATCAAGTCGGTGCTGGACCACACCCGCAGCGCGCAGGTCGACGCCTCGCTGCGCTACGTCGCGGCCTGGAACGCGGCCTTCCTGCCGTCGAAGGACATCGGTGAGGCCATGGCCGCGGTGTTCGAGAAGCGCACCCCGGAATTCGGCGGGCACTGACCCGCCGCGGGGGCGGGCCCGCGTGCGGCGCAGACCCACACGACGACGGCGGTCCCGGCACCGAGAGGTGCCGGGAC
>JAJYRZ010000075.1 GCA_021793835.1 Actinomycetes bacterium | reverse complement strand
TTCGGTGGCGATAGCGTAGGGGACACGCCCGGTCCCATTCCGAACCCGGAAGCTAAGCCCTACAGCGCCGATGGTACTGCACCGGGGACGGTGTGGGAGAGTAGGACACTGCCGAACACAAATTTGAAAACGGTGCGGCGAGGGGACCCGAGAGGGTCCCCTCGTCCCCGTTCTACCGAGAGAAGGCGACGATGTCCGGTTACGGAGCCGACGGATTCGGACCACGACGGGACCGAGACGACGATCGGCCCGATTCCAAGCGCCAGGGACGCCCGCGGCGTGATCATGACGGTGATGGACGCCGGGCGGGCGATCGGGACGGCGGCGAAGCACGTCGATCCCGCCCTGACCGCAACAGAGACGACCGGCGTGAGCGCCGGGACAACGGCTCGGCGGACAGGGACCGGCGTGGTGGCCCGCGAAACGCACGTGGCGGCCAGGACCGGCGCGGCGGAGGAGCTCGTGGCGGTCGGCCCGGTCCCCGTGGCCGCGATCAGCGCCGCGGCGCACCGCAGGGCGGTGGCAGACCGCGACAGGGCGCACGCCCCTCGCGGCCCGACGATCATCGCGGCGCCCGGCTCGAAGGCCCGGCGATCCCCGAGGAGATCACCGCAGACGAGCTGGACATGTCCGTCCGGCGTGACCTACACACCCTGGATCGTGCCAACGCCGAACTCGTCGCACGACACCTGGTGATGGCTGGACGACTGGTCGATGAAGACCCCGTGGAGGCGTTGCTCCACGCCCGGGCCGCCCGCGAACGCGCCGGACGCATCGCGGTCGTGCGGGAGGCCGTAGGCATCTCCGCCTATCACGCCGGCGAGTGGGCGGAAGCGCTCTCTGAACTGCGCGCGGCCCGGCGCATGGGTGGCGGACCGGGCATGGTCGCGGTCATGGCGGACTGTGAGCGCGGACTGGGCCGGCCGGAGAAGGCACTCGAGCTCGGCCGCAGCGATGAGGCCCGCAGCCTGGATGAGGATCAGGCGCGCGAACTCCGGATCGTGTTGGCCGGTGCGCGGCTCGACCTCGGCCAACCCGATGCCGCCGTGGTGACCCTGCAGACCGACGACCTGAAGACCTCACGGCCCGGTCCCGATCATGCACGGCTGTTCTACGTGTATGCCGAGGCCCTGCTGGCCGCCGACCGGCGCCGAGACGCGCTCGAGTGGTTCTTCAAGGCGGCGTCGGCGGACACCGAGGGGATGACCGACGCAGAGGACCGGGTCGCCGAACTGGCCGACCAGGACGACTGAACCATGTCTGACACCGGCGACCACACCGGCTCTTTCGTCGACGCCTACGACGTGCTGCTCCTGGATCTGGACGGCACCGTCTACCGCGGTGCCGAAGCAGTCCCGGGGGCGGTCGAGGCCCTGGCGCAGACGGACGGTGGGCGGATGTTCGTGACGAACAACGCCAGCCGTCGCGCACCCGAGGTGGCCGAGAAGCTGCGCGGGATGGGCGTGGCGGCCACACCCGAGCAGGTGATGACCAGCGCGCAGGCGGCCGCCGGACTGCTCGCGGACCAGGTGCCGGCCGGCTCGGCCGTCCTGGTCCTCGGTGCCCCCGCACTGGCGGCAGAGGTGACCGACGCCGGGCTGGTGCCGGTCGAACGGGCCGACCAGGCACCGGTGGCGGTCGTGCAGGGCTTCGACCCCGACCTGGGGTGGCGCAGGCTCGCCGAGGGCGCCCTGGCGGTGCGCAGCGGCGCGTTGTGGGTGGCCAGCAACGTCGACACGACGCTGCCGTCCGAGCGAGGCCTACTGCCCGGAAACGGGTCCCTGGTCGCGGTCGTGCGCACCGCGACCGGACGGGAACCGATCGTCGCCGGAAAACCGTCGGCCACGATCATGGAACAGGCTGTGGCCCGCGCCGGAGCGACGCGCGCTCTTGCTGTCGGTGATCGGCTCGATACCGATATCGCCGGGGCGGTCGCCGCCGGTATCGACGCACTTCTGGTCTGGACGGGAGTCTCGTCCCCGGCCGAGATGCTGCGCGCCGGTCCCGCCTACCGTCCTCGCTACATCGCCTCAGACATGTCCGCCCTGCACCGCGCCGCCGCCCACTCGGCGATCGGCCCGCGGCCGGGCTGGACGGTCCGGATCGACGGCGACCGGTTGACCGTTCACGGCGCAGACAGCCCCGCCGGCCCCGAGGCGGACCTGGACTGGGTACGCAGCGCCGCCGGAACGGTCTGGGCGCGGGTCGACCGGGGGGAGTCCGTCCCTGAGGTCGTGGCGGGCGACGCGCGCGCCGCCGAAGCGCTGGCCAACGTTCCGGCGCAGGTCGAACGGTAACGCAAGGCACGGCCGGCCGAGCGGCAAACCGATGCGCGCCCGACCGCGGTGATCGGCTAGCGTTGGCGGTGATGAATACGGAGGCCGTCACACCGAACGATGCCGCCGGTGCTCCGCGCACCGCACGGCCCGAAGACGTGGCCGCACAGATCACCCGCCTGCTCGACGACGAGGCCGGCGCCGGAGACGACGAGACCGTGGTGCGGCTGCTCGGCGATGCACACCAGGCGCTGCTCGATGCGCTGGGATCTGTGGACGGGAGCTGACCGATGGCGCGCAGAGCACGGGCCGACGCCGAACTGGTCCGCCGAGGACTGGCACGGTCACGCGAACAGGCCGCGCAACTGATCACCGCCGGCCGGGTCCGCAGCGGGCCGATGACCATCGCCAAACCCGCCACAGGGGTCGAACGCGGCGACCCGCTGCACGTGATCGAGGTGCCCGGTGAACGCGAATGGGCCTCGCGCGGAGCGCACAAGCTCATCGGGGCGCTCGACGGCTTCGGTGCCGACGGGCCCGCGGTGGACGGGCGGCGATGCCTGGATGCGGGTGCGTCCACGGGCGGCTTCACCGACGTGCTGCTCGATCGCGGCGCACGCGAAGTGGTCGCCGCCGACGTCGGCTACGGCCAACTGGTCTGGCGCCTGCAGAGCGACCCGCGCGTGCTGGTGCACGACCGGACCAACGTGCGCGCTCTGACCGCCGAGCAGATCGGCGGCCCGGTAGAGCTGGTCGTGGCCGACCTGTCGTTCATCTCGCTCGCGCTGGTGCTGCCGGCCCTGGCGGCGTGCGCGCAGACCGGCGCAGACCTGCTGCCGATGATCAAGCCCCAGTTCGAGGTCGGTAAAGAACGGGTCGGTGCCGGGGGAGTGGTACGAGACCCGGCCCTGCGGGCAGAGGCCGTGCGCTCCGTCGCCGCGCAGGCCGGAGAACTGGACCTGTCCGTGCACGGGGTGGTCGCCAGCCCGCTGCCCGGCCCGTCCGGCAACGTCGAGTACTTCCTGTTGTTGCGCAAGGAGGACGGGCCGGTGGAGTACACCGCCGACGTCGATGCGCTCATCGCCCGGGCAGTGGAGGAAGGTCCCCAGTGACACGTGAGATTCTGCTCGTCGCCCACCAGGGGCGGGCATCGATGGTGCAGACCGCGGCGCAGACGATCGAGATCCTGCAACGCGGCGGGATCGGCACCCGCATGGTCGACACCGAAGCCCAGTGGCTCGGTCTGTCCGGGACCTCCGTCCGTCCGGTGGCCGACGGCCCGGACGCGGCTGCCGGCTGCGAACTGGTACTGGTGCTCGGCGGTGACGGTTCCTTCCTGCGGGCCGCCGAACTCGCCCGCCACGCGGCCATCCCGGTGCTGGGCATCAACCTGGGCAGGATCGGTTTCCTGGCCGAGGTCGAGGCCGACAACCTCGCCGACACCCTCGAGCAGGTCATCGCGCGGCGCTACCGGCTCGAAGAACGCATGACCGTGGACATGGCGGTGGTCGTCGAGGGACGCGTGGTCGAACGCGGCTGGGCGCTGAACGAGGTCAGCATCGAGCGCGGCCCCCACCTGGGGGTGCTCGAGCTGATGCTGGAGATCGACGGCCGGCCCGTGTCCTCCTACGGCTGTGACGGACTGCTGGTGTCGACCCCCACCGGATCGACCGCCTACGCCTTCTCCGCCGGAGGCCCCGTCGTCTGGCCCGAGGTACAGGCGATCCTGGTGGTGCCGAGCAACGCCCACGCCCTGTTCTCCCGGCCGATGGTCACCAGTCCCGACTCCACGATCGCGGTCGACATCGACCCCGGGGGACGCGGCGCGGTGCTGTACTGCGACGGCCGGCGCGAGGTCGCACTGCCCGCCGGCGGGCGGGTGGAGATCACCCGCGGACACCAGACGGTGACCTGGGTGCGCATGGACGCCGAGCCCTTCGCCGACCGACTGGTGCACAAATTCGAACTGCCCGTCACCGGGTGGCGGGAGCGGGGCCGGTAGACCCGCCCGAGCACGCACCGATGCGTCGGTGTCGGCCCGGCGCGTTAGTATTCGAACATGCTTTCTGAGATTCGCATCAACGATCTCGGGGTGATCGACCAGGCCACCGCGGAGTTCCATCCGGGTTTCACCGCGTTGACCGGCGAGACCGGGGCGGGCAAGACGATGATCGTCACGGGGCTGAATCTGCTCGGCGGGGCCCGTGCCGATGCCGGACGTATCCGGGCCGGGCGTGACCGCGCGGTGGTCGAAGGCCGTTTCGAGACCACTGGTCTGGGGGCCGAGACGGCTGCCGAGGTCGACGAACTGCTCTCCGCTGCCGGGTGCGAACGTGACGAGGACGGCAGCGTGATCGCCGTGCGCACCCTGGCCCGCGACGGCCGATCGCGCGCACACCTGGGCGGACGCAGCGTGCCGGCCGGCACGCTGGCCGGAGCGACCGGGGCCCTGCTGACCGTCCACGGCCAGAACGATCAGCTGCGCCTGCTGCGCGCGGACCGGCAACGTGAGGCCCTCGACCGGTACGCCGGCGAGGCCGCCGCCCGTGCCCTGGCCGACTACCAGCAGGTCTACGACGAGTGGTCCCGGGTCCGTGCCGAACTCGACGACCGGACCGCTCGAGCCCGCGAACTGGCCCAGGAGACCGACCGGCTCACCTTCGGCATCGAAGAGATCCGCGCCGTCGACCCCCTTCCGGGGGAGGACACCGAGATCGCGGCGGAGGTGCGCCGACTCGGCGATCTCGATCGACTGCGTGATGCAGCGGAACACACCCAGGTCGGGCTCAGCGGTGCCTCGGCCTTCGGCGGGGACGACGCCGGGGCGGGTGTGATCGGTCTTCTCGGCGGCGCCCGCGACCGGATCCAGGGCGTCGACGATCCGGAGCTGCGGGTGTTCCTGCCCCGGCTGGAGGAACTGGTGGTGCTGGCCACCGAACTGTCGGCCGATGTCGCCGGTTATCTGGGCACCCTGCCCGGCGACGGTGACGGCATCGACGCGCTGCTGAGCAGACAGGCCGACCTGAAGAAGCTGACCAAGAAATACGCGGCCGACATCGACGGCGTGCTGGCCTGGGCGCAGGAGGCCGAAGAGCGGCTTGCCGGCATCGACGTCTCGGCCGACGCGCTCGACGAGCTGCGCGTCCGGGTCGCCGAACTCGGCGCGCAGGTCGTCACCGCCGGTACCGAACTGACCGCTGCGCGCACCGCCGCGGCCACAGCACTGGCCGCCGGGGTGACCGCGGAACTGGCGGGACTGGCGATGGGGCGGGCCCGCCTGGAGGTCACGGTCGCGCCGATCGCGGCGGAACCGGAATCCGAGGGCGCACTGCAGACCCCGACCGGCTGGGTCCGGCCCGCACGCGACGGCTTCGATGCGGTCGAGATGCTGCTGGGCACTCATCCGGACGCCGACGCCCTGCCGATCGGTAAGTCGGCGTCCGGCGGTGAACTGTCCCGGGTGATGCTCGCCATGGAGGTGGTGCTCGCCGGCCGGGAGCACGGCGGCACCCTGGTCTTCGACGAAGTCGACGCCGGAGTGGGCGGCCGAGCCGCCGTGGAGATCGGCCGACGGCTGGCGGCGCTGTCGCGCAGCCACCAGGTCATCGTCGTCACCCACCTGCCGCAGGTCGCGGCCTTCGCCGATGCGCACCTGGTCATCGGCAAGACGGAAGGGGACAGCGCGATGGTCTCCACCGTCCGCGCCCTGGACGCCGATGAACGGATCGGCGAACTGGCCCGCATGCTCGCCGGTCTCGACGACACCGAGACCGGCCGCGCACACGCCGAGGAGCTCCTGGCTGCGGCCGCACAGGCGCGCGAGGACCAGCTGTCCTGACCGGACAGCCGCCCGGCCGACGACACGCGTGATATCACGACGGCGCGCCTCCCCGGATCAGGTGGCCGGAGATGCCACCCTGGCGGTTATGAAGATGCCAGGTTTGTTGTCGCGCAAGGGCGATCAGTTGCCCGGGACCGTCGGGATCGCCCGAGTGGACCGAGACACCGCCCGGCTGCTGCGCCGGGTCGACTCAGGCGACGTGGTCGTGCTCGACGTGGTGGACCTGGATCGGGTCACTGCCGATGCACTGGTCGCCGCCGATGTCGCGGTCGTGGTCAACGCGTCGCCGTCGATCACCGGCCGGTACCCCAACCTCGGTCCGGAGGTGCTGGTGGCCGCCGGGATCACGCTGATCGACAGCGCCGGCGACGAAGCGCTGCGCAAGATCAAAAACGGTGCCCGCGTCCGCGTGCACGAGGGCAAGATCTACAGCGGTGAACGCAGACTCGCAGCCGGTGAGGAGCTCACCGCCGAGGAGATCGCCGACAAACTCATCGAGGCCAAGACCGGGCTGGTCAACCATCTCGAGGCCTTCTCGGGCAACACCATCGAGTTCATCCGCTCCGAGTCGCCGCTGCTGATCGACGGCGTCGGCGTGCCGGAGGTGGACGTGGACCTGGCGGGCCGGCACGTGGTGGTCGTCGCCGACGGACCGGACCACGAGACGGACCTGAAGAACATCAAGCCGTTCATCAAGGAGTACGCGCCGGTGCTCATCGGCGTCGGCGCCGGTGCGGACGCGCTGATCAAGGGCGGCTACCGGCCCGACCTGATCGTCGGACGCCCCGACGACGTCGACGCCGACACCCTGCGTTGCGGCGCCCAGATCGTGCTGCCCGCCGATCCGGACGGACACGCACCCGGCCTCGAGCGGATCCAGGACCTGGGCGTGGGCGCGGTGACCTTCCCGGCCGCAGGTGCGGCGACCGACCTGGCCCTGCTGGTCGCCGACCACCACCAGGCGGCGCTGATCGTCACCGTCGGGGCCGGTGCCTCGCTCGACGACTTCTTCGACCACGCCCGCCGAGACACCAACCCGTCGGCCTTCCTGACCCGGATGAAGGTCGGCGACAAGCTGGTCGACGCCAAGGCCGTCTCCACGCTGTACCGCAGCCGGGTGTCGGGCCTGGTGGTGTTCATGCTGATCCTGGCCGTACTGCTGGCGATCGTCGCCGCGGTGCTGGTCACCGGGGTCGGCGACGGTGCCTACGACTGGTTCGTCGACACCTGGAACTCCTCGGTCACCACCGTGCGCGGCTGGTTTTAGATGATCTCGCTGCGCCAACACGCGATCTCGATCGCGGCGATCTTCCTCGCGCTGGCCGTCGGCGTGGTGCTCGGTTCGACCGCGCTGTCGGACTCAGTGCTCTCCGGGCTGGGCTCGGAGAAGAAGGAGCTCCAGCAGGAGGTCCGCGACTTGGAGGCCGAGAACAGCCGGCAGACCGACCAGCTCGACTCCGCCGGTGCCTTCGACGACGCGATGGCCGGGCGGATCATCGACGGGGCGCTCGACCAGCGCCCGGTGGTGCTGTTCACCACCCCGAGTGCGGCGCCCGGCGATGTCGACGAGGTGGTGGAGATGATCGACCGTTCCGGCGGTTCGATCTCCGGCCGGGTCGGGCTGACCGAGGCGTTCGTCGAATCCTCCGGCACCGACCAGTTGCGCGGCGCGGTCACCAACGTCGTCCCGGCCGGGGTGGAACTGAGCACCGCCTCGACCGACTCCGGCTCGATGGCCGGCGACCTGATCGGTGCGGTGCTGCTGCTGGACCGCGAGACGGTCGAGCAGCAGTCCACCCCGGAGGAGCGCGAACTGGCGCTGCAGACGCTGCGCTCGGGCGGGTTCATCGAATACCAGGACGGCGCGGTCGCACCCGGCCAGGTGGCCGTGGTGGTCACCGGCGGCGAGGAGGGCGAGGACGCCAACCACGGCGCCGTGGTCGCCCGCTTCGCCGGCGGCCTGGACGCGCGCGGGGCGGGCACCGTGCTCGCCGGCGCCACCGGCTCGGCAGAGGGCAACGGGGCTCTGGCGGTGGTGCGCAACGACCCGGCACTCGCGGCGCGGCTGAGCACCGTCGACAACATCGAATATCCGGCCGGCCGGATCACCACCGTGCTGGCGCTGGCAGCCGAACTCGACGATCGGACCGGCCAGTACGGCACCGGTCCGGGCGCCACCGCGGTCACCGTGGAGTGATCGTCGACACCGCCGCCACGGCGGCGGCGTGACACGGCCGCACCGCGGGCGCACCTGATCTGTTAGCGTGAGGTCCCGTGGGTCGGCAGGCCCATAATCCACCTGCTAGGTCACACGGGAGTCTCCTTGGCACGCACCACTGAGCGTTCGGCCACCAAGCACATCTTCGTCACCGGCGGGGTCGCGTCCTCGCTCGGCAAGGGCCTGACCGCGGCGAGCCTGGGCCAGTTGCTCACCGCTCGCGGCATCCGGGTCACGATGCAGAAGCTCGATCCGTATCTCAACGTCGATCCGGGCACGATGAACCCGTTCGAGCACGGCGAGGTGTTCGTCACCGAGGACGGTTCGGAGACCGACCTGGACATCGGCCACTACGAACGGTTCCTGGACCGGAACCTGTCGGGCCGGGCGAACGTGACCACCGGGCAGGTCTACTCCGAGGTCATCGCCAAGGAACGCCGCGGCGACTACCTGGGCGCGACCGTGCAGGTTATCCCGCACATCACCGACGAGATCAAGTCGCGGATCACCGCGATGGCCCAGGCCGACGAGGCCGGCGTGGTGCCCGATGTGGTGATCACCGAGATCGGCGGCACCGTCGGTGACATCGAGTCGCAGCCTTTCCTCGAGGCCGCTCGCCAGATCCGGCACGACATCGGCCGCGACCACGTGTTCTTCCTGCACGTGTCGCTGGTGCCGTATCTCGCCCCGGCCGGCGAGCACAAGACCAAGCCCACCCAGCATTCGGTGGTGGCGCTGCGGTCGATCGGCATCCAGCCCGACGCTCTGGTGCTGCGCAGCGAACGCGAGATCGGCGACTCGCTCAAGGCCAAGATCGCCCTGTTCTGTGACGTCGAGACCGAGGGCGTGGTGTCCGCACCCGACGCCCCGTCGATCTACGACATCCCGAAGGTGCTGTTCGAAGAGCGCCTCGACACCTTCGTGGTGCGCAGGCTCGACCTGCCGTTCCGCGATGTGGACTGGACCGTGTGGGGCGATCTGCTCGACCGGGTGCACGGGCCGACCGAGACGGTGCGCATCGGACTGGTCGGCAAATACGTCGACCTGCCCGACGCCTACCTGTCGGTGACCGAGGCGCTGCGGGCCGGCGGCTTCGCCAACCGCGCCAGGGTCGAGATCGTGTGGGTGCCGGCCGACGACTGCGTCACCGAGGCCGGGCGCACCCGCGTCCTCGGCGCGCTGCACGGCATCCTGATCGCCGGCGGTTTCGGCAACCGCGGCATCGACGGCAAACTCGGTGCGATCACCTACGCCCGCACCCGGGGTGTGCCGATCCTGGGGCTGTGCCTGGGCCTGCAGTGCATGGTCATCGAGGCGCTGCGCGCCGACGGACTGGCAGCGGCGACCTCGACCGAGTTCGAGGCCGGCACGGCCGAACCGGCCGTGTCGACGATGGCCGAGCAGCGCGCCGCGGTGGCCGGCACCGCGGACCTGGGCGGTTCGATGCGCCTGGGCTCCTACCCGGCGCGGCTGGCCGAGGACTCCCTGGTCGCCTCGGTGTACCAGGCCACCGAGGTCACCGAACGCCACCGGCACCGCTACGAGGTCAACAACGACTACCGGGACCGCATCGAGCAGGCCGGACTGACCGTCTCGGGCACCTCGCCGGACGGGGAACTGGTCGAGTTCGTCGAGCGCGACACCGCCGAGCACCCGTTCTTCGTCGGCACCCAGGGCCACCCCGAGCTCAAGAGCCGGCCCACCCGTCCGCACCCGCTGTTCAGTGCGTTCATCGCTGCGGCCCTGACCTACGAGGACGGCGAGCGGCTGCCGGTGCAGATCCCCGGCCACGGCGGGACCGACGGCGGCGGGGACCGGTAGGAGCGCGGCGATGACCCCGACAGGCCAGGATCCGGCGGACCGGCACAGGTTCGAGGTGGTCGACTCCGCGGTGCACTACCGCGGCGCGATCGTGAACTTGCGGGTGGACACCGTGACCATGCCCGGCGGCGGCCACGCCGACCGGGAGATCGTCGAGCACCGCGGGGCCGTGGCCGTGCTGGCCCTCGACGAGCGCGATCGGGTGCTGGTGATCGACCAGTACCGGCACGCGCTCGGCCGCCGGATCCTCCAGCTGCCCGCCGGGCTGCTCGACGTCGCGGGAGAGGATCCGGTCGCCGCGGCCGACCGGGAACTGGTCGAGGAGACCGGTTTCACGGCCGCGCGCTACCAGGTGCTGGTCGATTTGGCGGTCTCGCCGGGGTTCACCGACGAGCTGCTGCGGGTGTATCTGGCCACCGATCTGCGCGCGGTGGACCGGCCCGCACCGGCCGACGAGGAGGCCGACATGGCCAGCCGGTGGATCGACCTGGGCGAGCTGGCCGATCGGGCACTCGGCGGCACGGTCTACGACGCCACCGCGGTCGCCGCGGTGACCGCCCTGGTGGCCGCCCGCAGCCTGGGGACGACGCTGCGCGACGCCGATGCGCCGGCCCCGCTGTGGCCGACGGCCTTCGACGCGCGCGCACAGACCGGCCGGTCGTGACCACCGGCGCGGCGGACCGGCTGGCCGGGCAGGTGCGCGGATATCTCGACCACCTGGCCGTGGAGCGCGGCGCCGCACGCAACACCGTTCTGTCCTACACCCGTGATCTGCAGCGGTACGCCGACCATCTGCGTGCGGCCGGGCTGACCGATCTGGCGGACGTGCTTGAAGAGCACGTGACCGACTTCATGGCCGATCTGGGCCGCGGCGACCCCGAGACCGGCCGGGCGCCGCTGGCGACCGGGTCGGTGGCGCGGGCGACCATCGCGGTGCGCGGACTGCACCGGTTCGCGGCCCGCGAAGGCTGGGTGAGCGCGGACGTCACCGACGGGGTGCGCCCGCCCCGGCCGGGCCGGCGCCTGCCCAAGGCGCTCTCGGTCGACCAGGTGCTCGCGCTGCTCGATGCGGTCGCGGCCGACCCGGAGGCGGCCGACCCACGTGCACTGCGCGACCACGCCATGCTCGAACTGCTGTATTCGACCGGGGCCCGGATCTCCGAGGCCGTCGGCCTGGACGTCGACGATGTGGATCTGACCGGCCGCACCGTGGTGCTGCGCGGCAAGGGCGGACGGGAACGCCTGGTGCCCATCGGCGGTCCGGCCGCCGACGCGGTGTCGGCCTACCTGGTGCGCGGCCGGCCCGCCCTGGCCCGGACGGGCGGCCCGGCACTGCTGCTCAACGTGCGCGGGGGCCGGCTGTCGCGGCAGAGCGCCTGGCAGGTGCTGCGCGACGCCGCCGACCGGGCGGGGCTGACCGTGCCGGTCTCTCCGCACACCCTGCGCCATTCCTTCGCCACCCATCTGCTCGAGGGCGGCGCCGATGTGCGGGTGGTCCAGGAACTGCTCGGGCACGCCTCGGTGGCGACCACACAGATCTATACGATGGTGACGGTCACCGCGCTGCGCGAGGTGTGGGCAGGGGCCCACCCGCGGGCGCGCTAGATCAACGGCCGGACACCGGTCGGGCGGCGGTCCGTGCGGCCCGGGCGGCGACGGACCGTTAGGCTACCGACGAGGCGCGTACCGCTACGGCCAAGCGCCCACCGGCACGGGCACACGAGGCGATCGACGGGGAGAGGGAGCGCGGAAGGTGACATCGCAGGCACCCAAGTCAGCGCGCGGCGGCGGCGACGGTGACGACGCGCTGTTCGCGGCCGAGAAGCCGACGCTCGGACCCACCGGTCGTCCGGTGCGCGAGATCCCGGAGCCGGGCCCGGTCCAGCGCCACCCGCGTTGGCAGGCCCGCATCCTGGCGATGTGCAACCAGAAGGGCGGGGTCGGCAAGACCACCTCGACGATCAACCTGGGGGCGGCGCTGGCCGAATACGGTCGGCGGGTGCTGCTGGTGGACCTGGACCCGCAGGGGGCGCTGTCCGCCGGCCTGGGGGTGGCCCACCACGAACTCGACAACACCGTCTACAACCTGCTGGTCGAACGCGGCGTCGACATCGACGACGTCGTCATGCGCACCCGCGTGGACGGGCTGGACCTTCTGCCGAGCAACATCGACCTGTCGGCCGCCGAGATCCAGCTGGTCAGCGAGGTCGGCCGGGAACAGGCGCTCGGCCGCGTGCTGCACCCGGTGCTCGACCGCTACGACTACGTGCTGGTCGACTGCCAGCCTTCGCTCGGCCTGCTCACGGTCAACGCCCTGGCCTGCGCCGACGGGGTGATCATCCCGATGGAGTGCGAGTACTTCTCGCTGCGCGGGCTCGCGCTGCTCAACGACACCATCGACAAGGTGCGCGACCGGCTCAACCCGCGGCTGACCCTCGAGGGCATCCTGGTGACCATGTTCGACCAGCGCACCCTGCACTCCCGTGAGGTGATGGGCCGGGTCGTGGAGGTCTTCGGCGACCAGGTGTTCGACTCGGTGATCTCCCGGACCGTGCGGTTCCCGGAGACCTCGGTGGCCGGGGAGCCGATCACCACCTGGGCGCCCAAGTCGGTGGGAGCACGGGCCTACCGGGCGGTGGCGCGCGAGCTGATCGAGCGCACCGGGATATGACCGCCACCGTCGCCGAGCCGTCGCCTCCGCAGGAGGAGGCCGGGGACGACGGACAGGGCTTCACCGTCCGGCTGGACAACTTCGAGGGTCCGTTCGACCTGCTGCTGCAGCTGATCGGCCAGCACCGACTCGACGTCGCCGAGATCGCGCTGCACACCGTCACCGACGACTTCGTCGCCTTCACGCGCCGGCTCGGCGCCGAGACCGACCTGGAACAGATCACCGGATTCCTAGTCGTCGCGGCCACCCTGCTCGATCTGAAGGCGGCCCGTCTGCTGCCGGCCGGTGAGGTCGACGACGAAGACGACCTGGAACTGCTCGACGCCCGGGACCTGCTGTTCGCCCGGGTGCTGCAATACCGGGCGTACAAGCAGGTCGCGGGGCTGTTCGCCGAACTCGAGGCGGCGGCCCTGCGCCGGTATCCGGCGGCGGTGGGACTGGAGGAACGGTTCGTCGATCTGCTGCCCGAGGTGCGGATCGGGGTCGGACCGGCCGAACTGGCCGAGATCGCGGCGGCGGCGATGCGGCCGCGGCCGGCGCCGACGGTGGACCTGGACCACCTGCACGCGCCGAAGGTCTCGGTGCCCGAAGAGGCCGACCGGATGCGCGAACTGCTCGCCGCCGGCGGGATCGGCGCGTCCCTGGGCTTTCCGGACCTGGTCGCCGAGTGCACCTCGGGGCTGCAGATCGTGGCCCGATTCCTCGGACTGCTCGAGCTCTACCGCCGCAGATCGGTAGCGTTCGAGCAGCCCGAGCCGCTGGGCGAGCTTGCGGTGACCTGGCTGGGCGAGCGGGACGACGGGGGCGCGGCGCCGCCGATCAGCGATGAGGAGTACGGGTGAGCGTGAGCGACGGCGCGGGACCTGCGGCCGAGCCGGCGATGGTGCTCGAATCACTGCTGCTGGTGGTCGACGCGCCGGTGTCGGCCGCGACCCTGGCCGGGGTGCTGGAGATCACCGAGGCCGAGACCACCGCGGAGCTGACCGCGCTGGCGCGCGACTACGATGCCCGCGGATCGGGCCTGGACCTGCGACGCACCGATGAGGGCTGGCGGCTGTACACCCGGCAGGCGGCCGCCCCCTACGTCGAACGCCTGCTGCTGGACG
>JAJYRZ010000074.1 GCA_021793835.1 Actinomycetes bacterium | reverse complement strand
CGAACACGGTGCGGAGATCTCCGAGGCCAATCCGCTGGGCCGGCTCGGCCGAGCCGAGGACCTCGACGGGGTGGTGACCTTCCTGCTCTCGCCGGCCGGCTCCTACATCACCGGCGCGGTGATCCCGGTCGACGGCGGACTGACCACCACCGCATCGGTCGCCCTGCTGCCCGAGCAGTCGTGACGGTTCGGCGCGAGAGGGAGACCACAGGCCCCGGTGGCGCGGCGGGTGCGACCGGGCTGCTCGAGGTGTGACCGCGCTGCGCTGGGAGAAGTCGCTGGCCGCGGTCGCCGGAAGATATGGTGGATCGGATATGACGGAGACCTTCGGAGTGGACGAGGCCGCGCATGACGCTGCGCGCACGATGATCCTCGACGCTGCGGCCGAGGTGTTTCACCGGCAGGGCTTCAACGGTACGACGATCGACGACATCGCCCGGCGGATCGGCGCGACCAAGGGCCGGATCTACTACTACTTCCGGTCGAAGTTCGACATCTACCTCTCGGTCTACGAGCACGGGATGCGACTGTCGCGCGAATCGGTCGAACCGCACGTGGACGGCCCCGGCACGGCGCTGGACCGGCTCACCGCGATGTCGGTCGCCCACGCGCGGAACCTGATGACGAACCTGAGTTACCACGACACCATCCACCAGGGGATCCATCGGCGTTCGGCGCTCGCGCTCAAGGACCGGCAGATCGAGCAGCTCGCGGAGCTGAACAAGATCCGTGACGACCACGAGATGATGTTCCGGCGGGTGGTCGAGCAGGGGATGATCGACGGCAGCCTGCGGGCCGAGGATCCGGGGCTGGTCGCCCGCGTGCTGTTGAGCAGCCTGAACGCGATCGACTCGTGGTTCCGTATCCGCCCCGATCAGCCGGCCACCGAGATCGAGGTCCTCGCCGCCCGGGTGGTCGGGATGCACATGGCCGGACTGGCCGCGCGGTAGGGGACACCGGGCCCGCAGACGCGGTGACCTACCTGCTGTCGGACGCGGCCTCGTACGTCGCCGGCGCGGAGATCGCGGTCGACGGCGGCCGGACGGTCGGCCCGACCGTGAAGTACGTGATGGGGCAGTAGCCGGGCACCTGGAGGGCATATGCAGGGAGGTCGTGAGGGCGGCCGGCGCCTGCGGATCTGCTGATCGGTCCCGCGGGTCCCGGTCGTGCCCTGCGTATCGGCACGGTCAGTGGTGCTGAGTCGCTGGACAGCGTGCTGTTAACATCCGCATCCGTAGCTGGTTCCTCCCCGACGCGCTCAGTGGGGGAGGAGGCGAGAGGGAATCCGGTGAGAATCCGGAACTGGCCCGCAGCGGTGATGGGGAACGACCGTCGTCTGATGCACTGGGAACACCGCCGCACGTGACCGTGCGGTACCCGGGAAGCGACGACCACTAGGCAACGAGACACGCACGCCCCGAAGTCCGAAGACCTGCCAGCACGCCGTGCGCATCCGCGTGCGGCGACCGACGGCTTCGAGGCATAAGCCAGGGTTTCGTGTCGACGCCGGTAACGGCGTCGACACCGCGCGCCCCATGCTCTCGTGCCATGACCGGATCATGGGGGCACCGGATGGACGTCACTGAGTCGCGTGCGGGGCGCACCGACGCGCGTGCTGTCACCGCGGGCGATCGGGACGGAGTGGCGGTCGGCCGCCGCGGGCTCAGGGGCCGGCCGAGCCGAAAGAGAAGCGGCCGACTCCTCTGGACGCTCGTAGGACTGTTCGTGGTGGCCGTGGCGACGATCGTTCTCGGCGTGTCGCTCGGCTCGTCCACCATCGCCCTCGACGAGGTGTGGCGCACGATGTGGGCGCACCTGGTGCACGGGGACGCGGCCGAGGGCGTGCCCGCCTGGACGGACAAGGTCGTCTGGCTGATCCGGCTGCCGCGCGTGCTGCTGGCGCTGGTGGTCGGCGCCGGATTGAGTCTGGCCGGCGTGGTGTTGCAGGCACTGGTGCGAAACCCGCTGGCCGAGCCCTATCTGCTGGGTATCTCTTCCGTTGCTACGACCGGCGCGGCCGTGGTGATGGTGCTCGGAGTCTTCGCCGGCGCCGCGCTGGGGCTGGCGGCCGGTGCGTTCGTCGGCGCGATGTGCGCCGTGTTCGTGGTGTTCTGGGTGGCCCGCTCGGCCGGGGCGCTCAATCCGCTCCGCCTGATCCTGTCGGGCGTGGCGATGGGCGGGGTGTTCTCCGCGGTGACCAGTTTCCTGGTCCTGGTCAAAGGCGATCAGGATGCGGCCCGCGCGATCATGTTCTGGACGCTGGGCAGCCTGTCGTCGGCGCGGTGGGCGCAGCTGGCGGTCCCCGCGATCGTGGTGGTGCTGGCCCTGGCCTATCTGCTGTCACACGCCGGGGCTCTCAACGCCATCGTCACCGGCGACGAGCAGGCCCTCGCGCTCGGGGTGGACGTGCAGCGCGTACGCATCAAGATGATCATCGTGGCCTCGCTGCTGACCGGGGTCCTGGTCGCGGTGGCCGGGGTGGTCGGTTTCGTGGGCCTGATGATCCCGCACATGGTGCGCATGACCATGGGGGCCGACCACTATCGGGTACTGCCCGTGGCATGTCTGGCCGGCGGGGTGTTCCTGGTCTGGGTGGATCTGGCGGTACGGACGGTGCTCGCGCCCACGGAGATCCCGCTGGGGATCTTGACCGCCGTCATCGGCGCACCGGTGTTCATCTACCTGATGCGGTGGCACAGCCGCCGGGAGGCACAGTGATGACGGCGCGTGGAACAGCGGGGGCCGAGGCTGCAGACCGCGGTCTGATCGCCGACGAGGTCGCGGTGGATCTGGGCGGTCGGCGGATTCTGGATGCGGTGTCGTTCGCGGCGGGCGGCAGACGGGTGATCGGACTGTGCGGGCCGAACGGGTCGGGCAAGTCGACACTGCTGCGCACCCTGTTCGGCGCGCTGCCGCCGGATAGCGGCAGGGTGCTGATCGACGGCGATCCCGTCCGACGGCTGCCGCGTCGAGAGATCGCCCGGCGCATCGGCGTGGTTCTGCAGGAACGTCCGGGCGACTTCGACTTCACGGTCGAGGAGATCGTCGCCATGGGGCGCACGGTGCACCGCAGCAGACTGACTCCCTTCGACGAACACAGCGATGTGCAGGTCGATCGAGCGCTGGCGCACGCAGGCCTGACCGACCTGCGCCGACGCCAGTTCAACAACCTGTCCGGCGGGGAGAAGCAGCGTGCGATGATCGCCCGCTGCATCGCTCAGGACACACCGGTGGTGCTGCTCGACGAACCGACCAACCATCTCGACATCCACTACCAGCATCAGGTCCTGGACCTGGTCGCGACGCTGGACGCCACCGTGGTGATGGCGATCCACGACCTGAATCTGGCGGCCGGCTACTGCGACGAGGTGTACCTGATCAAAGACGGCCGGATCGTGGCAGACGGACCGGTCGACGACGTTCTCGACACCGCACTGATCTCACACGTGTTCGACGTCCAGGCGCATTCCTTCACCCACCCGGTGACCGGACGCCCCCAGTTCTGTTTCAGCTCGACAGCATCTACGCACGACCGCACCGAAGAGGCCGCGGACACGATGAAGGGAATCCGATGAGAAGACTGTTGACCGTCTCCGCCGCCGGGATGGCGGGTGTGATGGCGCTGGCCGCCTGCTCCAGCATCGACGGTGACCTGGGTGCCACCGGACAGGACGGACAGGTGGTGGTCCAGTCCTGCGGTGACGAAGTGGTCTTCGACGCCCCGCCGGAGCGGATCGTTGCCCAACCGGACGTGATCGGCGAGACCCTGGCCGCATTGGGCCTGGCGGACCGGATCGTGGCCACCTCGTCCTTCGCCTCGTTCGAACCCTCCGAGGAGTACGCCCCGATCCTGGCCGATCTGCCGGTTCTCAACGACGGTCCGCTGTCGGAGGAAGCTGTGGTGAGCCAGGAACCGGATCTGCTCTATTCGCAGATCGACTACAGCGACCATATGAACGACGACTACGCACCGTTCGACATCCCCGTGTTGTTCGCCACCGTGTTCTGCCCGGACCACGTGCCGGCGGACGCCGACGGCAACCCGGACTTCGTGGAGAGCCGCTACCAGGACGTCGCCGACCTGGGGCGGATCTTCCAGGTCCCGGACCGCGCCGATGAGGTGATCGCGACCTTGAAGGCGAAGATGGAGGAGGCCGAGGAGCACGTGGCCGGCAAGGAGCCGGTCCGGGTCGCCGCCGTCTACTTCATCCAGGGGGCGGACGGGCCGATGACCGCGACCCCGGACGACACCTTCGTCGGGCAGTTGGTCCGCACCGCAGGCGGCGAGAACGTGTACTCGGACGTTTCGGGATCCTCCAGCACCGGTGAAGTGGTCGGACTGGAGACGCTCGTCGAGCGCGATCCGGACGTCATCTTGATCCAGGAGGTCGGACAGGGGAAGTTCGAACAGATCCGGGAGTTCCTGCGCACGGACCCGCGGTTCAGCGACATATCCGCGGTGAAGAACGACCGCTTCACCTATCTCGGATGGGATGAGGTCTCCGCCACCCTCGGCTTCGCCGATGCGCAGTCGCGGATCGCCGAGGCGTTCCACCCGAACTGATCCGAGCGCCGATCCCCGGGACGAGGACGGGACGACCACGCCTCGCCCCGGGCTCGTCTGCGGCGGCTCGGTGGCGTGCTGAGACGAAGGCGGATCGGCTTGTGGTGGTCGCCTCACGGCGAACGGCGCAACGCAACTCCAGCCGGACGGAACTCTGCGAAGGCAAAGGGTTGAGCCCGGGGGACACAGCCACAAGCCGATCCACCCCGTACAGCAACGGGGGCGTCCGAACTATTCCCCGTCCGATTCGGTGTCCGGTTCTGCCGCGGCTTCGCGCAGCCGGGCCCAGTGGCGCAGCCGCTCGGTGATGGTGCGTTCGAATCCGAAACCGGTCGGCTCGTAGTACGTCTGCCGATCCATCCCGTCGGGGAAGTAGTCGGCGCCGGAGAACCCGTCCGCGGTGTCCGGGTCGTAGCGGTAGCCCTTGCCGTAGCCGAGGTCCTTCATCAGCCGGGTGGGCGCGTTGAGGATGTGTGCGGGCGGGGAGAGCGATCCGGTCTTCTTCGCCGCGGCCGTCGCTTTGTTGAAGCCCCGGTACACCCCGATCGATTTCGGGGCCGTGGCCAGATAGACCACCGCCTGCGCGATCGCGAGCTCACCTTCGGGCGAGCCGAGCCGCTCGTAGACGTCCCACGCAGCCAGCGCCTGATGCACCGCGGCCGGATCCGCCATCCCGATGTCCTCGCTCGCGAACCGGACGATGCGCCGGGCGATGAACAGCGGATCCTCACCGCCGTCGAGCATGCGGGCGAGCCAGTACAGCGCGGCGTCCGGATCCGAGCCGCGCATCGCCTTGTGCAGCGCGGAGATCAGGTTGTAGTGCCCTTCCTGGGACTTGTCGTACTGCGGGGCCCGGCGCTGCACGGTATCCGCGAGCCCCGCCACGTCCAGCGGTGCGGTACCCGTGGGCAGGGCGAGCAGCTGCTCGATGAGATTGAGCAGATAGCGTCCGTCCCCGTCGGCCAGGGCGAGGAGCGACTCGGTCGCCTGCGCGTCGAGTGGGACCTTCCGGCCGGTGGCGCGTTCGGCGCGGGTCAACAACTGCCGCAGTGCGGGTTCGTCGAGTCGGCGCAGGACGAGCACCTGGCAGCGCGAGAGCAGGGCGCCGTTGAGTTCGAAGCTCGGATTCTCGGTGGTCGCGCCGACCAGCACGATGGTGCCGTCCTCGACATAGGGCAGGAAGGAGTCCTGCTGGGCGCGGTTGAACCGGTGGATCTCGTCGACGAACAGCAACGTGCCGCGTCCGACCTCGCGGCGTTTCTGCGCGGCGACGAACACCTTGCGCAGATCGGCCACGCCCGAGAACGTCGCCGACAGCGGCGCGAACTCCAGGCCCGTGCGCTCGGCGAGCAGCCGGGCGATCGTGGTCTTCCCGCAGCCGGGCGGGCCCCACAGCACGATCGACGAGAGCCGGCCCTGGGCGATCATGCGCCCGAGCGGGGCGTCGGGGGCGAGCAGATGATCCTGGCCCACGACCTCGTCGAGGGCGGCCGGACGCAACCGGTCGGCCAGCGGGCGGGAGTCGTCGGGCACGGCGAACAGCGAATCCTGGTCGGTCATCGGTCACCACCGCCTCTCTCCGGTCTCTTCGGCACGGCCCGGGCCTGTGCGGGCCCACCGGTGGTGTCCAACGTACGCATCCGGCGGGCGTGCTCACCCCACCTCGGGCAGCCGGCGGGCGAGCACCACCCCGACCAGGCCGAGCACGGCCAGGAAGCCGAGCGCGACCTGTGGCCCGAGGGCCGCGAGCCCGCTGCTGACCGCGCCGGTGGCGAGCAGGATCGCGCCCATCGCGGTGTTGGACACCGCGACGTATTCGGTGCGCAGATCGCCCTCGGCCATGTCGACCACATAGGTCTTGCGCGCCACCCGCACCCCGACGTGCGTGAAGGCCAGCAGCAGATACACCGCCGGATAGATCAGCGCCTGCGCACGAGCACCCGGGATCGCGAGCACCGCGAGGAACACGGCGATCACCGCCGAGGAGGCGGCCGCACCGGCGGACATCAGCCACCTGCTCGAGCGGTCCGCGAGCCGGCCCGCCAGGCGCCCGCCGAGCAGTGCGGCCAGGCCGGAGGCGATGAGGAACGGGCCCAGTCCGCCGGTCATCGAATCGTCGACACCGGCCGCCATGGCGGTGACGAACGGCGGGGAGAGGGCGGAGACCAGGAGCAGGCCGCGCACGATGACGAAGTTGCGGAACGGCGGGTCGCTGCGCAGCAGCGACCACGAACGCCGCCACCACGGATCCTCGGCATCGGGCGGGGAGGCGGCGGGGGCAGCGGGGTCGTCGGGCGGTTCGACCACCCCGGCGTAGACCACCGCGCCCAGCAGCCAGGCGATGACGGCCGCGGCGAGCAGCCACACCAGCACGTCCGCGTCCGCGCCGCCGACCACCCGCACCGTCAGCCCGACGCTGACCGCGACCAGCCCGGCGACGAAGGTCGCGGTGCCGTTGATCCGGCCGCGCCCGCCCGCGGGGATCGTGCGACCGAGCACGTCCTTCGACGCGATCGAAGTCAGCGAGCGGCCGAGCGCGAACACCGTCAGCGCCACCAGCACGATCACCCCCGCAGCGGTGCCGCGGGCCAGCGCCGCGGCCAGGACCATCGCGGCGGCCGCCAGCGCCTGGACGAGCCCGCCGACGACCCAGACGTACGTGCGGCGCCGGCGCGCCCGCACCCACCCGGTGAGCGCGGCCTGCGGCAGCATCGACCCGGATTCGCGGATCGGCACCAGCAGCCCGATCATCCAGCCCGGGGCGCCGAGCGCGGAGATCAGCCACGGCAGCACCGTCTTGGCGTTGACCGCCTCGTCCCCGGCGCTCTGCAGCGCACCGGCCGCGACGATGCGCAGGCCGTTGGCAGGCTCTGCCGCCGCGACCGGGTCGTCGCGGCCCGTATCGGGGGTGATGCCGGTGAGCCGGCGATACAGCCCCGGAGCGAGGGAGGACATGGGATGTTTCTACCCGGTCGGGCCCGCCCCGAGGGCACAGAGATCGCGAACCCGGGATCGGGGGAGCGCGCCGGCCGGGCCGACCGATTCGCGGCGGGTCGTCCGGTGCGCGTGTGCGACATGATCCGGCGGCAGATCCGCCGGTAGCGGCACCGCGCGGATCGAGGGTGAAACCGGGCGTGCCGGCGGTGAAACCGCGATGAAACCGGCCGCGCACACACTGGCGGTCATGACAGAGACGACGACACACACCCGTCCCGGTCCGGCCGGACCGGGCGGCGCAACGCCTGCACTGCCCGCGGTACGGGCCGAGGGACTGGTCAAGACCTTCGGGGACCACCGCGCGGTCGACGGCATCGACCTGGAGATCGCCCAGGGCGAGATCTTCGGTGTGCTCGGCCCCAACGGGGCGGGCAAGACGACCACCATGCGCATGCTCGCCACCCTCACCGGCATCGACGGCGGGCGCGCGGAGATCTTCGGCGCCGACGTGGCCACCGCCCCGCACGTGGTGCGCCAACTGGTGGGGCTGACCGGCCAATACGCCTCGGTCGACGAGCAGCTCACCGCGCGCGAGAACCTGTGGCTGTTCGCCCGCCTGCAGGGACTGTCGCGGCGCCGGGCCCGGACGATCAGCGGCGAACTGCTCGAGGAGTTCGCCCTGACCGATGCGGCCGACAAGGCGCTCGGCAAGTTCTCCGGCGGCATGCGCCGCCGACTCGACCTGGCGGCCAGCCTGATCACCCGCCCGCCGCTGATCTTCCTGGACGAACCGACCACGGGGCTGGATCCGCGCACCCGCAACCAGATGTGGGACACGATCCGCCGCCTGGTCGACACCGGCTCCACGGTGCTGTTGACCACCCAGTACCTCGAGGAGGCCGATCAGCTGGCCGACCGGATCGTGGTGATCGACCACGGCCGGGCCGTCGCCGAGGGCACCCCCGACGAGCTCAAGGTGGCCGTGGGCGGGGCGCGTCTGCAGGTCAGCGTCGATCGGGCCGACAGCGCCGCGGCCGCTGGCGCCCTGCCCGCCGCGCCCGGGGTGGGCGCCGTGCACAGCCCCCGCCCCGGCGAGTTGATCGCCACCCTCGACGATCCGGACGCCGCGGCCGCGGTGCTCACCGGCCTGCGCGATGCGGGCGTGCCGGTCACCGCGATGAACCTCGGCCGGCCGAGCCTGGACGAGGTGTTCTTGACCCTGACCGGTCGCGACGCCGGAGCGCCCGACGAGACCGATCCGGCCGCCGACCACGCGTCCGCCGACACCGGCGCCGAGACGATCGGAGATCACCGATGACCGCCACCACCGCATACCCCGCCGACGGTGCGAAGACCGCCGGGCGTACCGGCCCGGTCACCGCGGCCGAGGTCGCCGCCCTGCCGCGCACCGTCTCCCCGGCCACCGCGCTCGCCCAGACCATGGGTTTCGCCTGGCGGGCGACGAAGAAGATGCGCCGCAACCCCGAACAGTTCGCCGACGTGGTGATCCAGCCGATCCTGTTCACCGCGATGTTCGCGTTCATCTTCGGCGGGGCGATCAGCGGGGACGTGGCCGACTATCTGCCGCTGATGATCCCCGGGATCCTCGCGATGACCTCGCTGACCGCGTGCATGGCCACCGGGGTGCAGCTGCGCGAGGACATGGACACCGGGGTGTTCGACCGCTTCGAATCGCTCCCGGTCGCCCGCATCGCCCCGCTGGCCGGGCCGATGGTCGCCGACCTTCTGCGCTACACGATCGCCGCGGGGCTGACCATGGTGGTCGGGGTGGCGATGGGATACCGGCCCGGCGGCGGGATCGGGGTGCTCGGCGCCCTGGTGCTGGTGATCGTCACCGGCTGGTCGCTGTCGTGGGCGTTCACCTATGTGGGCACCATCGCCCGCTCCGCCCAGTCCGTGCAGGGCATCTCGATGATGATCCTGTTCCCGCTGACCTTCCTGTCGAACGCGTTCGTGCCGGTGGACACCCTGCCCGGCTGGCTGCAGGGCTTCGTGCGGGTCAACCCCGTCTCGCATGTGGTCTCGGCGGTGCGCGACCTGGCCAACGACGGGGCGGTCACCGGTGAGGTGGGGTGGGCGCTGTTCGGCTGCGCGGTGGTGATCGCCGTGTTCGCCCCGCTGGCGGTGCGGTCCTATCAGCGCGAGCGCTGAGCGACCGCCGCGGCGGCGCGGGCGAGCAGTTCCGCGCCGCCGGCCCCGGCCAGAGCGGCGCGGGCGCGGGCCAGCTCGGCCCGGCCCGTATCACCGAGCAGCACCGCGGTGCGCGCCCAGGCCAGGGCGGGCAGGAACCGGTTGTAGGCGCAGGCCTCGGCGAGCGCGAACAGCGTGGCCGCGTGCGCGGCGTCGGCGTCCGGTCGGCGCGCCGCCTCGATCCCGAGACAGAACAGGGCGCCGCCGAGCACGGGGAAGTCGTAGCGGTTCCGGCCGGGACGCAGGGCGCGGGAGAGCCGATCGGTCAGACGGGCCGCCAGCCGGTCGGCCGTCGCGGCGGCCGCCGGGATCTCCGTGCAGAGCGCGAGCGCCACGGACTCGGCCAGCAGCACCCACGGATCGGTGTCCCCGTCGCCGAACAGCCCCGTGCGCGCGCCGGCGGTCGGCCGGGCCAGGGCACGGTCGATCAGGCTCGCGGCACCGGCGTGGTCCCCGCGGCCCAGCGCGATCTCGGCGCCGACCAGATCGGCGGTCATCGCCGCCGAGGTGTTCTCGTCGGCCACGATCCGCCGGGCGGCGGCCAGTTCGGTCTCGGCACGGCCCAGCCGGCCCGCATCCAGTGCCGCGATCGCGGTGACGACCCGGCACTGCGCCACATCGGCGTGCGCGCCGAGCGCTTCGAGCAGTGGGATCGCGGACTCGGCGTGGAGCTCGGCCGCGGCGAAGTCGCCGAGCTGGCAGTGCAGCTGGGCGAGCAGCATGCGCAGGAACGTGCCGGGCCAGGGCCCGTCGTCCGGCCCGATGCGCGCGAGCACCGCTCGGGCGGTGGCCAGCGCCGCGCCGGGCCGCCCGGCGTTCTCCTGCTCCCCGGCCAGCAGCATCCCGGCCAGCATCGCCGTGGGCCGGTCCGCCCCCGCCACCAGTGCGGCGAGCCGGTCGGACTCGTCGCCGGGTGCTGCGGCCAGCAGTGCTGCGGCGACGGCGGCGACGGCGGCGGCGAACGCGGTGCCTGCGGGGTGCGTGCCGAGCAGGCCGAGCACCCGGCGGGTCTCGGGCAGCCGTGTGCGCAGCGGACTCATCGCGCCGAACAGGGCGAGGACCGCCACCGGCAGGCGCACGGCCGGGGCCGTCTCGGGCTCGGGCTCCCACCCGGTGAGCACCTGCTCGACCGGGGCGACCAGCCCGAACAGCCGGACCCGATGCCCGGACAGGAACCAGGCCGGGCCGAGAGCGCCCGCCACCTCGAGCGCGGTCGCCGCATCGCCGGCGCGGCAGGCGCGCTCGAACACCGCGCGCAGATCGGCCTCGGCCCCGCGCACCGCGGCCACCGCCGTCGCCACCGGCCCGTCGCCGAACAGTCGCGGACCCGCGCACCGGGCCAGCTCGCGTGCCCACCGGGTGTGCGCGGCGCGCAGGAGATCGGTCCGGCCGCCCTTGCGGGCGAGCCCGGCCGCGTACTCGGCGACGGTGGCCAGCATCCGGTAGCGGACCACCCCGCCGCGCTCCTCGACCACCAGCAGTGACTGGTCGACCAGTTCGGTCACCGGTGCGGGCACCGGCCCGGCGTCCGCGCCGGCCACGCCCGCCGCGGCGAGCAGGTTCCGGGCGTGGTCGGCGGTGAACCCGTCGGTGAACAGCGCCAGCGCCGGCAGCGCTTCGCGTGCCGACGCGGTGAGCAGCCGATACGACCAGTCGATCACCGCCGCCAGGGTGCGGTGCCGGGGCGGGGCGCTGCGGTCGGTGTCTGTGAGCAGCGCGAACCGGTCGGTCATGGCCGCGGTGATCTGCGCGATCGACAACACCCGGGCCTGGGCGGCCGCCAGTTCGATGGCCAGGGGCAGCCCGTCGAGCAGATCGACCAGGGCGGCGATCTCGCCGGGATCGAGCACCACCGACGGGCGTCGGGCCCGCGCGCGCCGGGCCAGCAGGTCGGCGGCCGGGCCGTCGGCCAGCGGGGCGAGCGGATGCACCTGCTCGACGGCCAGGCCGAGCGGGGTGCGGCTGGTGGTCAGCACCCGCAGGTCGGCGACCTCGGCGAGCAGCCCGGCGATCAGTGCGGCGGCGGCACCGGCGACATGCTCACAGTTGTCGAGCACCAGCAGGGTCGGGGAGTGCGCCAGGCGCTCGGCGATCCGGGTGCGCAGCCGGTCCGGAGCGACGGGCCCGTGCGCGGCGCGGCCGGTGAGCCGATCCCGGATCTCGAGCACCGCGGCGAGCGCGGGCAGCAGCTGCGCGGCGGTCGTCGCCGTGATCGGGGCCAGTTCGACGAAGTACACGGCGCCCGCCCGATCCTCGGCGGCCACCCGGTGGGCCAGGCTGGTCTTGCCCAGTCCGCCCGTCCCGACGATCGAGACCAGCCGGGAGGTGGCCAGCAGCGCGGTCACCTCGGCGACCGCCTCGTCGCGGCCGATCAGTGCGGCGGCCGTGCGGTCGAGTCCGACCCGCACCGGCCGGTCCGCGCCGAGCAGTTCGCGATACGCCCGGCCGACCTCCGGTCCCGGCCCGGTGCCGAGCCGGTCGGCGGCCGCCGTGCGGTAGCGCTCGTAGCTCTCCAGTGCGGCGGCCGGGCCCGAGACACCTGCCTCGGCGCGTAAGGCCGCGGCCACGACCTGCTCGTCCCACGGCGTGGCGACCAGCAGTTCGCGCAGTGCCGGCAGGGCGGCCGCGTGGTCGCCCAGCCGCGCCCGGGCCAGCGCGGCGGTGCGCCGGGCCGCGGGGACATCGTCCAGTGCCAGGGCCCGGTCTGCGGTGTCCAGCGCCTCGGCGGCCGCGCCGGCGGTCAGCAGTTCGGCGGCGCGGGCGGCCAGATCAGCGGCTGCGGTGACATCGATCTCGGCGCGCTCCAGGCCGATCCGGTAACCGTGTGCGACGGCGCCGATGACGCGCGGGTCGGTCGCGGCGCGTGTCCGGGAGACGAGCACCTGCAGGGCCTTGCGCGGGTCGGCCGGGGGAGTGTCACCCCAGATCGCGCCGATGAGGGTCTCGGCGCGGGCTCCGGCCGGACCGGCGTCGACCAGGGCGCGCAGCAGCGCGGCCGGCCGGTCCCCGGCGACCGGCGATCCGTGCCACCGCACCCGACCGGCGACCTCGAGCGATACCTGCACGGTGTCAGTCTAGGAGTCGTCGACAGGTGTGCACCGCGGGTCGCCGCCGGAGGTCGCCGGGCCTGCGCCGCCGGGCCTGCGCCGCACTGTCGCCCCACCTGCCGGGTGTCTACGAACGGTCGTGCGGTCGGAGGCGTCGGGCGAGCAGGACGCCGAGGGCGGCGAGCAGACCGGTGAATACGAAGACGGCGACGATCGCGGTGCGCAGGGCGGTGGGGGAGTCGCCCGCGTAGGCGACGGCCGCGCCGCCGATGCCCGCGACCAGGCCCGTGGCGAGGGTCTGCGCGAGTTGCAGGGCACCGCTCACCTGTCCCTGCCGTGCGGCGGGCGCCTGTTCGAGGGTGTCGGTGGTCGAGGCGTTGAATGCGATACCCATGCCGAGGCCGCCGGCGGCCCAGCCCGCGATCGCGAACCAGGCCGGCACGGCGTCGGTGACGATGGTGGCGCCGATCCCCGCCGTGCCGGCGAGCAGGATCGCCGATCCGAGCGCGACGCTGCGGCCCCGGCCCCCGCTGCCGGAGTCGTCCCACGAGGCCTGGACGAACGACCCGGCAACCCAGGTCAGTGCGCCCGCCGACAGGCCCAGACCGGCCGCCGCTGCACTCTGTCCGCGCAGCTCCTGCAGGCCCAGGGGCAGGAACGCCTCGCTGCCGAAGTACGCGCCGCACAGCAGTGCGCGCACCACGATCCCCGCGCCGATCCCGGGCCGGGCGGTGAGCGTGCCGCGCGGAGTGACGTGCCGCAGCGCGGGGACCGCCAGCGCGACGCCCACGATCGCCAGGGCGGCGAGCAGGGCGATGTTGCGCAGCAGCAGCGCCTGCAACAGCAGCGCGGTGCCGACGGTGAGTTGGATCGAGCCGACCAGCGGCGACCGCCACCACCGCACGGCGTCCCGCCCGGGCGCGTGCGCGCCGCCGGAGGCTGCGGGAGCCAGGCGGCGCAGACCGGGCATGGTCAACGCGGATGCCGCCGCGACGAGGGGCAGCATCATCACGAACACCCAGCGCCAGCCGACGCTGTCGGCGAGCAGTCCCGAGACGAACGGTCCCGCCAGCGAGGGGATGGTCCAGGCGGACGAGAGCAGGGCGAACATCCGCGCCCGCAGATGCTCGGGATAGGCCAGGCCGATCACGGTGTAGGCCATCGCCATCACCGCGCCGACACCGATGCCCTGCAACACC
>JAJYRZ010000073.1 GCA_021793835.1 Actinomycetes bacterium | reverse complement strand
CGAAGCGAGGTCCCCGCCGATCCCCGATCGGCGGGGACCTCGCTTTGTGCTAGCTGCTCGTACCGGCCGGCGGCTATTCGGGCGGCCGCGCGTCGAGGTACTCCTCCGGATGGTGGAAGTGGTTGACCTGCGGTCCGCGCACACATTCACCGGACTGCGGCGGATGCCACCGGGTGCGGCCGGCGTACCGGTGTTCCGGTGGGGCGACGGTGGTCGACCACTGGTCCTGCCCGGGGCCGATCCGGCCGTGGTGGTCGTCGCAGGCGAAGGTGAGCCGGTCGATGTCGGTGCGCCCGCCGCGGGCCCAGTCGTCGACGTGGTGGACCTGGCACAGCTGGCCGGGCCGGTCGCAGCCCGGGTAGGTGCAACCGCGGTCGGTGGCGAACAGCACCAGGCGCTGGTCCTCCGAGGCCAGGCGCCGGGCGCGTCCGAAGTACAGCGGGCGCCCGTCGTCGCCGAAGATCAGCAGGTGGGGCCGTGACCGGGCGGCCATGGCGATGGCCTGGCGCATCGGGATCCGGGTGCCGCCGCCGGTCAGGGCGTGGCCGGTGGCCTGTTCGAGTTCGCGCAGGCTCATGGTGATGATCGTGGTGACCGGCAGGCCGCGGTGCCGGCCCAGTTCGCCGGAGGCCAGCAGGTGCGCCAGCATCGCGGCGAGCGCGTCGTGGTTGCGCTGGCCCGCATCGCGGTCGTCGCGCACGGCCTCCTCGGCGGCCTGGCGCGGATCGGTGCCGGTGGCGGTGTCGTCCCACGACAACCCGCCCGGGCGGTCCGGTAGGCACATGCCGGGGCGGGCGTACTTGGCCAGCAATGAATCCAGCAGTGCCCGGGTCGGTGCGTCCAGGCAGAAGGTGCCGGAGCTGAGCCCGTCGCTGCCCTGCGGGCCGATGCGCAGATAGCGGCGCCGGGCCCGTTCGCGCTCGTCGTCCAAGGTGCCGTCCGGGTCGAGATGGGCCTCTATGCGGCGGGCCGCCACCGCGACCTCGTCGGGCCGGAAGCGCCGGGCCATGTCGACCAGCCGTTCCTCGGCCTCCTCCCGGTCGGCCACGGATACCGCGTCGGGCAGCCGGTCGAGGAACTTCACGATCACCTCGACGTGTCCGTCACCGACGGCGCCCTCGCGGTGGGCCTTCCCCAGGTGGGCGTACTGCGGCGCGGTGACCTGCCCGGTCAGCCCGCAGCGCGAGCCGAGCCGTTCGGCCCGGCGGATCCGTTTAGCCGCCTCGCCGCGGGTGATCCGCAGGTGGCGGGAGAGCAGTCCGCGCTGGCTCAGACCCGGGTGGATGCGGTCGTCGGCGTCCTCGGCGATGCGGTTGACCAGCTCGTGGCCGAGCCCGTCGATCGCGCGGCCGACCTGCTCGAACCGGGTGAGCAGCGCGACCGCAGCCGGGCCGGCGAGCATCCGGTGGTCGGTGCCGCGGACGATGTCGAGAGCCTGGTCGACCAGGGCGAGCGCCGCGTCGAGCCGGGTGTCGCCGGTGGGCGCCTGCCGGGCGCAGTCGTCGGTGGGCGCGGCGGACGTCTGCGTCTGACCCGGCCTCTGCGACATCGTCCCCACCCCCTGGATTCGAACTCACTTTCGATAATATCCGTGGGGTACGACACACTCCGCGGCGCGCACCGGAACCCTCCCCTCTCGCCGCAGAGTCGGGGTCCGGCCGCATCGCGTCAGATCTCGCCGGCGGCCTCCACCTGCCGTCCCGCTCGCCGTGCCCGCGCCGGGCGGAGCAGTGTCTGGGCGAGCGCGTCGAGCAGGTAGCCGAGCAGGCCGATCACCAGGATCACCGCCATCACCTCGCTGTAGGCGAGCTGGTCGCGGGCGTTGAGGATCTGGTAGCCGAGCCCGGAACGTACTCCGAGCATCTCGGCCGGCACCAGCACCACCCAGGCGATGCCGAGGGCGACCCGCAGGCCGGTCTGCACGTGTTCGCGGATCGCCGGCAGCACGATCACGCGCAGCTGTTCGATCCGGGTGGCCTGCATCGAGCGGGCCACCTGCAGGTAGCCGGGGTCGATGGCGTGCACACCGGCGACGGTGCCGATGACGATCGGCCACACCGCGGCCGCGGCGATCAGGAAGATCACCGGGCGGTGGCCGACCCCGAACAGTGCGACCGCGATCGGCGCCCACGACAGCGGGGAGACCATGCGCAGGAACTGCAGCACCGGACGGGTGGCCCGTTCGAGCAGCCCCGAGAGCCCGAGCACCAGGCCGAGCGGGACGCCGATCACGGCGGCGATCAGCAGGCCGACCAGCAGCCGGTACAGGCTCGCCCCCATGTCGGGCAGCAGCACTCCGCGGTCGATCAGGTGCCACAGTGCGGGCACCACCTCCTGCGGGGCGAAGGAGGCGATCAGCGAGTCGGGGGCGGCGATGACGGCCGTGCCCAGCCACCACAGGCCGACCGCCACCGCGATCGCCAGGGCGGGCGGCCAGAAACGGGTCCAGAGCCGTCGACCACGGTCGCCGCCGGACCGGCCCGTGTCCGGGACCTGGGCGGCGGGGTCGGCGTCCAGGACGGTCATGACAGCACCACCTGTTCTTCACGGGAGAGGTCGGCCGGCAGGCCGAGTACGGACGGGCCGCCCGCGGTGTCGATGGCGCGGCGGACGAACCGGTCGTCCACCAGGTCGAGGTGCACGTCCTCGGGGGCGACGCGGTCGAGGAAGCGGCGGTCGCCGTCGACGATCGTGTCGTGCATGGCCGCGACCATCGCCGCGGTGTAGCCGGCGTAGGGGAAGCCCTGGAAGCCGATGCGCTGCGGCGCCCACTCGGGGTGGGCCAGCTCGAAACCGGCCGGGTCGTAGTCCAGGGCGCGCGCCACCGCGGGGGCGGGTTGTGGCAGGTAGCGGCCGTCGCTGAGCAGCCGTCCGGCCGCCGCCCGGTCATCGGCGATGACCTGCTGGGCGGCGAGCATCGAATCGGCCAGCGACTGCACGGCCGCCGGGTCGCGGTCGATCACGTCCTGGTGCACCAGCAGCGCGCAGCAGGCGTGATCGCGCCACACATCCCCTAAGAAGGTGTGGATCCGGCCCACCCCGCGCGCCTCGGCGACCGCGTGGAAGGGGTCGGCCACAGTGAAACCGGAGATCGCGCCGTTGGCCAGCGCCGGCACCATGTCCGACGGACTCATCACGATCAGCCCGACCGTGCGGGCGAACTTCGACGGCTCCTCGCGCACCACCGGCCGGATGCCGCGGGCGCGCAGCATCTTCTGCAGCACGATGTTGTGGATCGACCACCAGGCCGGGATCGCGACCTGGGTGCCGACGAGCTGTTCGAGGTCGGTGATGTCCGGGGCGACGGTCAGGGCGGAGCCGTTGGTGTGGTTCCAGCCGATGACCTGCCCGGCCCCGCCGAGTGCGTAGCGCAGCTGCACGGCCATCGGCATCAGCAGGTGCACCACGTCGACCTGGCGGGACAGGAACGCTTCGGCCAGCGACGACCAGCTGCGGAACATCACCGGTCGGTGTGCGGCCGTGGCCTCGTCGTACAGCCCGGCCCCGTGTGCGACCAGCAGCGGGGCGGCGTCGGTGATCGGCAGGTAGCCCACACGCAGGCCGGTGTGCGATCCGGCCGGGTCGGCGACGGCCACCCGGGCCAGGTCCGCGATGCCGGCCAGCCCGCCGAGCGCGGCCAGGCCGACCGCCCCGCGTAGGACCGTGCGCCGACCGAAGGCGACGGTCATGACGCCTCCGCCAGTGCCGGGGCCTTCCGGTCCCGGTATTCGGCGAGGATCTGGGTGCGCAGCGTCGCCTCGTCGGCCTCACCGCGCAGCCACTGCCGGCCCACCCGGCCGTCGCCGCCGAAGAGCACGATCCGGTCGGCCAGCGCGAGCGCCTCGTCGACGTCGTGGGTGACCAGCACCGTGGTGAACCCCAGACTGCCGGCCACCTCGGCGAGCCAGCGCTGCAGGTCGGCGCGCACCGCCGGGTCGAGCGCGGAGAACGGCTCGTCGAGCAGCAGCGCCTGCGGGCGCACCGCCACCGCCCGGATCACGGCGATGCGCTGGGCCTGGCCGCCCGACAACTCGTCGGGGTAGGCCCCGGCCAGGTCGCCCAGGCCGAAGCGACCGAGCAGTTCGCGGGCGAACCGGGCGTCGAAGCCGTCCCGGTTGGCCGCGAAGCGTCCGCCGAGCGCGATGTTCTCAGCCACGGTCGCCCACGGCAGCAGCAGCGGCTGCTGGAACACCACGCCCAGGCGCGGCACCGGATCGGCGCCCGCCCAGGTCACGTTGCCGGAGTCCAGGGGCTCCAGGCCCGCCAGGGCACGCAGCACCGTGGACTTGCCGCTGCCCGACCGGCCCAGGATCACCAGGAACTCGCCCTCGTCGGCGTGCAGGTCGATCCCGCGCAGCACCTCGGGGCGACCGGGGGCGTAGCGCTTACGCGCGCCGGTCAGCTCGAATGCGCGAGTTCCCACCGCAACTGTCCTTCCGACGGGGATTGCACGGGCAGGAAGGCCGCCTCGCGGAAGCGCCGGTTGGTGGGGCTGCCCACCGCGTATCCGGCGCCGCCGCGCAGGGTGACCTCCAGGCGGGTGGCGGCCCCGGCCAGCCGGGAGCCGTCCAGGCGCAGCCGGATCAGGTCGGCCGCCGCCACCTCGTCGGGCGCTGTGGCGTAGCCGTAGAGCCGGCCGTGCAGGGAGTCGTATTCGCGCGTCAGTTCGGCGTGCTCGGTCGCGAACTGCTCACCCAGGCCGGTGAGCCGGTCGGCGCTCTGGCGCAGCGATTCGCCGGTGATGCCCGCGCAGAACGCGGTCTGCAGCAGCAGGAAGGTCGGTCGCACCCCGCGGACGAACCCGTACAGGTCGTCCGAGATCACCTGGTCGGCGGGGATGAACACCTCGTCGAAGGTCAGCGACGACGACGCGGTGGCGTTGAGCCCGAGCAGTTCGAAGCCGGGGTTGACGGTGACGCCCTCGGTGGGCAGGGCCGCGACCGCGATCACGGTGCGCTCGGCGACCGGCTCGGCCGCCACCGCATCGGAGGCTTCCTCCTGCGCGGCCCCGTCGACGACGCGGGCGCAGAACACCACGACCGCGTCGTCGAACAGGTTCGACGCCCAGTGGATAGGGCCGGAGACCCGCAGTCCGCCCTCGACCTCGGTGGCCTCGAGCGACGGGGTGCCGAGTCCGGCCACGGCCTTGAGTCCGGCCGCCATGGCCGTGACCCCGGCACGGCGCCCGGCCAGCAGGTCGGGCAGGAACCGGTCGCGGGCGGCGGCCGGTGCGCGATCGAGGTATTCGATCGTCATCCGGTGCGCCCACGCGCTGAACCCGGCGGAGAGCGACTCGGCGGCCACGTCCTCGAGCACCGCGACCATCTCCCCCAGCGGGCGGCCCGAACAGCCGCGCTCGAACAGGCCCTGCGCACCGAGGTACGACAGGTCCGAGCGGGTGCTGGTCCGCCCCGCGTCCAGGTCGGCGGCGCGGGCCGCGACGAACTCGCGGGCCGCGCTGCGCAGGCGGTCGGTGGTGGCTTCGGTGGTCACGGTCATGGCTCCGGTCGCTCTCCTACTGGTTCTTCTCGTCGGGTCAGCCGAGCTTGTGCAGCCGGTCCACCGGGGTGGACACGACGTCACGCGCGTGGCGGACGGCCTGCTCATCGGGGGCGTCGTAGAAGCACAGGCACTTGGCCATGTCCTCACGCACGTAGGTGCGCAGGAAGGCCACCTCCGGCACGTCCGCGTACAGCGGCGACTTCTCGGCCTTGCGGCTGAGGTAGGTGTCCATGTCGATCTCGGCGGGGATGTCCCACTCGACCAGGTAGCCGGCGTCGGGACGGGCGGCCTTGACCTGGTCGATCTCGGCGCCGACCAGCCGGACCTGGCTCGGGCCGTCCACCGCCTCGACCTCCAGGGCCGCGGCGGTGAAGTCGGGGGCCTGGCAGTCGGCGAACTCGGTGATCGCGAAGATACGGCCGTGATCGGCGGTCACCTGGGTCTCGATCAGCCCGCCGCCGGCCTCCGCGGCGGCGGCGTCGAAACGCTTGATGGTCAGCTCGGCCTGCTCCCGCGAGGGGGCGGTGAGGGCGAGTTCGTACAGGTAGAGCGACATGAGAGAACCTTCCGGTCGTCGGGGTGGGGTTCCGGCTCACCTTCCGTCGACCGGACCTCGGACGCCGCCCGGCGACCGCGGTAGTGCGGCCGCCGAAGACTGCGCTCGGGGTCGTGCGAGAAAAGGGGGAGAAGATCCTGTCACGCTCGTCCGCTCCGCCTTCGCGGCGGCGGTCATCGAGGGTCTACGACACGCGGATCGACTCGGAGTGAAGAGCCGGAGTCGGCTGGGTCAGGTCACCAGCACATTCGGCGACAACACGCAGCACCGGCCGTCCGCACCAGGTCGAGGTGCAGACGGCGGGTCAGATCACTGCGGGTCACGATCAGCACTCTAACCATGACTAGACCGGTCTGTCTATTCCGCCTCCGCCCGACCTCGTCCGCCGGCCGCCGCGCGGTAGCGTGGCCTCGTGCCCCGATCCACCGACACCCGCACCGACGCCCGTCCGCGCCCGGCCGATGCGCGGCGCAAGACCCGTCCCGCGCCCGCCCAGCGGCTGCTCGACGCGGCCACCGCGCTGTTCTCCGACGAGGGGGTGCGCGCGGTGGGGATCGACAAGATCCTGCGCACCGCGGACGTGGCGCGCGCGAGCCTGTACTCCGCCTACGGCTCCAAGGACGGGCTGGTCACCGCATATCTGGACCGGCTCGACTTCGCCGATCGGCAGCGCTTCGACGAGTACGTCGCACCCCTTGACGATCCGCTGGACAAGGTGCTGGCCCTGTTCGATCTGGCCGCCTCGTCCGCACCCGGATCGGGTTTCCGCGGCTGCCGCTACCTCAACGCGGTCACCGAGTTCCCCGACGACCGCACCGGCATGCTCGCCCCCGTGGTCGCGCACCGCGACTGGCTGCGCGACACCCTCACCGCGCTGCTCGTCGCCGGTGGCATCGAGGACGCCGAGGCGGTGGCCGAGGACGTCCGGCTGATCTACGACGGGGCGCTGGCGGGCGCGAAGTTCGACGCCGATCCCGGCCCGATCCACCGGGGCCGGCGCCTGGCCGCCCGGCTGATCGGCCGCTGACTCCGCTACCCCCGATCTCCGGCCGCCGAGCCCGGTGTGACCGGACCGACCCGCCCCGACCTGGCCGGATACCGCGACAGATGGCACCATGAGGCGGGTGAGCACTCCGGACCCCCAGCAGCGCGCGGCGACCGCCCCGTCGTCGCCGCCGGCTCGACTGCGCACCATCGAGCAGTCGCACAAGATGCAGAACGTCCTCTACGAGATCCGTGGACCGGTGCACGCACACGCCGCACGCCTGGAGGCCGAGGGCCACCGGATCTTGAAGCTCAACATCGGCAACCCGGCCCCGTTCGGGTTCGACGCTCCCGATGTGATCATCCGCGACATGATCGCGGCCCTGCCGTATGCGCAGGGCTATTCGGAGTCCAAGGGCATCCTGTCGGCGCGGCGGGCGATCGTCACCCACTACGAGTTGGTGCCGGACTTCCCCTACCTCGACGTCGAGGACATCTACCTGGGCAACGGCGTCTCCGAGCTGATCACCATCACCATGCAGGCTCTGCTCGACGACGGGGACGAGGTGCTGATCCCGGCGCCGGACTATCCGCTGTGGACGGCGATGACCACCCTGGCGGGCGGCACGCCGGTGCACTACCTGTGCGACGAGTCGAACGGCTGGCAGCCGGATCTGGACGACATCGAATCGAAGATCACCCCGCGCACCAAGGCGCTGCTGGTGATCAACCCGAACAACCCGACCGGCGCGGTCTACTCACGTGAGACGCTCACCCGCCTGGTCGAGATCGCCCGCAAGCACTCGTTGCTGCTGCTGGCCGACGAGATCTACGACAAGATCCTCTACGACGACGCCGAGCACATCGCGCTGGCCTCGCTGGCGCCGGATCTGCTGTGCCTGACCTTCAACGGGCTGTCCAAGGCCTACCGGGTGGCCGGCTACCGCTCGGGCTGGCTGGCGATCACCGGGCCGAAGGACCATGCGGCCGGTTTCCTCGAGGGCATCGATCTGCTGGCCTCGACCCGACTGTGTCCGAACGTGCCCGCCCAGCACGCCATCCAGGTCGCGCTCGGCGGTTACCAGTCGATCAACGACCTGATCCTGCCCGGCGGCCGACTGCTCGAGCAGCGTGACGCCGCGGTCGACGGTCTCAATGCGATCCCGGGTGTGAGCTGTGTCCGGCCCAAGGGCGCGCTCTACGCCTTCCCCCGGCTCGATCCGGAGGTCCACGAGATCCACGACGACGCCCAGCTGGTCTACGACCTGCTGGTGCAGGAGAAGATCCTGGTCACCCAGGGCACCGGCTTCAACTGGCCCGACCCGGACCACATCCGCATCGTCACCCTGCCGTGGGCGCGGGATCTGACCACGGCGATCGAACGCTTCGGCAACTTCCTGGCGAGCTACTCGCAGTAGCCCGCGGCACGAACCCACGAGGCGGCGGGACGGTCCGATACGGGCCGTCCCGCCGCCTTCTTCCCGTCGTGGATCGGCCCCGCCCGGCCCTGCCGCAGACCCGGGCGCGAGGTTCGGAGCGTGACCGGCAGCGGTCAGAAGGGGATCTCGATCTCCCCGACGCCGGGGATGTCGATGACCGGCGGCGCGGGCTCCGGGGGCGGTTCCGGTGCCGGCTCGGGAGCGGGTTCGGGCTCCGGCTCGGGTTCCGGCGCGGGCGGCGGAGGCGGCGGGGGCGGCGGGGCGGGGGATTCGCTGATCGGGTCCGGTTCCGGGATCAGCGGCGGCGCGTCCTCGTCCGTCTCCTCGATCGGGGTGGGCACCGTGGTCACCGTGGTGGCCGGGCCGCCGTCGGAGTCACCGGATTCGGGCAGCACCCCACTGAAGGCCAGCAGCACCACCGCGCCGGCGCCGAGGGCCAGCAGGCCGATCAGCCCGAGCAGCGCCCCCACCGAGGGCAGCCAGTCGGGGCGTGCGTGCGGATCGCGGCTCAGTTCGCGCAGACCGGGTGTCGCGGCGGCCCCGGGGCGCACCCGGCTGGCCCGGCCGGGCAGCAGCGACGCCCCGCGCGCCAGGATCGTCTCGGGCGCGTCCGGCACGATCACCGGCAGGCCCAGGGCCCGCTCGAGCAGTTCGGGATCGCCGACGTCCAAGGCGTTCTCCCCCACCACCACGACCAGGTCCGGGTCCTGTCCCGAGGCCCGCGCGGTGGAGGCGAGCACGGTGGCGATGGCGCTGTGCACGTCCAGATCGGCGGCCACCAGCGTCTCGGTGGGCACCCGCCGGGCCTCCCCGATCGCCTCGCCCGAGATCGACACCAGTCCGCAGCCGTACTGCCAGGGGTCCAGGGTCACCACGGCGATGGCGCGCGCCACGCCCACACCGCGGTCGACCAGCAGTTGGGCCAGGGTCGCCACGGCCGCGGGCACCAGTGCGCAACCCGAGACGTTCTGGACCTCCAGGGCGTGTTCGAACCGTTTGGCCTGCCCGGCGTCCTGATAGGCGATGACCACCGAGCGGACGGGCACCGCCTGCGGGGAGTCGTCGGTGAGCAGGGCCGCCAGTAGCGCGACCGCCTGTTCCTCGGGCGTGCCCTGGGCGGGCACACGCTCGAGCAGTTCGTCGACGTCGAGTTCGCGGGGTGGATCCTGCCGGGTCCGGGCCCGCTGGTCGCTGCTGCCCAGATCCCCGGCCGGAGCCGAGGCGAGGGCCATGCGGATGCGATCGCCGCCGACGCTGACGCCGAGGATCTTGGAAACCCCCGGAATCGCACCGTCCGTCGCCATCGCACTCTTCCCCTCGCCTGTCACCGACCCGTGCCCGACCGGGCGCCCCGTCCGCCCCGAGGCGAGCCTAGCGCCCGCCCGCGCACCGGGGTGCGTCACCGGGGCGTGTCAGTGGCGGGGATGCCGGTCAGTCGCGTCCGGGATGGACGGGGAAGTTCAGGTAGGCGCGCGACGGGGTGGGGCCGCGCTGGCCCTGGTATTTCGAGCCGACCACACCGGAGCCGTAGGGGTTCTGCGCCGGGCTCGACAGCAGGAACAGGCACAGCTGCCCGATCGCCATGCCCGGCCACAGGGTGATCGGCAGGTTCGCCACGTTCGACAGCTCCAGGGTGATGTGCCCGTCGAAGCCGGGATCGATGAACCCGGCCGTGGAGTGGGTGAGCAGCCCGAGCCGGCCCAGGCTCGACTTGCCCTCCAGTCGGCCGGCCAGATCGTTCGGCAGGGAGAACCGCTCCATGGTCGCGGCCAGCACGAACTCGCCCGGATGCAGCACGAACGGTTCGCCCTCGCCGCGTTCGACCAGCGTGGTCAATTCGTCCTGCCGGCGGGCCGGGTCGATGTGGGTGTAGCGGGTGTTGTTGAACACCCTGAACAGCCCGTCCAAGCGCACGTCCACGCTCGACGGCTGCACGAGCCCGTCGTCGTACGGATCGATGGCCAGCGAGCCCGAGTCGATGCGGCCGCGGATGTCCCTATCGGAGAGCAACACGAACCCAACCCTATCCATCCGTGCCGGGCCCGGGGTCGCCACCGGGTCCGCGGTGGAGCGGTTGGACGTCGACCACACCGGTTCTGCTAGAGTTCGGACCAGCGACGACCGGTGCGGAGCGGGCTTTAGATCCGCCGGCCCACCGGGGCCCGCAGGAGAGCAAACCTTCGCAGGTCAGACGCCATGCCGATGTAGTTCAATGGTAGAACGTCAGCTTCCCAAGCTGAATACGCGGGTTCGATTCCCGTCATCGGCTCCACAGAGAAGCGGCAGGGCCCCGATCCACACGGATCGGGGCCCTGCCGCTGACGTCGTGGGTCTAGCCGACCCCGCCGAGCAGCTCGTCGAGCTCGTCGATCTCCGAGGTGTACGCGCCGGCACCCGTATCGGAGTCCGAGTCGAACACACCGGCCCCGTAGAGCGACGTGAGCACGATCGCCACGATGATGCCGATGCCGACGATGATCGCCGCCGCATAGGCGATCGGGTTCGAGGGCGGGTCGTAGGGGTTGAGTTCCGCCTTCAGATCTGTCTGCGCCATCAGTTTCGCCTTTCCACCACAGTCCAGCCGGGTCTGTCGACTGCCCACGATACGTCGGCGGCCCTGCGGTGACGGGATCGGCCGCCCGGTCCGGTCACCGGCGGGGCGCCCCCGGGGCCCCGCACGCGACGCGCACAGGCGCTACCGTGACGGTGACGAGGCCCACCCGTCGCCCTCTCGGGCGCGCCGGACCACTCCGGCGTCCCGCCGCCGATCCGAGGAGGTTCGCCGTGACCACAACCGATGCCGGCACCGGTTTCGACGTCGACGCCTATGTCGCACAGCTGCTCGCCGAATACGGCGGCCCCGAGGTCAGCGCCGCGGAGCTGCTGTGCGACCGGCACGACCCGGACGCGGTCGCCTTCACCTTCATCGGCGCCGACCTCGCCGCCCACGATCTGACCTACGGCGAGTTGCGCACCCGCTCCGAGCAGGGCGCCGCCGCCCTGGCCGCGCTCGGCGTCGAGGCCGGGGACACGGTGGCCACCCTGATGGGCAAGTCGCCGGACCTGGTGGTGGCGCTGCTGTCGATCTGGCGTCTGGGCGCGGTGCAGGTGCCGCTGTTCACCGCGTTCGCGTGGCCGGCGATCCAGATGCGCATCGACGGTTCCGCCGCCGAGGTGGTGATCACCGATCCGGATCAGCGCGAGAAGGTCGAGAAGAGCCCGGGCACGGTGATCGTCGTCGGCGAGGCCGAGGGCGACGACCTTTCCTGGCCGGCGCTGCTGGCCGATCAGGAGCCGGGGCGCCCGGCCGCGGTGACCGGACCGGATGCGGCCCTGGTGATGATCTTCACCTCGGGCACCACCGGCACCCCGAAGGGCGTGCCGGTGCCGGTGTTCGCCCTGGCCGCCTTCCAGGAGTACATCGAGCTCGGTCTGGACGTGCGAGAGACGGACGTGTTCTGGAACGCCGCCGACCCGGGTTGGGCCTACGGGCTGTACTACGCGATCCTCGGACCGATGACTGCGGGCCGGCGCTCACTGTTGCTGACCACCGGTTTCTCTCCCGAACTGAGCGCGCAGGTGCTGCGCAGGTTCGCGGTGACGAACTTCGCGGCCGCCCCGACGGTCTATCGGGCCATGCGCGCGGCCGGGCCGGAACTGTTCGAACCGCCGATCGGGCTGCGCCGGGCCTCCTCTGCGGGCGAGCCGCTGACCCCCGAGGTGGTCGAGTGGGCCACGGCCGCGCTCGGGGTGCCGGTGCGCGACCACTACGGGCAGACCGAGCACGGGATGATGATCATCAACGGCTGGCACGATGCGATCCGCCGCGAGGTGCGCGCAGGTGCGATGGGTCACGCACTGCCCGGCTGGTCGGCCGCGGTGCTCGACGACCAGAACGTCCTGGCCGACGTGGGCGCGCTCGGCCAGGTGGCGATCGACACCTCGGCCAGCCCGCTGATGTGGTTCCGCGGCTACCACCTGGCCCCGGACAAGACCGCGGAGCAGTTCAGCGCGGACGGACGCTGGTATCTGACCGGTGACGCCGGCGCGGTCGACGCCGACGGCTACTTCTCCTTCTCCGCCCGCGACGACGACGTGATCATCACCTCCGGCTACCGGGTGGGCCCGTTCGAGATCGAGTCGGTGATGGTCACCCACCCGCAGGTCGGCGAGTGCGCGGTGGTCGGGGTGCCCGACGAGCTGCGCGGCGAGGTCATCGAGGCCTTCGTCGTCGCCCGCGATCCGGCGGCGACCGGCCCCGATCTGGTCACCGAACTGCAGGACTGGGTGAAGAAGGAGTTCGCCAAGCACGCCTATCCGCGCAGGATCCACTTCGTCGACACCCTGCCCAAGACCCCGAGCGGGAAGATCCAGCGGTTCCTGCTGCGCAAGGACCGCGCCGCGCAGGGGTGAGTGGGCGGCGCACTCGGCAGGCGCCCAGAAGTGGGCGGGAGCTATGCCTGGCTCTGCCAGGGGTCGATGCAGTCGATACCCAGGGGCGTGAAGTGGCGGAGGTTACGGGTGACGACTGTCATCTCAGCCGCTTCGGCGACGGCCGCGATGAGCGCGTCGTCCATCGGCGCATGTTCAGGTACCCGATATCGGGCCAGCACTCGTGCGGCAGCGAGATCGAAGGGCAGGACACGTCCGGCGAACGTCGGCAGCATCCGGCTCTCGAACCAGCGCCGCAGTACTGCGCCCTGCGTGGGATCCGACCGCTCCTTGGACACCACGCCGCGTTCGATCTCCATGACTGTCAGTGCCGTCACGAACTGGTCGGCCACCGACACCGAGGCCGCCCACCGTTCGACCTCGGGGTGTCGCCCACGCACCCGGAGTGCGGAGACGACATTCGTGTCGAGCACATATCGCATCTGACCGGTCACAACTCTGGGGTCCGCAGGGACAACCCGATACGCGCAGGCTCGAAATCGATGTCCGCACCTTCGTCGCCACTGAGAAGGTCGACAAGACTGAGCGGCTCCTGCGCCAGCGCCTCGGACAGGATCTCCCGAGCCTCTGCCTCGACTGACCGGCGGTGCTGTTCAGCTCGGGCTCTGAGCGCAGCCTTCGTTCCCTCTGGCAGGTTCCGGATCAGGATCTGTTCCACCGCCACCACCTCCGATATCACCACGATGATATCTCACGGGCGGGGCATGAGCATCCCATGCGTGCCGGGACCGCGCCGCACGAAAAGGTCTACCCCTCAGGCGCCCCGGCGGCACCGAAGTCGAGCACGCCGGGATTGAGCACCCCGCGTGGATCGAAGGCCCGGCGCACCACCGCCATCAGCTCCCTGTCCACCGCACCGCGGCCGAGCACCAGCCACGGCGCCTTGGCCCGGCCGATGCCGTGCTCGGCGCTGATCGAGCCGTCGTGTCCGGTGACCAGGCGCAGCACGGCGTCGGTGACCGCGTGGCGCACGCCGGCCGGATCCTCGTCGTCTTCGGGCAGGTCGAGCACGTTGACGTGGATGTTGCCGTCGCCGACGTGCCCGAAACACACGGTGTGCGCCGGGC
>JAJYRZ010000072.1 GCA_021793835.1 Actinomycetes bacterium | reverse complement strand
GCCGTCCCCGGCATCCGGTGTGGAGGAGCGAGAACCCGATATGATTGCGCAGTCAATTATATCGGGTAGGGTGGATCACGCAGACGACGCCCCGGGGCGCGCGCCGACCGCGGCCCGGGCACCGACACTTCACCGGAGGCACCATGACCAAGCTCGCGATCCTCTACTACTCGGCCACCGGCCACGGCACGCAGATGGCTCAGCGTCTGGCGGACACCGGCGCCGCCGCCGGCGCCGAGGTGCGTCTGCGGCACATCGCCGAAACGGTCGATCCGGCCGTGTTCGCCGAGAACCCGGCCTGGTCGGCCAACTACGCCGCGACCAAGGACTCCCCGGCCGCCACCGGCGACGACATGGCCTGGGCCGATGCGGTGATCTTGGGCTCGCCGACCCGCTTCGGCAACACCGCCGCCCCGTTCCAGACCTTCATGGATTCGCTCGGCGGGCTGTGGGCGCAGGGCAAGCTGGCCGACAAAGTTTACGCGGGCTTCACCTCCAGCCAGACCCTGCACGGCGGGCAGGAGACCACGCTGCAGGCGCTGTACACCTCGCTGATGCACTTCGGCGGGATCATCGTCCCGCCCGGCTACACCGACGGGCTCAAGTTCGTCGACGGCAACCCGTACGGCGTCGGCCACGTCACCGGCCCGGAGAACCAGAACGCGCTCGACGACGCGACCGTGGCCGCACTCGACCACCTGGTCACCCGGGTGCTGTCTGTGGCCGGCAAGCTCGCGGGCTGATCGTGCCCTCCCCCGGCGCAGACCGGATCACCGTGACCGACCGCTTCCCGACAGTCACGGTGGTGCGGTCTGCCGAGCGTGACCGGTGGCGCGACGGCGCGGTGGATTCGCGCCAGTCCTTCCCCGCCACCGGCGCCTTCGATCTGGCCGCCGGCGCCTTCGGCGCGCTGCTGATCCACAACGACGACGTCGTCGGCCCCGGCGAGGGCTTCGAGGTCCACGACCACCGCGATGTGGAGATCGTGACCTGGGTGCTCGCCGGCCGGGTCCGGCACACCGACCGAGCCGGGCACACCGGTGTGGTCGGCCCCGGCCAGGTGCAGCGGATCAGCGCCGGACGCGGGATCTCCCACACCGAGCACAACGCGGCCGGTGCGCTCGAGCGCGAGAGGCTGCGGGTGGTGCAGATGTGGATCGCCCCGGACACCGCCGGCGGCGATCCCGGCTACGCCCAGGCCGACTTCTCCGGCGCGCTGAGCGCCGGCGATCCGGTCACGGTGGTCTCCGGGCTCGCCCGCGACGCGGGCTCTCCCGCTCTGGCGATCGGCAACTCCCAGGTCGCTCTGCACATCGCCCGCCCGCGCCCGGGCCGGCCGATCACCCTGCCCGGAGCGCGCTACGGGCACCTGTTCGTGGCCACCGGTAGCGCCGAGGTGAGCGTCGACCACGGTGACGGGCCAGCGGAGAAGCCCGTCGCGCTCGGCGCCGGTGACGCGCTGCGTGTCGGCGATGCGGGCCAGCTGACCGTCACCGCCTCCTCCCCGGGCGGAGCCGCTGCGGCGCCGGGCGACGAGGCCGATGCGCCGACCGAGATCCTGTACTGGGAGATGCATGCGGGCCTGGCCGGACGCTGAGGCCTTCCCTGCCGCCGCGGCGAGGAGCACACCGGTGTCATGCCTGTCACGCCGCATGCCCTCGCCCACCTCCGCCTGATCGTCACCGACATCGAGCGCTCGCGCCGGTTCTACGCACGCGGTGTTCGGCATGCCGGTGGCGATCGAGGAACCGGCCGACGCCGACGCGGCCACCAAGGGGCAGTACGCCTTCCGCTACGGCGGTCTGCTCTACCGGGTCGGCGACGCGAAGCTGGGCCTGCGCCCAGCCGCCCCGGCCGGGGACCGGTTCGATGAGAACCGAGTGGGACTGGATCACCTGTCGCTCAAGGTGCGCGACCGCGCCGAACTCGAGCGCGCCGTCCAGGTGCTCGACGAGCTCGGGGTGGCCCACGAGCCGATCAAACCGATCGGGCACGGGGCGATCCTGGAGTGCCGCGACCCCGACGACATCGCGCTCGAGCTGTTCTCCCCGGAGTGAGCGGTGGAGAAGGCTCCGGGCCCTTGCGCACACGCGCAGGCCCGGAGCCTTTTTTCGTTCGCTTTCCGGCCGGGGTGTCAATACCAGTGGGTGCGGCCGGCGACCGCCCTGCCCGTCATGCCGATCAGCGCCAGGATCGCGCCGATGATGACCAGCAGGATGCCCAGCGACCACAGCACCGGGATCCCGAACAGGAACCCGAGCACCATCAGTACGACTCCGAGGGTGATCATCGATCACTCCTTCCACTCATCTGCCCGCCGGTCCGATACGCCTGGTCGGCGGTGATCGGCCCGTGCACGGGCGAGGACCGAGCCGGTACCGGTTCGTCGGCCACGTGCCTGCCACCGGTGTCGGCGAGAGATTCATCGCGTTCGTCGATCACCACCGCGCGCCGGCCGGGATGCGGCTCGGCCGGCGCGGTCGCGGCCGGGTGCTCACGCGGCGGCCGCTCGGCGGACGGGGCCTCGGTGATCATGGTGCGGGTGCCGCCGTGTCGGCCGAGGGTCGCCGCGGCCAGGAAGACGATCACCACGCCGAGCAGCTCGTGATAGGTCAGCTGCTCGAGTGCGCGCATACCCGCCGAGTCCGCGGTCGGCGTGCCGATCGCGCCGATGCCCAGCGGGTCGGCGAGCACCGGGCCGATCGTCAGCCACGTGCCCGCCGCCACGGCGAGCCAGCCGCCGAGTGCGGCGCCGCCGCGCCGGTCGTCGCCCACCAGCACGATCCCGGCGACGACGGTGACCGCACCGGGCAGCACCGACAGCCAGCCGCGCGCCGCGGTCCATTGCCAGGGCTCGTCGGGTGTGAAGGCGAAATCGAAGTACGGACCGAGGAACGGGATCAGCGCACCCCACGCGCCGAGCGCGATGAGCAGCAGACCGGCGGTGGCGGCCCACCCGCGGTGGGGCACCCGGCCGTCGTCGACGCGGCCGGCCCTGCGACTGCTCATGGCGACCTCTCGAACCCGATCACGTGTCGTTCGGTCGGGCATACCCGTCGAGGTGCCGGGGCAAACCTCGGCGCTCGCGCAGGCGACGCCTACCGAGAGCTGATCAGACCGCGCCGACCTGCGGGTCCGGCTGCGGGCGCGCTCCTTCTCACCCGTCCGGATCCGGCCGGGTGCGACCGCGTGCGGGGAGGAAGCCGTTGTCGACGCCCCACAGCACGGCCCGGGTGCGGCTGGTGACGCCGATCTTGCGATAGGCGTTGCGGATGTGGGTCTTGATCGAGTTGGCCGACAGCGCGGTGCGCCTGGCGATCTGGTCGTTGGTCAGGCCCTGGGTGATCAAAGCCAGCACCTCCGATTCGCGCTGACTCAACCCCTCTTCCCGCCCGGGCCAGTCACCGGAGACCGGACGGGGCCCGGCCGCGCCGGACGACCCCGGATGGACCTGCCGACCGCCGCCGTGGATCTCCTCGAGCGCCGCCACCAGTTCCGCCGCGGGCAGGGCCTTGGACACGTATCCGGCCACGCCGTTGGCCAGACTCGCGTCGATGCGGTGCTGATCGAAGTTCCAGGTGTAGACGACCGTCTTGCCCACCGCCGGGTTCTGCGTCAGTTCGCGGACCTCGGCCGAGTCGCCCGGCGGATTGGCGAAGGAGTCGAACAGCGCGATGTCCACCGAGGCCTGCACCGGGACGTCGACGTCGAGTTCGACGATGCGGATGCGGGACCGATAGTTGCGCAGCATCGCCGCCAGCCCGTGCACGACCACTTCGTAGTCGTCGATCAGCGCTACGTCGATCGGTGTCATGGATCGACAGTACCCAGAAAAACCTCACCCTTAGGGGTGAAGATTAAACCCCCGAGGTGGTCTAGCGTCGAACGCGTGCCGCAGCGCTTCGTCGGGCCTGCGGCATGTATTCGGTACGGGTCTGAACAGTGAGTTGCGGGATTCGCCGCCGGCGGAGTCGGGAGTGCATCGAATGGACGGGTCGATCGAAGAGCACGCGCACGCGTCACCGACCGTGGGCGGCTTCGCCTTCCATCTCCGGGAGGACCGGTGGGACTGGTCGTGCGAGGTGGCGCGCATGCACGGCCGCGCCCCCGGGTTCGTGCCGACGACCGCGGAGGTGCTCGCGCACAAGCACCCCGACGACCGGGCCGCAGCGGAACAGATGTTCACCTCCGGCGTGGCCGGGCCGTGGCGCAGCCATCACCGGATCACCCGCACCGACGGGCGGATCCGTGAGGTGATCGTGGTGGCGTTCCCCTCCCGCAGCGGCGCACCGGAGGACGAGATAGAGGGCTTCTACATCGACGTCACCGACACCTTCGAGCGTGAACGGCAGCAGACCCTGACCCGCGCGATGGCCGATGTGGCCGAACGCCGCGCGGTGATCGAGCAGGCCAAGGGCATGCTGACGCTGGTCTACCGGATCCCGGCCGATCGCGCCTTCGATGTGCTCACGTGGTTGTCGCAGCGCGCGAACATCAAGGTCCACACCATCGCCTCCACCCTCATCGCGCAGATGCGCACCCGCCCGGTCGACGATCTGCCCGGCCGTGAGGAGTTCGATCGCCTGCTGCTGACGATCGCCTCGGCCGATTCCGACCGGAGCTGAGCGGCGCCCCGCGGTAGTCGGCCACGACCGACTGTCCGAGCCGGTTCACGCGCACAAAACCCGTCCCCGCCGACCGGTGGGCACCGGTGGGCGGGGACGGTCGGAACGGATCAAGGGTCAATACCAGTGGCTCCGGCCGCCGATCGCCCGTCCGGTCGCCCCGACCAGCGCGAGGATCAGGCCGATGACCAACAGCACGATGCCGATGGTCCAGAGCACCGGGATGCCGAAGATGAAACCGAGGATCAGTAACACCAGCCCCAGAGTGATCATCGATCATTCCTTTCCGTGCCCGCGTCGTTCGCGGGGCACTACGTCCCTGCGCACGGTCATGTGGAGCACCGGCACGGCGACGAGCCGACGGTTGCCCCTGCGGCTCGGGTGCCAAACATCACCGGCAGGGCCTGTGAGGCCTGATCCCCGGTCAGTCGAACGCGGCGCGCACCCGGGCCCCGATGCCGGGGTCGACGTCGTGCCAGTACTGGAAGGCCCGGTCGAGCACCGGTGCGCTGACCCCGTCGGAGAGGTGCCCGACGATGTTGGACACCAGCCGGTCGCGCGCCGCGTCGTCCATCACCTCGCGCACCAGTGCCCCGGCCTGCCCGAAATCATCGTCGTCGCGGTGCAGGCGGGCGGCCGCGCGCGTGAGTTCACCGTCCGCATGCCAGCCGGCGGTTTCGCCGCGGGCGGTGTCGGCGACGGGGCCGCCCTTGGAGTTCGGCGCGTACACCGGGTCGGTGACCGGGTGGTAGCGCATCGGCCCGTCCTTGGAGTACGAGTGCACCGCGGCGTTGCGCGGCTGATTGATCGGCAGCTGCGCGAAGTTCGGGCCGATCCGGTAGCGCTGGGCGTCGGCGTAGGCGAACATCCGGCCCAGCAGCATCTTGTCCGGGCTCGGACCGATGCCCGGCACCATGTTGCCGGGTGAGAACGCGGCCTGTTCGATCTCGCAGTGGTAGTCCGTGGGGTTGCGGTCCAGGGTCATCTTCCCGACCTCGATCAGCGGATAGTCCGCGTGCGGCCACACCTTGGTCAGGTCGAAGGGGTTGAACCGGTAGTCGGCCGCCTCCTCGAACGGCATGATCTGCACCTTCAGCGTCCAGGTCGGGTGCTCGCCCCGTTCGATCGCCTCGTACAGATCCCGGGTGTGATAGTCGCCGTCGGTGCCGGCGATCCGGTCGGCCTCGTCCTGAGTCAGGAACTCGTTGCCCTGGTCGGTCTTGAAGTGGTACTTGATCCAGAACCGGTCGCCGGCGGCGTTGACCCACATATAGGTGTGGCTGGAGAACCCGTCCATGTGCCGCCAGCTGCGCGGGATGCCGCGATCGCCCATCAGCCAGGTCACCTGGTGCGCGGTCTCCGGCGACAGGGTCCAGAAGTCCCACTGCATGTCGTGGTCGCGCAGGTTGGTGTCCGCTCTGCGCTTCTGTGAGCGGATGAAGTGCTGGAACTTCAGCGGATCGCGCATGAAGAACACCGGGGTGTTGTTGCCGACCAGGTCGTAGTTGCCCTCGTCGGTGTAGAACTTCAGCGCGAATCCGCGCGGGTCGCGCCAGGTGTCGGGGGTGCCGCGCTCACCGGCGACGGTGGAGAACCGGGCCAGCATCTCGGTGCGCGCCCCGGGCTGGAACAGTCCGGCCTTGGTGTAGGCGCTGACGTCCCCGGTGACCTCGAAGCGGCCGTGCGCACCGCCGCCCTTGGCGTGCGGCTGGCGTTCGGGCACCCGCTCGCGGTTGAACTGCGCCATCTGCTCGACCAGATACACGTCGTGGAGTGCGATCGGCCCGTCCGGCCCGATCGTGAGCGAATGGTCGTCGCTCGGCGCCGCTATCCCTGCATCGGTGGTCGTGGACGGTCTGCCGTGTTCGTTGTCGGTCACCATCTGTCCGTCTCCGTTCTCTCCACGGCCCGCGGCGCGCACGCCACGGACGTTCCGGATCTGACGTCGGCATGCGCGCTTCGCCGGTACCGGCCACAGCGGTCCGGCCGGACCGCCTCGGTCGGCCGGTTGCGTGACTGCGCGGCATGCCGTCACCGGCGTGGTTACCCACTTCTGCCCCGACCAAACATCCCTCGGCTACGACCGCGACCGCCGATCAGCGCACCGGCACAGAGTGCACGACCAACCTGGAAAACCTGGACGCTTTCGTGCGCACAGTCATCGGACCGTTCCCTTCGTCGGGTGCCACGGTCGGCGACGTCGTGGGGCGCGGGAGCGCTCCGTGCCGGACCGGGTCGACCGGACCGTAACCGCGAGGTCCGACACCGGCGGCGGCCTCGACGCGCAGGTCCAGCTGCTCTCCGGCGGTCCGTCGGCCGCCGGGACCGGTGCCCACCGGACCGGTTACGCTCGGCACGCCGCCGTGGCTCGCGTCACAGCGGAGATTTCGTTCTATCGTCACCACCGACTCACGCCACGAGAGAAGCCGCTGAAAGTCATGTCCTTGCTCGGATCCGCAGCCCGCGCGGTCACCGCGCGGATCGGCTATCTGCGCGCCGTGCCCCCGATTACGCTCGGCGGCGCGGTGGTGGTGATCTCGGGCGGTGGGCGCGGCATCGGTGCGGCCACCGCCGCGGCCTTCGCGGCCCGCGGCGCCGCGGTGTGGATCGGGGATCTCGACGCCGAGGTCGCCGGCGCCACCGCCGCCCGGATCCCGGGGGCCACCGCCCGCCTGCTCGATGTGCGCAGCCCGAGCTCCTGGCGCGCACTGATCGACGAGGTGCTCGGCGTCCACGGCCGGATCGACGTGCTGGTCAACAACGCCGGGGTGATGCCGGTCGGGCCGTTCCTCAACCAGGACCAGGCCGTCACCGATCTGATGGTCGACGTCAATCTGCGCGGGGTGCTGTCCGGTATGGCCGCGGTACTGCCGGCGATGACGGCGGCCGGGCGCGGCCACATCGTCAACGTCTCGTCGATGGCCGGGGCGATCCCGCTGCCCGGCATGGTCACCTACAACGCCACCAAGTACGGGGTGGTCGGCGCCTCGCTGGCTGCGCGCCGGGAGTTCGACGGCACCGGGGTGACCGTGTCCGCGGTGCTGCCGGCCGCGGTGCGCACCGAACTGTCCTCGGGCGCCGATCTGTCGGCACTGCCCACGGTCGATCCGGACCAGGTGGCGACGCAGATCGTGGACACCGTCACCACCCGGGCCCCGCGCGTGTCGGCGCCGACCTGGGTGCGCCGCGGTTGGCAGTTGGCCGAGACCTTCGTGCCCGAGACGGTCGAGCGGGCGGCGCGCCGGCTGATCGGTCACGACCAGGCGCTCGCCCTGGATCCGGTGGGCAGGCGCGACTATCTGGGCCGGATCGACCGGCACGCCCGCAGCGCCGCGCACCGCGGATCCGGTGACGCAGGCTCTCCTGCCGCCGATACAGGTGGTGCGGCGCGGTGACCGGGCGCCGGCCGCGCGTGGTGATCATCGGTGCCGGGGTCGCCGGCATCACCGCCGCCCATGTGCTCACCGAGGCCGGGTTCACCGATGTCACGGTGCTGGAGAAGGGCTCGGACGTCGGCGGGGTGTGGCATTGGAACCGCTATCCGGGCCTGACCTGTGATGTGCCGTCGCAGATCTACCAGTTCGCCTTCGCCCCGAAACCGGACTGGTCACAGGTCTTCGCCGACGGGCCGCAGATCCAGCGCTACCACCGCGAAGTGGTCGACCGGCTCGGTCTTTCCCGGCTGATCCGCTGCGGGGTCGAGGTCACCGACGCCCGCTGGGACGAGACGGACTCGACGTGGTCGCTGACCACCGCAGCCGGGGAACGGCTGACCGCCGATTTCGTGCTGTGCGCGACCGGGGTGCTGTCCAATCCGTCCGTGCCCGACATCGCCGGGCTCGACTCGTTCGCCGGTCCCGTGGTGCACACCGCCCGCTGGGACGACGGGCTGGTCACCGACGGTAAGCGCATCGCGGTGCTCGGCACCGGATCGACCGGGGTGCAGATCGTCTCCGCGCTGCAGCCCGGGGCGGCGGCGCTGACCCATTTCGTGCGCACCCCACAGTGGGTGCTGTGGGCGCCGATGCGTCTGCCGCAGCCACCCGGGGCGGCCGCGCTGCTGGCCCGCCTGCCCCGTCTGCACGACCGGGTGCACCGCACACTGCTGTGGGGTTCGCAGGTCTTCGCCGACATCGTGCTGCGCCCGTCGTGGCGCCGGCGCCTGGTGCAGGGTTATGCGCGTGCCTCGCTGCGAGTGCAGGTCCGGGACCGGGCGCTGCGTGAGAAGCTCACCCCACGCGATGAGCCGCTGTGCAAGCGCCAGGTGGTCCCGGGCAGCTACTACCGGGCGATCCAGCAGCCCAACGCCTTACTGGTGACCGATCCGATCGCGCACATCACCGAGGACGCGATCGTCACCGCCGACGGTGCTGAGCATCCGGTGGACGTGATCGTGCTGGCCACCGGTTTTCGGGCGCACGACTACATGCGGCCGATGACCATCACCGGCCGCGGCGGGGTCACCCTCGACGAGTTGTGGGCGGACGGCCCACGCGCCTATCGGATGACCGCGATCCCGGGCCTGCCGAATCTGTTCACCGTGCTGGTCCCGAACTCGCCGACCGGATCGATCTCGCTGCAGTTCACCGCCGAGCTCACCGCCGGCTACATCGCGCAGTGGCTGGCGCGCTGGCAGGCCGGCGACTTCGAGGCGGTCGAGGTCACCGAGGCCGCGACCGCCGAGTTCGGCCGCGCGGTGGAAGACGCGATGGGGCCGACGGTGTGGAACACCGGCTGCAACTCCTGGTACTTCACCGACCAGGGCTCGATCGACCTGTTCCCGTTCACCCGTAAAGAGATGGTGCGGATGCTCGCGGCGCCCGATACGCGCGATTTCTCGGTCAGCTGACCTGTGCCGCACCGCGGCGGGCGGCCGGCGAGCGATAGCCACTCTGGTCGGTCACCGACCGGGTGGTCACCGTGATCCCGAAGTCGGCGAGCTCGGCGGTCAGTTCGCGCAGGTGCGCCGCCAGCGCCTCCCCCGGTCCCTCGGTCTGGGCTGCAGAGCCGGTGAGCACGACGGTGATCGCGCCCCGACCGGCCGCGCGGAAGCGACGCGCGGCGTGGCGGGTGACGCTGACGGTCGCGCGGGTGCCGACGGTGCCGCCGGCCCGGGACGAGCCGACCACGCACACCAGCGCGTCCGGTTCGCCGCACCGCTCGACGAGTGCGTTCCATGCGGCGATCACCGCTTCGGGGTCGGAGGCGTCCAGGCCGAAGGCGTCGACCGGCATCGCGGCCGCCCGGCTCCCCGCGCGGGTGGCGGCGCGTCCGCGCACCCGGCGGGCCGAAGCCGCCACTGCGCGGCCGTCACGGCCCCAGAGCATGACGCGGTCTCCGGCGGCCGCGTGCTGTTCGGCGACCGCACCGCCCACACCGTCCGGTGCGCCGACGACCACGATCACCTGTCCGGTCTCACCTCGCCACCCCATAAGCATAGGGTACCCTAACAGCCCGGGTCACAGACAGTCGGGATCGAGATCGAGCAGGAGTCGGTCCTGGTTCTCCAACAGCGCCAGCTGCGGATCGACCTTCGGCAGCTCGTAGGTGAAGAAGTAGTGGGCGGCCGCGCGTTTGCCGGTGTGGAACCGGTCCTCACGCCCCGCCTTGGCGAGGGCCTGCTCGAGCCAGATCCACGCCAGCACGATGTGCCCGGTCGCCTCCAGGTAGGCGGTGGAGTCGGCAAGCGCGGTCTCCGGGTCACCGGCCGCCCAGAGCTTCCTCGTCACCGCGATCAACCGGTCCAGGCGCGTCTCGAGCTGCTCGGCCCGGGGGCGCAGCTCGTCGGTGGCGGCGCCGAGCGTGCGCCGGATGGTGCCGTCGAGCAGATCGAGGCCCGCCCCGCCGTCCATGATGACCTTGCGGCCGAGCAGGTCGAGGCCATGGATGCCGTGGGTGCCCTCGTGGATCGGGTTGAGCCGGTTGTCGCGGTAGTGCTGTTCGACGTCGTGGTCGCGGGTGTAGCCGGCGCCGCCGAGGATCTGGATGGCCAGGTCGTTGGCGACCAGGCCCCACTGCGAGGGCCAGCTCTTGGCGATCGGGGTGAGCACGTCGAGCAGCAGTGCGGCCTCGGCGCGGGCGGTCTCGTCCTTCCCGCTCTGGCTGATATCGAGCAGTTTGGCGCAGTACAGCACCAGTGCCATCGCGCCCTCGGCATAGGACTTCGAGGCCAGCAGCATCCTGCGCACGTCCGGGTGCGCGGTGATCAGCACCTGCGGGCTCGCCGGGTCCTTGTCCGCCACCGGCCGGCCCTGCGGTCGGGTGCGCGCGTAAGCGAGCGATTCGAGGTATCCGGTGTAGGCCAGGGCCGCGGCGCCCGCGCCGACCCCGATGCGGGCCTCGTTCATCATGTGGAACATGTATTTCAGGCCGTCGCCCTCCTCGCCGATGAGGTAGCCGATCGCCCCGGGCTCGCCGCCGGGGGTGTGGGCGCCTTCGCCGAAGTTGAGCATGGTGTTGGTGATGCCGCGGTAGCCCATCTTGTGGTTCAGCCCCGCCAGCGCCACGTCGTTGCGCTCGCCCAGCTCCCCGTCCGCGCCGACGAGGTGTTTGGGCACCACGAACAGCGACAGTCCCTTGACTCCGGCGGGCGCGCTCTGAACCCGGGCCAGGACCAGGTGGACGATGTTCTCGCTCAGGTCGTGGTCGCCGCCGGAGATCCACATCTTCCGGCCCGTCACTCGGTAGCGGCCCTGACCGTCGGGCACCGCGCGGGTGGTCAGATCCGCGAGCGACGATCCGGCCTCGGGTTCGGACAGGCACATCGTGCCGAAGTAGCGGCCTTCGAGCATGGGGGCGACGAACGTGTCGACCTGCGCGTCCGATCCGTAGGCCAGCAGCAGGTTCACGTTCGCCATGGTCAGCAGCGGGTAGCTGCTGGTGGCGATGTTGCCGGCCTGGAACCAGGCGAAGCAGGCGCGGTGGATCAGGTGCGGCAGCGCGATCCCGCCGCGTTCTTCGTCCAGGGCGCCGGCGATCAGGCCGGTGCGGGCGAAGGCGTCGAGCGCAGCCCGCACCTGCGGGATGGTGCGCACCTTCTGCCCGTCGAACGTGGGCTCGTCCAGGTCGCCTGTGCGGTTGTGCGGGCGGAACTGTTTCTCCGCCAGCTCTGCCGACACCTCCAGCACGGCGTCGAAGGTCTGGCGTGAGTGGGCGGCGAACCGTGGCAGTGCGGTCAGCTCGTCGGCACGCAACCAGTCGTAGAGCAGGAAGTCGAGGTCACGGCGCGACAGCAGCATCGAGGTCGGGGTCATGGATCCATCCCTACCGGGCTCAGGCCCGAACCGTCGCCGAGTCCGCACACATCGGCCCTACCCGCCCCCGTACCGCGCCGCGATCGTTCCGACCATGGCCGGTGTCCACCGGAGTGGATCGCACATCGATCACGGCATACGTCTGCACACAGGCGGCGGGGCCGGGCATGCGCTGTGCATGCCCGGCCCCGCCGTCCGGCGCGTGAGTCGCTCGCGGGCCCCGACGCCCGTGGCCGCCTCACGCGCCGTGCGATCAGCCGTTCAGCGGATCGGCCTTGATGGCCTCTTTCTTGGCCTTGGCGTCCTGCTTCTCGGCCAGCACCCGGGCGGCCGCGTCGCGTCCGCCGAGCCCGAAGGCCAGTGCGGCCGCCACCGCGCCGCCGACCACGACCGAGCCGAAGGCCAGGGTGATGATCGAGTCGGCGATGCCCATGTACTTCAGGCCCATCGCCGCGAACAGCACGATGATCGCCCAGCGGATCACGGTCGCCGGGGTGCCCTTGCCGAGCGCGCGTGCGGCGATGGTCGCCACCAGGAAGCCGGCCGCGATGATCACCGCGCCGAACAGCACGTGGCCGCCGAGGGCGAGCACGGTGTTCAGGATCTCGGTGATCTCCGGGAAGCCGAGCATGCGGGTGGCCGCGATGGCGAAGAACACCAGGACGGCGATCTGCGCGATGCGGGTGATCACGGTCGAGACCGACTTGCCCTCGGACACGATGCCCAGGTCGGCGGCGGCCCGGTCGGTGCCCAGTCCGCGCAGGGTCCCGTCGAGGACGGGGCCGATGAACTTGGCGATCAGGTAGCCGATGCCCAGGATCAGCGCCGCGGCGATGATCGACGGGATGGCCGCCAGGATCAGGCTGAGCATCTCCTCGGCCGGATCGGACACCGCGGAGATGTCGAGGATCTGCAGGGCGGCGATACCGACCACGATCACGATCACGGCGAAGACCAGGTTGCCGACCATCGTGCCGATGCGCTGGCCGTTGCCGGCGTCCGGCTGCGGCTGGATCGGGCCGGTCTCTTCGGCCGCGTGCGCGCCGGCATCGTCAGCGGTCCCGGCCGGGCCCACGGACTGGGCCTTGGCCGCGATCTTGCCGAAGTCGACCATGCCCAGCGAGGTCTCGACCAGCTGGCGGGCGATCTTGGCGATCAGGAAGCCGATGAAGAACACCAGGCCGGCGCCGAGTGCGCGCGGCAGGTAGGCGGTGATCTGGTTCAGCAAGCCCTGCACCGGGTCGAGGGCTGCGTCGAGCCGGAACACCTGCAGCACGGCGACCAGGCCGAACAGCCAGATCAGCAGTGAAGCTATCGAACCGATGGAGTCGCCCACCGAGGCGCCCTCGTCCCCGCCCTTCTGCAGTGCGGGCACCTTCGTCACCAGCTTGGCCACGGCCATCTTGACGACCTTGGCCAGAACCCAGGTGACGGCGATGATTATCAGGGCGTAGATCGCCTTCTCGGCGATATTGACCCAGTCGACATCGTCCATCGTCTTCACGTCCTTTCTCATTTCGACCGTTCGCGGTTGCGATAAAACGTCGGAGTCGGACGTTACGAGTCATTAACAGGTTTCGCAGCCCCAGAAAGCCTCCCCGGTGCCGCAGCACGCCCCCACCGGCGCCCGGCGAGGGTCGGACAGACCGGTGACGCCCGGCCGCCCCCGCGCAGGTGATGGCACACAAACGTCTTCTCCAGGTGGAGGGAACGCAACAGGTTTGTAACGATTTGGTAACTTTTTGCGATCCGTGGGCGCATGGCCACCGAAACGGCGGCGGCAGCATCCGGATCGGCACGGCTGTGTTCGTTTCGGTGCCGCGCGGCGGCCTGCGGGCCGGATCAGGCCCGCGAGCCCCCCCGGGCGCACCGCCGAGGGCGCCGCCGCAAAAGACCCTCACCACCTATGACCATCTGCACAGTCGTGCCATACAGACATGAACGCAGACGACTCCAACTCCGGGGCCGCGCCGCGCGGCATCCCCCTCGCACCAGGCGCCGCAGCCGGCACCGCACATCGAGTGGCCGTCGAACCGGGGCGTGGAGACACCCGGAAATCGCTTCCGCAGCCAGATCACGAAAAGGTCACTGCCGTCCCCGGCGACCTCGCCGTAGAGGCACTCTTTTCGTCTCCCCGTCTCATAGATCG
>JAJYRZ010000263.1 GCA_021793835.1 Actinomycetes bacterium | reverse complement strand
CGCGACCTGTTCTCCGCAGCTCTTCTCGGGCGCAAACTGCCCGATGCCACCACCGCGGTGGCCGACCTGGTCGATTCAGCGCCGGCGCACCTGTCCGAACCGGTGCTGCGCACCGCGAGCGTGCTGCTGGAGACCCTGGTGGAGGATCCACCCGAACGCCTGCTGCTCGGCGGCACCGCGAACCTGGCCGGCGCCCACGACTTCGGCGCCGAGGCCGGTAACACCGGGTCGCTGCGCTCGGTGCTCGAGGCGCTCGAGGAGCAGGTGGTGGTGCTCAAACTGCTCGACGCCGCCTCCGAGTCCGGCCGGGTGCTGGTGCGCATCGGCGAGGAGACCGAGTCCGAACAGATCCGCGGCACCTCGGTGGTCTCCACCGCCTACGGCACCGTCGACACCGTCCTCGGCGGCATGGGCGTGCTCGGACCGACCCGGATGGACTACCCGTCCACCATGGCCGCGGTCGCGGCGGTGGCCCGCTACGTCGGCGACATCCTGGCCGACGGGTGATCCGGATCGCTTCCCCCCTCCCGGCCCGGCGGCCGGACGAGCCGTCTTCGGTAGAGTCGTAGCGTTACGCCCCGGGGCGCTCCGGGGTGCGTGAAGCGGTGTGTAAGGACCGGCGGCGATGCGCCGGGCAGATCTGGTGAGGGCAGGGCTGGACGTGGCACGGGACTACTACGGGATCCTCGGCGTCGACAAGGACGCGACCGATCAGGACCTCAAACGCGCCTACCGGAAGCTCGCGCGCGAGCTGCACCCGGACGTCAACCCCGCAGAGGAGGCGCAGCAGCGTTTCGCCGAGGTGTCCACCGCCTACGAGGTGCTCACCGACCCGGAGAAGCGCCGCATCGTCGACCTGGGCGGCGACCCGCTCGATCCGGGCGGCGGCGGCATGGGCGGCGGCTTCCCGGGCGGATTCGGCGGGGGCGGCCTGGGCGATGTGTTCGAGGCCTTCTTCGGCGGCGGCATGAGCGACGGCGGTGGCGGCCGGGGTCCGCGTTCGCGGGTCCAGCCCGGCTCGGACGCGCTGCTGGGCATGTCGCTGACCCTGGAGGAGTGCGCGACGGGGCTGACCAAGCAGATCACCGTCGACACCGCGATCCTGTGCGATCTGTGCCACGGCAAGGGCACCCACGGCGACTCCGAGCCCGCCACCTGCGGCACCTGTCAGGGCAACGGCCAGGTGCAGTCGATGCAGCGGTCGATCCTGGGCAACGTGGTCACCATGCGCACCTGTCCGACCTGCCGCGGCGTCGGCGAGGTCATCCCGGATCCGTGCCAGAAGTGCACCGGCGACGGGCGGGTGCGGGCCCGGCGCGACATCTCGGTCAAGGTGCCGGCCGGTGTCGGCGACGGCATGCGCATCCGGCTCTCGGGCCAGGGCGAGGTCGGCCCCGGCGGCGGTCCGGCCGGCGATCTGTACGTCGAGATCGACGAGGCCGAACACCCGCTGTTCGTGCGCGAGGAGCAGACCCTGCACGCCTCGCTGACCGTGCCGATGGCCGATGCGGCGCTCGGTGCCGAGACCACGGTCGAGACCCTGATCGACGGTGAGGCCGGAGTGCAGATCCCGGCCGGCACCCAGCCGGGCGACACCGTGGTGCTGCGCGGCAAGGGCGTGCCGAAGCTGCGCTCGAACCAGCGCGGTGACCTGGTGCTGCACCTGGACGTGGTGGTGCCGTCCCGGATGGACGCCAAGCAGACCGAGGCGCTGGAGAAGTTCCGCGCCCTGCGCACCAAGGACACCGTGCAGATGGGTTCGGCCCGCGGCAACGGCGGCGGCGGGATCTTCTCCAAGCTGCGCGACGTGTTCGCCGGACGCTAGTGGCCGCCAGCGTCTTCCTGGCCGACCCGCCCCCGGGCGGCTACGCGGTGGGCGAGACGGTCGAACTCACCGGCGCCGAAGGCCGACATGCGGCCACCGTGCGGCGCCTGGGAGTCGGCGACCGTTTCGTGGTCACCGACGGTGAGGGCGCCTACGCCGCGGTGACCGTGACCGCGGCCGCGAAGGACCGGCTCACCGCACACATCGATGCGGCCGGAGACCGTCCGCGACCCGACCCGCGCGTGACCGTGGTGCAGGCGCTGCCCAAGTCCGACCGGGGCGAACAGACCGTCGACGCGCTCACCGAGGCCGGGGCCGACCGGATCGTGCCCTGGCAGGCAGCGCGCTGCGTGGCGCGCTGGCGCACCGGGGCCACCGACAAGTCCGCCAAGGCCCTCGCCCGGTGGCGTGCGGCGGCCCGCGAGGCCGGTAAGCAGGCGCGCCGGCTGCACCTGCCCGAGGTCAACGACCTGCACGACACCGCCGCCCTGGTCGCCGAGACCGAGCGGGTGCGGGCGGCCGGGGGCGCGGTGTGGGTGCTGCACGAATCCGCCACCGACCCGCTGCCCGCCGCGCTGGCGGCCGCGGCGGATACAGCGGGCGAGCTGATGCTGATCGTCGGCCCCGAAGGCGGGGTCGCGGAAGAAGAACTCGGCCGGCTCACCGCGGCGGGCGCCGCCGCGGTACGGCTGGGCCCGCAGGTGCTGCGCACCGCGCTGGCCGGGGCGCTCGCGCTGGCGGTGATCGGTGCGGGCACCG
>JAJYRZ010000071.1 GCA_021793835.1 Actinomycetes bacterium | reverse complement strand
CACCAGGGCGTGAAGAAGGGCGCCGAGGTCAAGCCGCTGCGCCTGTTCATCATGTCGAACAACTACCTGGCCGCGGTCTTCCTGGCGCTGGCCGTGGACTCGATCCTGAAGCTGGAGATGGTGCGCGACATGTTCTGATCGCGCCGTGAGACGACATCGTGGGCCTCGCCGGCTAGCTTCGGCGAGGCCCACGGTCGTCTCCGGGTGCTCGGTTCTACGGCAGCAGCACGATCGAGCCCGTGGTCCGGCGCGCCTCGAGGTCGGAGTGGGCGCGGGCCGCCTCAGCCAATGGGTACGTGCCGCCCACCTGCAGGGTCAGTTCGCCCGAGGCCAGACCGCGCAGCACCTCGCCGCCCCGGCGCAGCAGCGCGGCCCGATCGGCGACATGGTGGGCGAGGGTGGGCCGGGTCAGAAACAGCGAACCGCCGGCGTTCAACCGCTGCGGGTCCAGCGGCGGCACCGGACCGCTCGCGGCACCGAACAGGGCGAGGGTGCCCCGCAGACGCAGCGCGGCCAGGCTCTGGTCGACCGTGGCGGCCCCGACCCCGTCGTAGACCGCGTCCACGCCGCGGCCGTCGGTCAGCGCGCGCACGCGCTCGGCCAGATCGGGCCGGTAGTCGAGCACCTCGTCGGCGCCCCGGGCCCGAGAGATCTCGGCCTTCTCCTCGGTGGACACCGTGGTGAGCACCCGGGCCCCGCGCGCCACCGCCATCTGGGTGAGCAGCTGCCCGACACCGCCGGCCCCGGCATGGACCAGGACCGTGTCACCCGGGCAGACGCGGTAGGTGTCGTGCACCAGATAGTGCGCCGTCATCCCCTGCAGCAGAGCCGACGCCGCGACCGCCGCATCGAGCTGCGCGGGCACCGGCACCGCCTGGGCCGCCGGCACGAGGGCGTACCGGGCGTAGGTGCCGATCCCGGTGGCGAATGCGACCCGGTCCCCGGCGACCGGCAGGGGAGTGCCGGGCCGATCCGGTGAGCCCGGATCGGCGTCCGCCGCGGGCGGGCCGACCGAATCGACCACCCCGACGGCCTCGCTGCCGGGTATGTGCGGCAACTCCACCGGGTATGCGCCCGAACGCTGGTAGGTCTCGATGAAGTTCACGCCCGTGGCCTCGATCCGCACCCGGATCATCCCGGGCCCCGGCTCGGGGATCGGCACCTCGGCGGGGCGCAGGACCTCGGGGCCCCCGGTTTCGATTATCTCGATCGCATGCATGCCCATGTTTCTACCCCGTCCCGCGACGCGCAGGGGACACGATGGGCCGTCGTCGCCCGGGCCGGTTAGGATCGAGACCATGAGCGCTCAGGTGACCAAGTCGATCGCACGGTTCATCGAAGACCACGGTGGCTCGGCCAAGGCCGTCCTGCAGCCGGTCGGACGCCGCGGGGTGCGGATCACCCTTGTCGGCGCCGATGGGATCATGGGCGACCAGATGGTCGATTCCATGGCCGAGGCCGAAGCTCAGGTCGAGAAGCATCCGCAGCTCGAACGCGCCGAGTGGGACGGCGCCCTGATGAACCTGGCCACCCCGCAGCCAGGGCACGCCGAGCAGATGGCGGGCTTCTCCTTCCGCCGCTGATCACCCCCCGATCCGCGGGCCCATGACCCTGACGGTCATGGGCCCGAGTCGTGCCACGGGGCCGAGACGGCCACGTCCACACAGGGCATTCGAACACCCTTGCTAATGCCGCCCGCCCGGATTAGACTGTGATCATGACCACACGGCACGAGGCGGCAGGGCAGGGGCCCACCGGTGCCCGTGATGAGGATCCGCTCGTCCTCGCCGCCGAGGCGCAGACGCTGCTGCACACCCCGCTGTACGTCGACGAGATCTCCCTGATGACCGACCGCCGGCTGGCCGCTGTGGCGGGCGAGCTCGCCCGCCTGGTTCGGGCCGCCGACTGCGCCCTGGCCGCGGTGCTCGCCGAGCAGGTCGACCGCGTGGGCTTCTCCGCCTCCGGTGCCCGGCGCGTCGTGGCCGAGGAGTTCATGCCCTTGGACGGCTCGGCCGATGTGGAAGCCCGGCGCCGCGTCGACCTGGCCGCCGATCTACGGGCCGTGCCACAGGTGTTCGCCGCCTACGCCGAGCGGCTGATCGGCATCGGTGCGGCACGCAGGATCAGCGCCTTCATCCTCCGATACGGTGATCTGCTCACCGACGAAGCGCGGGAGCAGTGCGCCGAGGTGCTCATCGGGCGCGCCCGGTGGGGACGGACCCGGATGCTGACCAAGGCCCTCGAGCTGCTGGAGGAGGCCCTGGCGGATCAGCACACCCCGCCGCGGGACGACGTGGACCGCAACAGCCTGCACCTGTCCAAGACGTTCGGCGGGCGCTACCGGCTCGACGCCGATCTGGACGAGAGCACCGGTGACACCCTGCGCACCCTGCTCGATCTGTTCAACATGCCGGTGCCGCGTCCCGACGGCACCCGGGATCGGCGCACCAAGGGACAGCGTGACGGCGCCGCGATGGCCGAAGTGTGCCGGCGGCTGGGGGAGCAGGTGCCGCTGGTCGACCCCGACGACGCGGCCGCGGCCCCGTCGGGTGCGCGTAGGCGGCCGGGCGGGGTGCTGCCCGGGGCTCGGGCGATGTTCGTGATCACCCTCGCCGACGCCCTCAGCCCACGGCCCGGTCCGGAGCTGCGCCGCAGTCTGCTCGACCGCGGCGCCTTCGCCGAATACCTCGCGGCCACCACCGCCGGCAGGACGCCCGGCCACACGCCTATGCGGTGGGCACAGATGCGGCGGATCACCTGCGACTGTGTGCGTGCGATCGCGTTGACCGACCGTGCCGGGGCGCCGCTGACGGTGGACTCCGGCACCCGACTGGCCACCGACGATCAGCGGCTCGCCCTGCGCGTACGCGATCACGGGTGTGCGTTTCCCGGATGTGAGCGGCCGTTCTCCTGGACTCAGGCGCACCACATCCAGCACTGGATCGACGGCGGCCCGACCTCGATCGACAACCTCGTGGCGCTGTGCACCGCGCATCACCGTGCGGTGCACGCCGACTGGGAGGTGGCGATGGGCCCGGATCGTCTGCCGCGGTTTCGCCCGCCCGAGAGTTACGACCCCGATCGGGTCTGGATGACGGCAGAAGGACACGCATGCCCGGGGCTGAAGGAGACGCAGCTGCTGTTCCGCGATTTCGGGCAACACCCGGCCGCATCCTCCGCCCCGGTCGCGGATGCGCAGACGGTGGTACGCGAGAAGATCTTCGAAGAGATCCTCGACCTGAAGGCTGCGCCGGGACGTACCGGCCCTGCGGCCGGCCGTCCGCGCACCTCGTCGATCACCTGGTTGCGGCCCTGCCGGCGGATACCCGGGTCCCCGGCACCGCCCGAGGAGCCCGGGTTCGTCTACGAGTGAGCGGCAGAGTCCCAAGCTGCCGTCTACGAGCCCTGCCGTGCATCCAGGCGTTCGCGCTGCGGGACGACCGTGTACTTCGGGTCCTTGGCCGACTCCTGTCCGGCTTCGAACACTGCGAACCGGGTGAAGGCCGACCCGGCGGCTAGTGCAGTGCCGGCGAGAGCCGACGCCCAGCGGCTTCGCCGACCGAGCACCGCGCCGACGGCCCCGCCGATCGTCAGCGCGCGGGCGGCCTTGGTGTACTGCCCGGCGCGGCCGTGATGCAGCGGCTCGGCGGTGACGCCCATCGACTGTTCCATCACCGACCAGGCGACCGATTCGAGCACCGCGCCGCCGACCGCCAGACGGCGGGCCGGGCCGGTCTCGTGCGCCGGCACGGCGATCAGGCTGAGGCCACCGGACGCGGCGGCCGCCGAGCCGACGAACACGAAGGGCATCTCCCTTCGCCCCGCATGCCAGGTCGGGGTGGCGGTGTCGGTGAGCAGCACCGCGGTATACGAGGCGACGGCGGGGGCCCAGGCCGCCGCCCACAGCCCGCCGATGCGGCCGAGGAGTGGGGCCTTACGCACCAGCGGTGCGACCAGGCACGACCGGCGCACACGGGCGGGGAGCAGGCCGGTCATCTCCGAGGCCACGGCGACACCCGCGCCCGGGCCGTAAGCGGTGAGGATCCACGTGCCGACGCTCATCGGCGAGGTCACCTTGAGCACGCGCATCATGTGGTGGAACCGGCTCGGTCGGCCGAGATCCTTGATCAAGAACACGAGACTGCCCGTTACGGCACCGAGTGCGACACCGCGGCCGAACCGGCGTTGGGTCGGCGCATCGGCCAGATCGGCGCCTGCGGCCAACAGGGACGAACCGCCCGCCACACCGCCGAGGAACAGGTAGATCGGGATGTCCGCGGTCCACGGGGAGGCCTTGACCACGGGGCGACCGTAGTAAGACTCGAACTTTGCCTGCGGCACCATCTTCTGCTCACCGCGCCGCCCACCGCCCCGGCGCCCGCCTCGGCGGCGCCCGGAACCGGTGCCGGCTTCGCGGATGTCGCCGGCGCTCATCGGTTATTCCCGGTGGCGAAGGCGGCGAGGGCACCGGCCAGCAGGGTGCCGGCCGCCAGCGCGGCCTGCCGCCACATCCCGGGCAGATGCTTGGTGGTGACCTCGGGGTCGGGCGGCAGCCCGTAGACCTCGGGATCGTCGAGCAGCAGGAAGAACGCGCCCGTGCCGCCGACGCCGTTGTTCTCGTCGCGGCCGTAGAGCTGGGCGCGCGGTTCGACGCCCATGACCTCGGCCAAACGCCGGTCGGCGCGTTCACGCAGCTCGTCGACGTCGCCGAACTGGATCGACTCGGTGGGGCAGGCCTTCGCGCACGCCGGCTCCATCCCGTCGGAGAGCCGGTCGTAACACAGGGTGCACTTCTGGGCGAGCCCCACCGCGGCGTCGTCCTCCGGACCGGTGCGCCGCTCGATCACCCCGTAGGGGCAGGCCGGCACGCAGTAGCCGCAGCCGTTGCAGATGTCGTCCTGGACGACGACGGTGCCGAACTCGGTGCGGAACAGCGCACCGGTGGGGCACACGTCCAGGCAGGCGGCGTGCGTGCAGTGCTTGCACACGTTCGACTCCATCAGCCACCGGAAATCGGTGGCCACCCCGGCGTCCTCGCGGTCACCGGGAAGGGTGGTGGTCGGCATGCCCAAATCCACCGGCTCGGGACGGGTGTGGTCGTGGGCGTTGATGCCGCCACCGGCGGGCACCTCCTGCTCGATGAACGCCACATGACGCCAGGTCGACGCGCCGAGCCCGCCGGTGTTGTCGTAGGACATCCCGGTCAGTTCCATCCCGTCCTCGGGAATGGCGTTCCACTCCTTGCACGCCACTTCGCAGGCCTTGCAGCCGATGCACACCGAGGTGTCGGTGAAGAAGCCTTTGCGCGGCGGCGGATCGTCCCAGCCGGCGTCGGGCGCCGGGTCGACCGGTCCGAAGAAGGACCGTCCCAGGTTCGACAGGAATTCCGACATCTCTACGCCTCCGTTCCGGTCTCCGGGTTGACCCCGGCGCGCCGCCGATACTCCGCCACGTATTCGGTCAGCGCGGGGCCCCGCGGTCGTCTGCCCGGCTGGATGTCGCAGCTGGTGGACTTGGTGGCCGGGATGGACACGTTCGGATCGAGCGTCTGCGGCAGCAGATCGTTGGCCGAATCACCGGTGCTCAGCCCGCTCTGGCCCCAGTGGTAGGGCAGGCCGATCTGGTGGACGGTCTGGCCCCCGGCACGCAGCGGACGCATCCGGCGCGTGACCAGGACGCGGGCCTCGATCGCGGTCCGGGCGGTGACGATCGTCGCCCACCCGCCGTTGACCAGTCCGCGCTGCTCGGCCAGTTCGGGGCTGACCTCACAGAAGAACTCGGGCTGGAGCTCCGACAGATAGGACAGGGTTCGGCTCATCCCACCGGCGGTGTGGTGTTCGGTGAGCCGGTAGGTGGTGAATATGTACGGGAACACGTCGGTGCCCGGCGCCCCGTGGGCCGGGTTGTAGCGGTTCAGCGGTCCGGGGTGGGGCAGGCGCGCAGGGTTGGACTGCTGCGGATACAGCGGATTGCGCAGCGGCGATTCGGGCGGCTCGTAATGCGTGGGCATCGGTCCGTCCTTCAGGCCCGCGGGCGCGAACAGCCAGCCCCGTCCGTCGTCCTGCATGATGAACGGCTCGTCCCCGCCGATCGCATCCTCGGCCTTCGCGCCCTCGGGCGGCACATAGTCCGGTGCCTTGTCGACCTGGAAGTCCGGGACGTCCGGACCGACCCAGCGGCCCTTTCCGTCTCCGGCCTGCGGATCCCACCACACCAGCTTCTTACGTTCGCTCCACGGCCGGCCTTGCGGATCGGCGGACGCGCGGTTGTAGAGCACGCGGCGGTTCGCCGGCCACGCCCAGCCCCATTCGGCGGCGACGTGGTCCTGCTCGTGCCGGCTCACCCGCCGGTCGGCCTGGTTCACCCCGTCGGCGTAGACGCCGCAGTAGATCCAACAGCCGCAGCGGGTCGAACCGTCGTCTTTCAGCTCGGTGTAGCTCGACAGGGGAGCGCCGTCCGGACCGGTGCCGTTGATCTCCTCGAGCACGGACACCGCATCGGGTTCGTCGGTGCCGGGTTCGAGCCGGTAGTCCCAGGTCAGGTCCAGCAGCGGACGATCGCGCTCGTCGGTCGAACCGGCCAGCCGTTCCTTGAGCATCCGTCCCAGGTGGTAGTAGAACCACAGTTCGCTACGCGCGTCACCGGGCGGTTCGACGGCCTGCCGGTGCCACTGGAGCATGCGCTGGGTGTTGGTGAAACTGCCCTGCTTCTCCACATGGTTGGCGGCGGGGAAGAAGAACACCTCGGTGCCGATGTCCTCGGTGCGCAGTTCTCCGGTCTCGATCTCCGGCCCGTCCTTCCAGAACGTCGCCGATTCGATCATCGCCAGATCGCGCACGACCAGCCAATCGAGGTTGGCCAGTCCAAAGCGCTGCATCCGTCCGTTCGCGGTGCCCACCGCCGGATTCTCACCGACGAGGAAATATCCGCCGCCGCCCTGCGTCAACTGCCGTTCGACCGTGGCGGTCGAATCGTGGTTGCCGGTGATCCGCGGCAGATAGTCGAAGCAGAAATCGTTGTCCGCGGTGGCCGCATCGCCCCACCAGGACTTGAGCAGGCTGACGGTGTACTGGCGCATGTTGCCCCAGTAGCCCTTCGCACCGGCGTTCGCGCCGACGAAGGACTCCAGGTCCAGGTGCCGGTGCCCGTGGGGCATCGGGATGTAACCGGGCAGCAGGTTGTACAGGGTCGGGATGTCGGTCGAGCCCTGGATGGAGGCGTGTCCGCGCAGCGCCATGATCCCGCCGCCCGGTCGACCGATGTTGCCCATCAACAGCTGCAGGATCGCCGCGGTACGGATGTACTGCACACCGACCGTGTGCTGAGTCCAGCCCACCGCGTAGCAGAACGCGGTGGTGCGGTCACGACTCGAATTGGCCACCAGCGCTTCGGCCACGGCCAGGAAATCGGCCTGCGGCACACCGGTGACCTCCTCGACCATCTCGGGGGTGTACCGGGAGAAGTGGCGTCGCAGGATCTGCAGGACGCAACGCGGATCCTGCAGGGTGTCGTCACGGTCGGGACGTTCGACCGCGCGGTCCGACAGTGCGCCGCCGCTGCCAGCCGCCTCGGACTCGCCGGCATCCGCGTCGCGCGCCCCTGCGGCCGCCGACTTCTGCGCACCCCGGTACTGCCAGGAGCTGGTGTCGTAGGTGCGTCCCTCCTCGTCGAAACCGGAGAACAGGCCCGCCAGATCCTCGGTGTCCTCGAAGTCGTCACCGACGATCATCGGGGCGTTGGTGTACGCCACGACGTAGTCGCGGAAGTACGCCTCGTTCTCCAGCACGTGATGGATCAGCCCGCCTAAGAAGGCGATGTCCGCACCGGCGCGCACGGGCACGTGCATGTCCGACACCGCCGAGGTGCGGGTGAACCGCGGGTCGACGTGGATGATCTTGGCGCCCTTGCGCTTGGCCTCCATCACCCACTGGAAGCCCACCGGATGGCACTCGGCCATGTTGGAGCCCTGGATGATGATGCAGTCCGCATTCTCCAGGTCCTGCAGGTAGCCGGTGGCGCCGCCGCGGCCGAACGAAGTTCCCAGACCGGGAACGGTGGAGGAGTGTCAAATCCTCGCCTGATTCTCCACTTCCACCGCGCCGAGCGAGGTGTAGAGCTTCTTCATCAGGTAGTTCTCTTCGTTGTCCAGGGTCGCCCCGCCCAGGCTGGCGATCCCGGCGGTGCGGCGCACCCGCGTGCCGTCCGCGTCCTCCCACTCGAAGAACTCGTCCCGGGAGGCCAGGACCCTGTCGACCACCATCTCCATGGCGGTCTCCAGATCCAGCTCCTCCCATTCGGTGGCGTAGGGCTTGCGGTGCAGCACGGTGGTGACCCGGTCCGGGTTGGTCACCAGCTGCTTGCTGGCCGAGCCCTTCGGGCACAGCCGGCCGCGCGAGACGGGGGAGTCGTCGTCGCCCTCGATCTGGGTGACCTTGCCGTCCTTGACGAAGACGTCCTGGCCGCAGCCGACCGCGCAGTACGGGCAGATGCTCTTGACGACCTTGTCGGCCGACTTGGTGTGCGGGGTGATCTCCAGATACTTGCGCGACTGCGCAGCGGCCCCGCGGCCCAGAAGGTCCGAGCCGGTCAACTGTTTGAGCAGCGGCCACTTGCGGGCCTGATCGCGCAGACTCACCGGGCACCTCCTGGGATCTCAGCCGTGATGACCACCATGTAACGCGAGCCGTGCGCGCTGTGCAAGGGATCGGCCGGTTCGGCCGTATCCCACCGGCCCGTCGTGCTCGGCGAGCGCCTGTGCGACCCGTGAGCGGACCCACCGGCGCATGAATCTCGGGCAACGGGGTACCGCACCGGGATGACGATCACGACGCCACGCCACACGACAGCGACCGACCGCCCCGGCGCCGCAGGGGAGTCGGCGATCACCGACCCGGCCACGGGAGACTTCGTCGGTTGTGTGCCGCATGCCGGCCCCGCGCTCATCGACTCGGTGATCGCCGACGCGGCCCGGGCGGCACCCGGTTGGGCGCGCACCGAACCGGCGGAGCGGGGACGACTACTCGCCGCGGCGGCCGACGGTGTGGAGAAGCGCGCGGACGAACTGGCGCGGTGGAATCAACGGGAGACGGGCAAGACGTGGGCGGACTGCGTCGGCGGGGTGGCGGCCGCGGTCGGCACGCTGCGCCAGTATGCGCAGCTCGGGCCGCTGCACCGGGGCCGCAGCCTTCAGGGCGCGCACGGTGCGGTCGATCTGATGGCCCACCGCCCACACGGTGTGGTGGCGGTGCTCACCCCGTGGAACGATCCGGTGGCGATCGCGGCGGGCCTGATCGGCGCGGCGGTCGTCACCGGCAACACCGTGGTGCACAAGCCCAGCGAACGCTGCCCGCACACCGGCCGGAGATTCGCCGAGACGGTGGCCGAGACGTTGCCGGACGACGTGCTCGGCGTCCTGGACGGTTCCGGCGCGGTGGGTGCCGCCGTCGCCGCCGACGAACGGATCGCCGTGGTGGCCCACGTGGGAGGGTCGGCCACCGGCGCCGACATAGCGCGCACGTGCGCGGAACGCGGCGCGAAATCGCTGCGGGAGAACGGCGGCAACGACGCGTTGGTGATCGACGCGGACGTCTCGCCGCGCTGGGCGGCGGAGCAGGCCGCACTCGGCGCTTTCGCCAACGCCGGGCAGATCTGCGTGTCGGTGGAACGGATCTATGTCGCCGCCGACATCGCCGAGGAGTTCCTCGGCGAACTGGCCGGTCAGGCGGAGACGTGGCGGGAGAGGATCGGCCCGCTGGTGGACCTGCCGCACCGCACCGGGGTGCACCGGCTCGTCGAGCAGGCAGTCTCCGCCGGGGCGCGCCCCATCGCGGGCGGGACGATTCCGTCGGCCCCGGGAGCCTGGTACCCGCCGACGGTGCTGGCCGACTGCACGGACACCATGGCGGTCATGCGAGAAGAGGTCTTCGGACCGGTGGCGCCGGTTCAGGTCGTGGACGATTTCGCCGCCGGCCTGGCAACGGCGGCCGCCGATCGGTACGGGCTGGGAGCGACTGTCCTGACGGCCGACACCGCACACGCGCAGTCTGCGATCACCGGGCTGCCGGTGGGGACGGTGAAGATCAACGCGGTCTTCGGCGGCGCACCCGGTGGGGCAGCACAACCGCGCGGCATCAGCGGCCAGGGCTTCGGCTTCGGCCCGGAGCTGCTGGACGAGATGACCACGACCACGGTCGTGCACTGGCAGGCGCCCGGTCAGGCCTGGTCCGATCGGGGATAACCGCGCCGCTGCTCATCAGGTGAGGTCACGATGGACCGGAAGATCCGCACCGGGAGGCCCGCCCATGAGCAGTTCTGATCGACGTCCGCGCACCATCGATCCGGCGATTCCGGAGGTCGGCCCGTGGGGCGCGGTCCATACCGCTCGCCCGATCGGGGAACGGGTGTGGCAGGTCGTCGCGGCAGACGGTGAGGGACTGGTCATCGAGGCCGGCGAGACCTATGAGATCGAACCGCCCCTGCAGCCCTACGGGCCGGTGACCGATACCGGTGGCCGCGAACTGCGGTGGGTGCTCGAGGGGGTCGGTGCGGACGTGGTGCGCCTGTACTTCTCCGGATGGGGCCGGATCGACTTCGGGGGACCGGAGCGTGAACGCCTGGCCCGGTCGATCGCGCTCCGCGTGCCGGCCGAGTGGCTCATGGCGCTCGATCTCCGCCGCCGTACCCTGCCGGAAGTGGACCGCGATCCGTTATCGGCCGGTCTGTCGGCCGCACATCGCGGCGCGCCGCCGACGGAGCCTTCGATCGGTTCGGATCTGTTGGCGGAGGGGATGACCCTGTGGTCGACCGCCGAGCATGCGCTCGTGCCGTCCGAAGCCGAACGCGCCGAACTCACCGCGTGGGCTCCGCAGATCATCGAGCTGGCCGGCCAGGTGAGCGCGGCGATGGGTGAGAGGCGGATTCCGCCACGTCAAGGCCCGGTGGTTCTGGCCGCCGCGCTCTACCGGGCGATCGGCGCCGACGGCGAGCTCGACATCGAGCGAGGACTGTCCGTGATCGACGGGGCGACCGAGCAGCTGCGCCGCATGGTGCGCACGGGCGCCCGGATCGGCGCTTATCTGTGGCTGAGCAGGTTCGCGCCGTCGCCGCCTCCCGGTGACGTGCAACCGGAGCTGTTCAGTGTCGGCGATCGGGCACTGCAGTCGGGGTCCGTCCCGCCCGTCGCCGTCGGGGGAGGCGGACCCTGGGGGCTGATCGAGCAGGTGGGGCGGTTGGCCGACGGCATCGTCTCGGCTCGCACGCAGCATCGTCGGCTTCTGGTGCTGTCTGTCGAGCGCACCATGGCGCTGCCGTCCGCCGTCGTGGCCACGGGCACCGTGTTCGGATCCGCCGTGTGGTTCCCGTGGGCGGACGCCGCACCGATCCGGTTGTTCTACGGCGACGAACTGGGGCTGGGTGAGGCCGACCGGGATCGGATCGAACTCGAGCTGGCCCGCCATGACGAACGTGCATGGCGCCGCTGGCACCGGTGGGCGGACAGTGTCGATCCCCGGTCGGTCCGCGGGGTGTTCGGCGCGCCTCTGGTTCCGGGGCCGCCCGTAACGCGCGGGCGGCTCGAGCGTGGTCTGGTGATCGTCGCAGCAGGCGAGCCGATGGTCGTGACCACCGGGCCCACGCGCTCTGCGGCCGCCCCGGACGATCCCGTGGTCATCGAGGTCCTCCGTCGGGGCGCTCGGGGACCGGTAGCGCTGATCGTCCCGCCGGACAGCACCGTCGACACCGCCCGCGTGGATTTCGACCGGATCCGGATCGTGGGACCGTCGACGGACCGCCATGACGACTGGACGGAGATCTGGGAGTTGTGCGGTCCGGACGCGCATTGTGCACGGGTGCGGCTGTGGCGCGATGATCGGTCACCGCGGTCGGTCAGTCCGGATCCCGGTATCGACCTCACGGCGCGGATCCTGGTCGAGCACCTGATGGACACCGGCGTGGTCGCTCGGCCGATTCGTAGCCGTCGACCGGCGCCGGTGGCGGATCCGTCGGGGCCGGTCTACGTCTATCGGGGCGCGGCAGGGGTGGAGCCGTGGCGGCGCCCGGCGGGGCCGGGCTGAGCCCCGCCCACGTTAGTTGACATAATGTATATTATCGGTTGTTTATCCATCAACGCCGAAGGGCCGCCACGCAGGCACCTCCGCTCAGCGGCCGCCATCGGCGCAGGTGCCCACCGACGCCCGGTCCGCAGCTGGCCGTCCCACGTCTGCGCTTCGACGTCGCCCGGCGCCCGGCTCGGTCGCCCGCGTGCGCAGCCGGCCGGGCGCGACCGCGACGGACCTGTGAGCCGCCGGGTTCCACCGGATGTTTACCCCCGGCCGCTTCCGGGAACCCGAGGCCCGATGCGCAGCCCTGGCGGAATCGTGTGATTTCCGACACAATGGAGGTGGCAGCCGGATCACCGCGGTGACCGGTAGGCCGCCGGTTCCCCAGGTCAGCTGCCCGATACGTCACCGTGACGTTTCGGTACAGGGAAAGAGGGTGAGAACCGTGCGAAGTAACTTCCGCGGATTGGCCGCCTATCTACTGTTCCTCGTCGGCGTCACCGCCGGCGGTCTGGCGATCGTGGCATTCGCCAGTTCGTTCTACACCTACGCCGCCATCGGTGCGGTCGTCGGTGTCGGCGGGATCGCACTGGGTGCAGGCGCCTGGTTCCTGATCGCGCGCTACGAGGCACACGGCGATCCGCTCGAACCGTATATGACCCGCGACGGTGCTCGTCGATACGAACGTCGCTATCGGATGCCGATGGCGGCATGACGCCACGCCAGGTCGCCGCGACGCGATCCAGACGTGACTTCGACGACCCGAGGGGCGCCCGATCTACGGGCGCCCCTCGGCACGTTTATCGATGAGCTCCCTCGGGTAGTCGGACAGATGATCCCGTATGAAGGAGGATCCATGGCTGCCGATGAATTCGATCGACACCGAACCCGACCCGCCGACCGAGACGAACGTGACGAACTGTCCGATCTGGTCGATGACATGGAAGACAAGGTCGAGACGGAACGCGTCGACTCCGGTCGCCCCGGCAACGCCGAGGACCGTGCTCGGACCCAGCCGGTCGAGCCCGACCACCAGGCACCCGACTGATGGCGGGCACGACACTGCAGCCGCTGTTGCCGGCTCCCCGCGGGCCGGTATCGGCGGCGGTGTGTGAAGCGGTGGTCTCCGCGAAGGCCACCGCTTCCCTGCCGGACGCACCGGTCGCCGACGCCGATCCGTTCGGCGACGATCTGCAGTCGGCGCTGCTGGTGCTGTACGAACTGCACTATCGCGGCTTCGCGGAGGTGTCCGACGATCGGGAGTGGGACCCGGACCTGCTGACCATCCGCGGCCGCATCGAACATCGGTTCCTCGATGCGCTGCGTGACCGGATCGGCCAGGTGCCCGCACTCGACGATCAGATCGACCGGCTGCTCGCCGACGACCCGGACGACACCGGTGCCTCCGGGTATCTGCGCGATCACGGCAGCTGGTCGCAGATGCAGGACTACTTCGTGCACAGATCGATCTACCAGCTCAAGGAGTCGGATCCGTACATCTGGCTGGTTCCGCGCCTGCGCGCATGGGCAAAGGCGGGTGTGGTGGCGGTGTCGTTCGACGAGTTCGGTGGCGGCCGCGGCGACCATGTGCACGCCGAACTCTTCCGTGAACTACTGCGGGCCGCAGACCTGCGGCCGGACTATCTGGCGTACGTCGACCAGGTGCCGGCCGAGGCGCTGGCGGCTGCGAACCTGCCCTCCGTCTTCGCCCTGCACCGGCGGTGGCGAGGAGCCGCGGTCGGTCATTTCGTCGGGACCGAGGTCAGTACCGGTCCGGGCGCCAAGCGACTGGTCGATGCGCTCGACCGGCTGGGCGCACCTGGCGAGTGCAGACTGTTCTACAGCGAACACGTGCTGGCCGACGCGGTGCACGAGCAGGTGCTGCGGCACGACGTGGTGGCGCAGCTGGTGGAACACGACCCGACCCTGGCCGACGACATCGCCTTCGGTATCGCCGCGCTGTCGACCGTCGAGGACGACCTGAGCGCACGCCTGTTCGCGTCCTGGAACGGTGCGTCCTGGGACGGTGCGGCCGACCAGAGCCCCGGTGCCGGCGCAGGAGACCGAGGCTGAACGTTCAGTCCGCCCTGCGGCGACGACCCGGCAGTCGGACCGGCGTGCGGTGGGTGGTGTCGCACA
>JAJYRZ010000070.1 GCA_021793835.1 Actinomycetes bacterium | reverse complement strand
TTCCGATCTGGTGCGCCACGAGCAGGGCGCCGGCCACGCCGCGACCGGCTACGCGCAGGTCACCGGCCGGGTCGGGGTGTGCATGGCCACCTCCGGCCCCGGTGCGACGAACCTGGTCACCCCGCTGGCCGACGCGCAGATGGACTCGGTGCCGGTGGTCGCGATCACCGGTCAGGTGGCCCGCTCGCTGATCGGCAGCGACGGCTTCCAGGAGGCCGACATCTCCGGCATCACCATGCCGATCACCAAGCACAACTTCCTGGTCGGCGAGGCCGCCGACATCCCGCGGGTGATCGCCGAGGCCTTCCACCTGGCCGAGTCCGGCCGCCCGGGCGCGGTGCTGGTCGACATCCCGAAGGACGTCCTGCAGGCCGACACCACGTTCTCCTGGCCGCCGGAGCTGAACCTGCCCGGCTACCGGCCGGTGACCAAGCCGCACGGCAAGCAGGTGCGCGAGGCCGCCCGGATGATCGCCCGGTCGAAGGCCCCCGTGCTGTACGTCGGCGGCGGGGTGATCAAGGCCGAGGCCTCGGCCGAGCTGCACGAGCTCGCCGAACTGACCGGCATCCCGGTGGTCACCACCCTGATGGCGCGCGGGGCGTTCCCCGACAGCCATCCGCAGCACTGCGGCATGCCCGGCATGCACGGTGCGGTCTCGGCGGTGGCCGCGCTGCAGCGCGCCGACCTGCTGGTGACCCTCGGCGCCCGCTTCGACGACCGGGTCACCGGTCAGCTCGACAGCTTCGCCCCCGACGCCAAGGTCATCCATGCCGACATCGACCCGGCCGAGATCGGCAAGAACCGGCACGCCGACGTGCCGATCGTCGGTGACGCCCGCGAGGTGATCACCGAGCTGATCGCCGCGATCAAGGCCGACCGGGAGACCTCGCCCGCGCCGGATCTGAGCCAGTGGTGGGAGTACCTGGACGGGCTCAAGGAGACCTACCCCTTGAGCTTCGATCACCCGGCCGACGGTTCGCTCGCACCCGAGTACGTGTTCGAGCGGCTCAGCGCCGCGGCCGGCCCCGAGGCGATCTACGTCGCCGGGGTGGGCCAGCACCAGATGTGGGCCGCGCAGTTCATCGACTACGAGCATCCGCGCACCTGGCTCAACTCCGGTGGGCTGGGTACCATGGGCTACTCGATCCCGGCCGCCCTGGGCGCGAAGATGGGCGCCCCGGACAAGGAGGTCTGGGCGGTCGACGGGGACGGCTGCTTCCAGATGACCAACCAGGAGCTGGCCACCGCCGCCCTGGAGGGGGTGCCGTTCAAGGTCGCGCTGATCAACAACGGCAACCTGGGCATGGTCCGCCAGTGGCAGACCCTGTTCTACGACGAGCGCTACTCCAACACCGATCTGGCCACGCACTCGAAGATGATCCCGGACTTCGTCAAGCTGGCCGAGGCGCTCGGCTGCGTGGGCCTGCGCTGCAGCCGGCCCGAGGACGTCGACGAGATCATCGCCCAGGCCCGGGCGATCGACGACCGCCCGGTGGTCATCGACTTCGTCGTCGGCGCCGACGCACAGGTGTGGCCGATGGTCGCCTCGGGCACCAGCAACGACGAGATCATGGCCGCCCGCGACATCCGTCCGCTGTTCGACGAGGACGAGATCGCCGTCGCCGAGGTGGTCGAAGAACTCGAGCAGGCCGCCGAGACCAAGGAGATCCAGAAGTGACGTCGACCCACACCCTGTCGGTGCTGGTGGAGGACAAGCCGGGCGTGCTCGCCCGGGTCTCCTCGCTGTTCTCGCGCCGCGGCTACAACATCTCCTCGCTCGCCGTCGGGTCGACCGAGGTGCCGGGGATCTCGCGGATGACCATCGTGGTCACCGTCAAGGACTTCCCGCTCGAGCAGGTGACCAAGCAGCTCAACAAGCTGATCAACGTCATCAAGATCGTCGAGCAGGACCCGGAGTCCTCGGTCAACCGCGAACTGGTGCTGATCAAGGTGCGCGCCGACGCCACGGTGCGCAGCCAGGTCATCGAGGTGGTCGGGCTGTTCCGCGCCAAGGTCATCGACGCCTCCCCGGAGGCGCTGACGATCGAGGCGACCGGCACGCGCGACAAGCTCGAGGCGCTGATGCGCATGCTCGACGACTACGGGATCCGCGAGATCGTGCAGTCGGGGGTGGTGGCCGTGGGCCGCGGCCCCAAGTCGATCACCGCCACGCGCTAGACCGGCCAGACCGGATACCGGTGGGCGCGGGCCCACCGTGAGTGCAGTAGCGTCCCCGCACGAGGCGTGAGGCGCGAGATACGTCAACACGCCGGCCCGACGGAGGCCGGCGCACACGAAGGGAACACGAAAGTGGCAATCGAGATCTTCTACGACGACGATGCGGATCTGTCGATCATCCAGGGCCGCAAGGTCGCGGTCATCGGCTACGGCAGCCAGGGGCACGCGCACTCGCTGAGCCTGCGCGACTCCGGCGTCGAGGTGCGCATCGGTCTGAAGGAGGGCTCGAAGTCGCGGCCCAAGGCCGAGGAGGCCGGTCTGACCGTCGGCACCCCCGCCGAGGTCTCCGAGTGGGCCGACGTGATCATGGTGCTCGCCCCGGACACCGCGCAGGCGCAGATCTACACCGAGGACATCGCCCCGGGCCTGAAGGCCGGCGACGCGCTGCTGTTCGGGCACGGCCTGAACATCCACTTCGACCTGATCACCCCGCCCGAGAACGTCATCGTCGGCATGGTCGCGCCGAAGGGCCCGGGCCACCTGGTCCGTCGCCAGTTCGTCGACGGCAAGGGCGTGCCCGCGCTGATCGCACTGGATCAGGACCCCAACGGAGACGGCCAGGCGCTGCTGCTGTCGTACGCCAAGGGCATCGGCGGCACCCGCGCCGGGGTCATCAAGACCACCTTCAAGGAAGAGACCGAGACCGACCTGTTCGGTGAGCAGGCCGTGCTGTGCGGCGGCACCGAGGAACTGGTCAAGACCGGTTTCGAGGTCATGGTCGAGGCCGGCTACGCCCCGGAGATGGCCTACTTCGAGGTCCTGCATGAGCTCAAGCTGATCGTGGACCTGATGTACGAGGGCGGCATCGCCCGGATGAACTACTCGGTGTCCGACACCGCGGAGTTCGGCGGCTACATCTCCGGCCCGCGCGTGATCGACGCCGGCACCAAGGAGCGGATGAAGGAGATCCTGGCCGACATCCAGTCGGGTGAGTTCACCCGCCGTCTGGTCGCCAACGTCGAGAACGGCAACACCGAGCTCGAGGGCCTGCGCAAGCAGAACGCCGAGCACCCGATCGAGATCGTCGGCGCCAAGCTGCGCGGTCTGATGAGCTGGGTCGACCGGCCGATCACCGAGACCGCCTGATCGACTGGCCACGCAGACCGGCCCCCGCCTGAGCGCCGGACGGCCGATCACCGCGCGCCCCGCCACGGAAAAACCAACCCGTGGCGGGGCGCGCGGTATTCTGCGCCCCGGCCGGCGGCCGGGGCGCCGACAGGGCGGGTCGGTGGGGCACGGGCGGAGAGGGACACGTGGGTGCCCCTGCATCGAGCGGCCCGGCCCTGCGGCCCGCAGGGGGCAGAGGCATGAAGATAGGCGACGGCCCCGGGACCGATCCGGTCCCGGGGCCGTCGTTAGGTGTGTGCGCGCCGGTCAGGCGGTGGGGCGGAAGCCCTTGCCGACCGGGCTGTGCTGATCGATGGAGTTCAGCGTCGCCTCCATGGTGGTGCCGACCATCGGCCCCACGCAGGCGAACTCCAGGTAGCCGTTGACCATGCCGACCAGGGTCTGGTCGACCACCACCGGTGCGCCCGAGTCGCCGCCGGCGATGCACAGCGAGTTCCAGCTCTCCTGATAGACCGGATCGGTGATCCAGGAGATGCCGCAGGTGTTCGCGGTGGTGCGGCCCTCCTTGCACACGATCGACAGCGGGGCCGGCTCGGTGCCCAGATCGTTGACGGTGACGTTGCCCACGCGCTTGAGCGGGTGGACCTTGTCGCGGTCGAATTCGATGACCGCGATGTCCAGGTCCGGATCGACATAGGCCACGGTGCCGACCTGGTCTGCGCCGCCGAGGTATTCGGCGGCGACCGGGGCGCCCTCGGGGCCGCAGTGGCCGGCGGTGATGCCCACCAGGCGGTTCTGGTCGTCCTCGCCGATGGTGGTCAGGGTGCAGGCCGAGTCGCCCCCGACGACGATGCCCGACCCGCCGCCGAGTGCGGCGACCGGTGCGGCCTGTGCGGTGGCGGCGGCCATGGTCACCGTGGCGGCGGCAGTGGTGGCGGCGGCGATCGCGCCGACCGCGAACTTCTTGATCACGTGCGTCGTGTCCCCTCATCGTCGCCCACCGCAACGCGATGGGTCTCCGGCGGATTCTACGGGATGGCAGGGCCCGGCGCCGGACTCACGGCACGGTTCCCACGCTGTGTCGCCGCCCACGGCCCGCCACCGGATGCGAGGCGGGCCGGGCGGCACCGTAAACTACCCAGCGGTACGGCCGGAACCTCGATTCGACCGTCGACCGCACACCAGTGTCTATAAGCAGGGAGTCCCAGCAGTGAGTAACTCAGGTCGGCCAGTGGTCCTGATCGCGGACAAGCTCGCCCAGTCCACCGTCGAAGCGCTCGGCGACTCGGTCGAGGTGCGCTGGGTGGACGGGCCGAACCGGGACGAGCTGCTCGCCGCGGTGCCCGAGGCGGACGCGATCCTGGTCCGTTCGGCGACCACCGTGGACGCCGAGGTGCTGGCCGCGGCCCCGCAGCTGAAGATCGTCGGTCGGGCCGGGGTCGGCCTGGACAACGTGGACATCCCCGCCGCCACCGAGCGCGGGGTCATGGTCGTCAACGCACCGACCTCGAACATCCACTCCGCGGCCGAGCACGCCGTGGCGCTGCTGATGGCCACCGCCCGCCAGGTCGCCGCGGCCGACAAGACGCTGCGCGAGCACACCTGGAAGCGCAGCGCGTTCAACGGTGTGGAGATCCTCGGCAAGACCGTCGGCGTGGTCGGGCTCGGCCGGATCGGCCAGCTGTTCGCGCAGCGCATGGCGGCCTTCGAGACCAAGATCATCGCCTACGACCCGTACCTGCCGGCCGCGCGCGCCGCGCAGCTGGGCATCGAGCTGGTCGAACTCGACGAGCTGCTGGCCCGCGCCGACTTCGTCTCGGTGCACCTGCCCAAGACCGAGGAGACCAAGGGTCTGATCGACGCCGAGAAGCTCAAGACCGTCAAGCCGGGTGTGATCTTCGTCAACGCCGCCCGCGGCGGGCTGATCGACGAGCAGGCCCTGGCCGACGCGATCGCCGACGGGCGGGTGCGTGGCGCCGGCTTCGACGTCTACGAGACCGAGCCGTGCACCGACTCGCCGCTGTACGAGCTCGACCAGGTCGTGGTGACCCCGCACCTGGGCGCCTCGACCGCCGAGGCGCAGGACCGCGCCGGCACCGACGTCGCGGCCTCGGTGCTGCTGGCTCTGGCCGGGGAGTTCGTGCCCGACGCGGTCAACGTCTCCGGCGGCCCGGTCGGCGAGGAGGTCTCGCCCTGGCTGGACCTGACCCGCAAGCTCGGCCTGCTGGCCGGCGAGCTGTCCGAGGGCGTGCCCACCACGGTGCAGGTCAACGTCTTCGGCGAGCTGTCGGCGGCCAACGTCGACATCCTCGGCCTGGCGGCGCTGCGCGGCCTGTTCTCGTCGATCACCGACGACCCGGTCACGTTCGTCAACGCCCCGCAGATGGCGGCCGAGCGCGGCGTGTCGGTGGCGGTGGAGAGCCACACCGAGTCCAACACCCACCGCTCGGTGGTCGAGGTGCGTGCGGTCACCGCCACCGGCGAGGTCTCCCGGGTCTCCGGCGCGCTGACCGGCCTGGACCAGGTGGAGAAGGTCATCCGCATCAACGGCCGTGGCTTCGACATCCGCGCCGAGGGCGTGAACGTGCTGATCAGCTACGTCGACGCGCCGGGCGCGCTCGGCAAGGTCGGCACCGTGCTCGGCGATGCGGGCGTGGACATCCAGGCGGCCGGTCTGTCGCACGACGCCGAGGGCGACGGCGCGACGATCATCCTGCGCCTGGCCGAGCGCATCCCGGCCGAACTGCTCGACCGGCTCGGCGCCGCGGTCTCCGCCTCGCGCGCCCTGCAGGTCGACCTGGCCTGACAGCGCCTTTCATACGACACACCGCCGGGGCCCGCACGCGGGCCCCGGCTCGGATAAGCGAGGGATCATGAAGCTTGCAGTCATCGCCGGTGACGGCATCGGGCCCGAGGTCGTCGGCCAGGCGCTGCGCGTGCTCGACAAGGTCGCACCCGGTGCGCAGATCACCGAATACGACCTGGGCGCCAAGCGCTACCACGCGACCGGCGAGCTGATGCCCGACGGCGTGCTCGACGACATCCGCACCCACGACGCGATCCTGCTGGGCGCCATCGGCGACCCGTCGGTGCCCTCGGGTCTGCTCGAACGCAACCTGCTGCTCGACACCCGGTTCGCGCTCGACCACCACGTCAACCTGCGCCCGTCCAAGCTCTACCCGGGCATGGACTCGCCGCTGGCCGATGCGGGCGATATCGACTTCCTGGTGGTGCGCGAAGGCACCGAGGGGCCGTACACCGGCACCGGCGGGGTCATCCGCAAGAACACCCCGCACGAGGTCGCCACCGAGGTGTCGACCAACACCCGCTACGGGGTCGAGCGCGTGGTGCGCTACGCCTTCGACAAGGCGATGGCCCGGCGCAAACACGTCACCCTGGTGCACAAGAACAACGTGCTGGCCTACGCCGGCTGGCTGTGGAAGCGCACCGTGGACGAGGTGGCCGCCGAGTACCCGGAGGTCACCACCGACTACATGCACGTCGACGCCTCGATGGTGCACCTGGTGACCGATCCGGGCCGCTTCGACGTGATCGTCACCGACAACCTGTTCGGCGACATCGTCACCGACCTGGCGGCCGCGGTCTCCGGCGGCATCGGCCTGGCGGCCAGCGGCAACATCGACGCCACCGGCACCAACCCGTCGATGTTCGAGCCGGTGCACGGCTCGGCGCCCGACATCGCGGGCCAGAACATCGCCGATCCGACGGCCGCGATCCTGTCGGTGGCACTGCTGCTCGAGCACATGGGTGATGCCGAGGCGGCGGCGAAGGTCGAGGCCGCGGTGGCCGCGGACCTGGCCGAGCGCACCGGCAAGGCGTCGACCACCGAGGTCGGCGACCGGATCCTGGCGCGCCTGAGCTGACCGCTGGCCCGCCCCCGGTGACCTGCCCGCGCGGGCCCCGCCGTCACGGCGGGGCCCGCGCGGCGTCTTATACCGGGCGTAACATGGCGCCACCGGCACGGATACCGGTGGATCGGGGGTGCGGCGATGGTGGTCGGGCAGGCGAGTGCCGAGGACCTGGAGGCGGTCGCGGTGCTGCGCGAGCCGCTGCGGCGCCGGCTCTACGACTTCGTCGTCACCCGTGAGCACCCGGTCAGCCGCGATGAGGCGGCCGAGGCCGTGGGGCTGAGTCGGCAGAGCGCGGCCTTCCATCTCGACCGGCTCGCCGAGGTCGGTCTGGTGGGGGTGGAGTTCGCCCGCCGCAACGGTCGCAGCGGCCCCGGTGCGGGCCGGCCGTCGAAGCTCTACCACCGGCTCGAACGCCGCATCGAGGTCCAGTTGCCGCCGCGGGCGGACCGGGTGGCCGCCGAGGTCCTGGCGCGTGCCGTCGACGCGGCGTGTGCCGACGGCGGTGATGTCGCCGTGCACCTGACCCGGCTGGGGCATGAGGCCGGCAGTGAGCGGGCACGTGTGGCCGGGCCCGGACTGCCCGGGGCGATGACCGCGCTCTCGCGCCTGGGCTACGCCCCGCGCCGGGCGTCGGGGCGGATCACGTTGGCGTCGTGTCCGTTCACCGCCGGCCGGGAGCGATCGGCGGCGCTTGAGGCTTTGTCGCTGGCGATCGTGCGCGGCGTGCTGGCCGGTTCGGGCGGGACCGGACTGCGCGCCCAGCCGGCCGATCAGCCCGGGCCGTGCCCGGTGGCGCTGGTGCCGGTGGACGAAACGGCGTAGCGGTCGGGCCCGGTGCGCGGGACCAGCAGCACCGCGGCCGCCGGGCCGAGGGCTGCCAGGGCGAAGGCCGCCGGATAGCCCAGCGCCGCGATCACCGCGCCGAATACCGGCGGCACGACCGTGGCCCCGAGGTTCTGCCCGGTGTTCTGCACCCCCAGTGCCCGGCCCGTCCACGACGGTCCGGCCGCCTCGGCGACCGCGGTGAAGGCCAGCCCGTTGTCGGCCACGGTCACCGCGGACGCGACCACCAGCAGCGCGACCGCGATCGGGCCCGGCCAGACCGACGCCAGGGCGAGCGCCCCCATGGTCAGTCCGGCGGTGCCGGCGATGATCCGGATCGGCAGCAGCCTGCTGCCGACGATGTCCGACCAGGAGCCGGCCGCCATCCGGCCGAGCCCGCCGAGCACCTGGGCGACGACGATCAGCGCGCCGGCCGAGCCCGGCGACCAGCCGCAGCGGTCGATCAGCCACACCAGCGCGAAGGTCCACACGGTGAACTGCGGCACCACCAGCAGGAAGGACACCAGGTGGATCCGCTGGAGCACGGTCGCGCCCCGATAGGGGTTCGCCGCGGCCGTCTCCACGGTTGCCTCCGGGGCCGCCTCATCCTCCGCGTCCGCGGCCGGGAGGGGCGCGGGGGAGGGCGGTTCCGGATCGCGCACCACCGCCAGGCACAAAAGCGCGGCTCCGGCGTTGAGGGCGGCGGGCACCAGCAGCGCCTCGGTGGCGCCCAGCGCCGCGGCGGAGGCCGGCAGGATCAGCGCGCCGAGCCCGACCCCGAGCGGCTGGGCGGCCTGACGCACCCCCATGGCCAGACCGCGACGATGCGGTGGGAACCAGCCGACGATCACCCGGCCGGTGGCGGCGTTGACGCTCGCCGCGGCGGCCCCGCCGAGCAGCAGCATCGCCCCGAGTCCGGGCAGTCCCGGCACGTAGGCGGCGCCGAGGGCTGCGGCCGCGGTCGCGGCGAGTCCGGCGACCAGGGCGATACGTTCGCCGATCCGGTCGATCAGCACGCCCCAGCCGATGAGCGTGAGCAGTGTGCCGCCCATCGGCAGCCCGGCCAGCACCCCGGCGGTGCTCAGGCCGATGCCCGCCTCGGCCAGCGCGGGGATCAGGAAGGCCACCGAGTTCAGAAAGACCATGTTCACGATGCCCGCGCACACCGACACGGTCAGGATCGCCAGGGCGCGGCGTTCGGTGGGCGGGACGGTGGTGGGCACGGCGGCGCGATCCTTCGAGGCGGGGCAGTACGATGACCATCATGCGTCTCGGTCGAATCGCCAGTCCCGACGGTGTCGCCTTCGTCACGGTCGACGACGGCCCCACCCACACCCCCGACGGTGCCCCGAATCCGGATATCCGCCTCCGCGAGATCCAGGACCACCCCTTCGGCACCCCCACCTACACGGGCCGTTCCTGGTCGCTGCCGGAGGTGCGGGTGCTCGCCCCGATCCTGGCGCCGAAGGTGATCTGCGTGGGCAAGAACTATGCCGACCACGCCGCCGAGATGGGCTCGGAGGTGCCGGAGGATCCGGTGATCTTCATGAAGCCGTCGACGGCGATCGTCGGGCCCGAGGCGCCGATCGTGCTGCCGCGCACCTCCACCGAGGTGCATTACGAGGGCGAGTTGGCCGTGGTGATCGGTCAGGTGGCCAAGTCGGTGCCGGCCGAGCGCGCCCTGTCGGTGGTGCTCGGTTACACCTGCGCCAACGACGTCACCGCGCGCGACCATCAGCGCCACGACGGGCAGTGGACCCGGGGCAAGAGCCATGACACGTTCTGCCCGCTGGGACCGTGGATCGAGACCGATCTGGATCCTGCGGACCTGACCGTGATCACCCGCCGTGACGGTGAGGTCGTCCAGGACGGACACACCGCTGCGCTGATCCACACCGTGCCCGAGATCATCGCGTGGGTCTCCGAGGTGATGACCCTGCTGCCGGGCGATGTGATCTTGACCGGCACCCCGGCCGGTGTGGGGCCGATCGTCGACGGTCAGTCCGTCGAGGTCGACATCGAGGGCATCGGGGTGCTGCGCAATCCGGTGGTCCGCCGCAGCTGACCAGGCAGACCGGGCCCGGGCGCCGAGGGCTAACCTGGCGGACATGAGCGCAACGTCCGCACCGGCTGTCCGTGTCCGATTCTGTCCGTCGCCGACGGGCACCCCGCATGTCGGGTTGATCCGCACCGCCCTGTTCAACTGGGCCTTCGCCCGCCACCACGGCGGCACCCTGGTCTTCCGCATCGAGGACACCGACGCCGCACGCGACTCGGAGGAGTCGTACCACGCGTTGGTCGACGGGCTGACCTGGCTGGGGCTGAACTGGGACGAGGGCCCGGACATCGGCGGTCCCTACGGGCCGTACCGGCAGTCCGAGCGCCGCGAACTCCACGACGACGTCGTGGCCCGGTTGCTGGCCGCAGGGGAGGCCTACGAGTCCTTCTCCACCCCCGAAGAGGTCGAGGAGCGGCACCGCGCGGCCGGGCGCGACCCGAAGCTGGGCTACGACAACTTCGACCGCGACCTCACGGCCGAGCAGATCGAGGCCTACCGGGCCGAGGGTCGCAAACCGGTGATCCGCCTGCGCATGCCCGACGAGGACCTGGGCTGGGAGGATCTGGTGCGCGGGACGGTCGAGTTCAAGGCCGGCTCGGTGCCGGACTTCGCGCTCACCCGCGGCACCGGGCAGCCGCTCTACACCCTGGTCAACCCGGTGGACGACGCGATGATGAAGATCACCCACGTGCTGCGCGGTGAGGATCTGCTCTCGTCGACCCCGCGGCAGATCGCGCTGTACCGCGCACTGATGCGCATCGGGGTGGCCGACGCGGTGCCGGAGTTCGGGCATCTGCCGTTCGTCACCGGCACCGGCAACAGGAAGCTGTCCAAGCGCGACCCGGAGTCGAGCCTGTTCCACCACCGCGACCGCGGCTTCATCCCCGAGGGGCTGCTGAACTACCTGGCGCTGCTGGGCTGGTCGATCGCCGACGACCGCGACGTGTTCTCGCTGGACGAGATGGTCGAGGTCTTCGACATCGGTCAGGTCAACGCGAACCCGGCCCGGTTCGACCAGAAGAAGGCCGATGCGATCAACGCCGATCACATCCGGCTGCTCGCCCCGGCCGATTTCGCCGCGCGCCTGCGCACCTTCCTCACCGCGCGCGGAGATCTGCCGGCAGAGGTCGATCCGCAGCTGTGGGCCACGGCCGCCGATCTGGTGCAGACCCGGATCGTGGTGCTCGCCGACGCCTGGGATCTGCTGCGCTTCCTGTTCGTCGACGAGGCGGACTTCCGTGTCGACGAGGCGGCGGCGAAGAAGAACATCAAGGCCGACGCCGGTGCCGTGCTCGATGCCGCCACGGCCGCGCTGACCGAGGTGGACCAGTGGACCACCGAGGCCATCGAAGAGGCGCTCAAGACCGCGCTGATCGAGAACCTGGAGCTCAAGCCGCGCAAGGCCTACGCCCCGGTGCGGGTGGCGGTGTCCGGTTCGCACATCTCTCCGCCGCTGTTCGAGTCGCTGGAGCTGCTGGGCCGCGAGCGCACACTGGGCCGGCTGACCGCGGCGCGCGCCCTGGTTCCCAAGGAGTGATCGTCTCCGCGGTCCGGCACCGTCGCCGGACCGCGGAAACTCCGTCGACCAGCCGATTTGTGAATCTCGAATCGGTCTTGGTAGTGTTCTGATCGTCGCAGAGAGATGCGGCCGACACGGGTGCGAAATCCCCGACGATCCAGTCGAGGAAGACGCACTCGCCACGGTCACGCCGATCTGCTGATGGGGTATGGTGTAATTGGCAACACAGCTGATTCTGGTTCAGTCGTTCTAGGTTCGAGTCCTGGTACCCCAGCGTCCCGGAGGCGGAAGCGATTTCCCTTCACGGACCTCGACAGGCTAGTCTTGCCGAGTCGCACGCGATGCGTGCGGACACACCTAGGGCCCCGTAGTCTAGCGGCCTAGGACGCCGCCCTCTCAAGGCGGTAGCGCGGGTTCGAATCCCGTCGGGGCTACCACGAGTCGGACCGATCCCACACCGGGATCGGTCCGACTTTTTTGGTTGTCGATGCCCGGTGCGGCGATCGCAGCGGGGGTGGGGCGCGGCGTGCGGGCCGGGGGCGGTTGCCGGCACGCCGGTTCAGAGCAGTCGCTCGAGGGCTTCGCCCGCGGCGATCAGCTCGCCCGCCCAGTGCGCGGCGGGGCGCCGGCCGATCCGGTCGGTCGGCCCGGACACCGACAGCGCGGCCAGCAGCCGGCCCTGTCGATCACGCACCGGGACCGCGACGGAGGCCACGCCCTCGGCGCGTTCGGCCACCGAGTGCGCCCAGCCCCGGCTGCGCACGTCGGCCAGGTCCCGATCGGTGAACCGCGCGCCGTGCAGCAGTTCGGCGCACACCGCCCGGTCCGCCCACGCGGTGAGCACCTTGGCTCCCGAGCCGGCCGACATCGGCAGCCGGGTGCCCGGGGGCACGGTGTCGCGCAGACCCGTGCGCGGCTCGGCGCCGGCCACACACACCCGCTCGATGCCCTCGCGCCGATAGAGCTGGATCGATTCACCGGTGACATCACGCAGGCGCGGAAGCACGTGGGCGGCGGCCTCGAGCAGCGGATCGCGGGCGGCCTGGGCGAGTTCGGCCAGGCGCGCGCCGGTGCGCCACAGCCCGTCTTCGGCACGATCGAGCATCCGGTGCGCCTCGAGCCCGACGGCCAGGCGGTGGGCCGTGGCCCGGGGCAGTCCGGTGCGTTCGCAGATCTCGGCCAGCGTGCAGGGCGCCTCGGCGACCGCGTCGAGGACGTCCATGGCTTTATCGAGCACGCCGATGCCGCTATGCTGTCTCATGAGTCGATATTAACGTCTCACATCGTGAGATCACACCGGTGGTGGGTGGCCACCCCGGAAAGCCGCGCCCCGCCGGTGTCGCCGGGGCGCGGATCGACCGGCCCGCGCGCACGCGGGTCCGACAGACGTTTGGAAAGGGTGAAGATCGTGGAGCAGACCGCGACCGACCGGGGCCCGCGGACCCTGGCAGAGAAGGTGTGGGACGAGCACGTCGTCGTGGCGGGTGAGGGGGACGGCTCGGCCCGCACCCCCGACCTGATCTACATCGACCTGCATCTGATCCACGAGGTGACCAGTCCGCAGGCCTTCGAGGGGCTCCGCCTGGCCGGTAGGAAGCTGCGCCGGCCCGATCTGACCATCGCCACCGAGGACCACAACGTGCCCACGGTGGACATCGACAAGCCGATCGCCGATCCGGTCTCGCGCACCCAGGTCGACACGCTGCGGCGCAACTGCGAGGAGTTCGGGGTGCGCCTGCACCCGATGGGCGATGTCGATCAGGGCATCGTGCACGTCGTCGGCCCCCAGCTGGGGCTGACCCAGCCGGGCATGACGGTGGTGTGCGGCGACTCGCACACCTCCACCCACGGCGCCTTCGGCGCACTGGCCATGGGCATCGGCACCTCCGAGGTCGAGCACGTGATGGCCACCCAGTCGCTGTCGCTGCAGCCGTTCAAGACCATGTCGGTCACCGTCGACGGCCGACTGCCCGAGGGGGTCACCGCCAAGGACCTGATCCTGGCGGTGATCGCCCAGATCGGCACCGGCGGCGGCCAGGGGCACGTCATCGAATACCGCGGCGAGGCCATCGAGGCGCTGTCGATGGAGGCGCGGATGACCATCTGCAACATGTCCATCGAGGCCGGCGCCCGGGCCGGGATGATCGCCCCCGACGAGACGACCTTCGAGTTCCTGAAGGGCCGCCCGCACGCGCCGACCGGCGACGAGTGGGACGCGGCCGTGGCGCACTGGAAGTCGCTGGTCACCGACGAGGGCGCGGTGTTCGACACCGAGGTGCGCATCGACGGCTCGGCGCTGACCCCGTTCGTGACCTGGGGCACCAACCCGGGCCAGGGGCTGCCGCTGGGGGAGACGGTGCCCGATCCGGCCGAGATCGTCGACGCCGAGGCCGCCCAGGCCGCCGCCGACGCACTGGCCTACATGGACCTGACCCCCGGCACCCCGCTGCGCGAGATCGCCGTGGACACGGTGTTCGTCGGCTCGTGCACCAACGGCCGCATCGAGGACCTGCGCGCGGTCGCCGAGGTGCTGGATGGGCGCCGGGTCGCCGACTCGGTGCGCATGCTGATCGTGCCCGGCTCGATGCGGGTGCGCCTGGAGGCCGAGAAGGAGGGCCTGGACCGGGTGTTCCTCGACGCCGGTGCCGAGTGGCGCCAGCCGGGCTGCTCGATGTGCCTGGGCATGAACCCCGACCAGCTGGCCCCCGGTGAGCGCTCGGCCTCGA
>JAJYRZ010000262.1 GCA_021793835.1 Actinomycetes bacterium | reverse complement strand
AGACGGGGACGGGGCCGACGACGCCGAGCGCTGGGCACTGGTGACCCTCGCCGCGCCGTCGACCGCGGAGCAGGCGGCCGCGGCCGCCGATCCGGCGCGGATCTCCCAGGTGGTGTTCGCCCCGGTCGTCGACGACGCCCCGCCGGGCGCGGTGCCGATGGTGACCATGGCGATCCCGGCCCCGTCGCCGGCCGCCTCGGCGACCGAGCTGGTCGACCTGGCCGGGGTGGCGGCGGCCGAGAAGGTGCGGGTCGACGACACCGTGGCCGGATCTGTGGAGGTACGCGCGCGGACCGCCGAGGTGCTCGCCGGCGACTGCGACTGCGTGACGGCGCTCCTGGTCCGCGCCGCCCCTCGGGTGCTGCGCGAGCTCGACACCCGCGCGCAGGTCACCGCGGTCGAGGCGCTGCCGGGCGATGCGGTCTACGGCCGGTTCGCGGTGCGCCCGGCTCCGGTGACCGCGGACTGACCGCGGCGATCACCCGCCCGTGGCGGGCGGGCCCGCATCGGTGGCGCCGTCGGCGCCGGCGTCTGCCGTGGGCGGGGCCGGCCGACCGGTATCCGCCGCCCCGACGGTGCGGCGGCGGATCCAGCGGGTGAGCCGACTGTCCTTGCGCACCGGGGCGGGTCGGCCCGGATACCAGCGCAGCGCCGTGTCGAGGAAGGCCACCAGCGGTACGGCCAGCACACCGCCGACGATGCCGGCGAGCATGATGCCCAACGCGATGGCCACGATCACGGCTACCGGGTGGAGCTTGACCGCGTTGCCGAGCACGAACGGCTGCAGGATGTGGCCCTCGAAGGCCATGACGAACACCAGGATGCACAGCACGATCACCGCGTTGAGCCAGCCCTGGGTGGTCAGCGCCACCAGCACGGCGAGGAAGCCCGCGACGAACGAACCGACGATCGGGATGAACGCGCCGAGGAAGATGATCACCACCAGCGGCAGCACCAGCGGCACCCCGAGCGCGGCCAGCCCGATGCCGATGATGATCGAGTCGATCGCCGCGACCAGCACGGTGGCCTTGACGTACTGCTCGAGGGTGTGGAAACCGGCCGCACCGGCCCCGCGCACCCGCTCACGGCCGGCCGCCGGGACCGCCTTGGTGACGAAGTTCCACATGCCGCGGCCGTCGTAGAGGAAGAACAGCAGCAGGAACACGGTCAGCAGGAAGCCCGCGCCGATCCGGGAGAACAGCCCGGCGGTGCTCAGCGCATGCGAGGCGATGAACGATTCGTGGGCCTTGATCCAGGTGGTCATCTCGTTGGACACCGCATGCAGCTGGTCGCTGTCGATCTTCAGCGGACCGGTGGCCAACCAGTTCCGGGTGTCGTCGATGGTCTGGGAGAACTCGGCGGCCAGCTCCGGACCGCCGGCCACGGACTGCTGGACGACGAAGGCCAGCACCCCGAGCACCACCAGCACCGCCAGGACCACCGCCGCCACCGCGGCGGTGGCGCGCCCGAGCCCCTTGCCGGTCGCCCAGGCGACCAGTGGATGGAGCAGGGCCGCGAACAGCAGGGCGAGGGTGACCGGCACGGTGACGTCCTCGAACCTGATGAACAGCCAGCCGACGGTGACCACCGCGACGCCGATCAGCAGCAGCCGCCAGGACCAGGCGGCCGCCACCCGCACCCCGGGAGAGACCCGTTCGGCGGCGATGAAGGGCCGAGACGGTTCCGGGGCGGGGTCGGTGGGGGCGGTGTCGTTCGTCACGCCACGACCCTAGCGGCCGGGCCGGCGACGGCATAGGGCGGAGGGTGACCCGAAGCCCGTGCGGCCTCATCCGCCCGGGGCGCCGGACCTCACCCGGGGGTCACCCTGTGGCAGGGGGGCGGATCCGCGCGGATGCCGCCGATGGGGGCAGACGCATAGACTCGGGCTCGGTGGCGCGGCCGGACGGCCGGGCACACGGGAGAGGACGGGCGGTCAGTGGCTGGTTCGGGTTTCGTGCATCTGCACAACCACACGGAGTACTCGATGCTCGACGGAGCGGCGAAGATCGACGAGTTGTTCGCCGAGGCGCAGCGACTGGGCATGGATGCGGTCGGGATGACCGACCACGGCAACATGTACGGCGCGGCCGAGTTCTACCACCGGGCCGTCAAGGTCGGGGTCAAGCCGATCATCGGCATCGAGGCCTATGTGGCGCCGGAATCGCGCCTGAACACCAAGCGCATCCAGTGGGGCGATCCGAGCCAGAAGTCCGACGACGTCTCCGGTTCGGGCGCCTACACCCACATGACGATGGTCGCCAAGAACGCCACCGGGCTGCGCAACCTGTTCAGGCTGTCCTCACTGGCCTCGATCGAGGGCCAGCTGGGCAAGTGGCCGCGGATGGACGACGAGATCATCGCCGAGCACGCCGAGGGCATCATCGCCACCACCGGCTGCCCCTCGGGGGAGGTGCAGACCCGGCTGCGGCTCGGCCACGACCGCGAGGCGCTCGAGGCGGCCGCGAAGTGGCAGGAGATCTTCGGGCCCGAGAACTTCTATCTCGAGGTGATGGACCACGGGCTGTCGATCGAGCGCCGCGTGCGCGAGGGCCTGCTGGAGATCTCCCGCCAGCTCGACATGCCGCCGCTGGCGACCAACGACTGCCACTACACCTGGTGTAGTGGC
>JAJYRZ010000069.1 GCA_021793835.1 Actinomycetes bacterium | reverse complement strand
TTTAGCGCCATAAAAGCCGACCACGGCGACCGCGCCGGTCGGCGAACGCGCAGGTCAGACCGTGAAACGTGCAGACAGCGGAAACCGGGGAATCCATCCGCCGATTCTTTTCTTAATTAATCCGGATTCATGCAGAGGTGTGAGTTATACCACTCGGGAATTTAATCGCTTTTCACAGGCCCCCGGGGTGTGCCACTCTCGAATGGAACGCCCCGCAGAGGGCACGCTCCTTGAAAACTAAAACAGCGCCTGCACCACACGGAACCGGCCCCTGCCAGGGCCGTGCGCGACCAGCACACCACTCACCTCTGACCACTGCGCTCCGGCCACGGCCGGCGCGAGGAGAGGACACCATCATGGCGCCGACCACGATCATCCGCCAGAAACTGATCATCGACGGCTACAACATGCTCCGCGGCGCCGCCGACCTGGAGTACGGCCTGACCGTCAACGACATCCACATCGACCTGGGCCGACTGGCCACACTGATCGACCGACGCACCCGCGACCCCCGCACCGACGGGCGGGCGGTCACCACCGCGATCTCCCTGCACCTGGGGGTGGCGACGGTGTTCCAGGACCGCTACCGCCACCGCCGCGAATCCGAGCGCACCCGGCGCTGGCTGCGCGACCGGCGCGTGGAGGTCCACCAGTACCCGCTGATCCCGAAGACCGGCGGCGGCTGGCGCGAGGACGGGGTCGACGAGGCGATCGCCGCCGACGTCCACCGCGCCCAGTGCGCAGGCGACTACGACTCGGTCGTGCTGTTCACCGCCGACCGCGACCTGCGCGAGGACCTCGGCGAGTGCTATTCCCGCTACCACCGACGCCCAGGCCACGCCCGGGTGACCCTCGCCCGCTGGGACAGCCAGCGGGGGCTGTGCCTGCCCGGCAGGCGACTGTGGACGCACTGGCTGTCCCACACAGATTTCCGTTCCGTCTCCACCTACAACACCAACCCGGAGGTCGCATGACCATGTCCCTGTTCACCGTTCCCGTCCCCGCCCCCGCCGACGTCGACCCCGATTTCGGGCTGGCCCGCTTCACCGAGGTCCTCGGCCGGGCCCGCAACGACAACGGCCTGATCGACCCGGAGCTGACCACGCCCGCGCTGCTCGACGAGCTGCTGGGCGCCACCCGCCGCGGCGCCCTGACCGCGCTGACCGACCTGGCCCTGCTCGAGGCCGAGTTCCCGCGCGTCGAGCCCGAGGGCGCGCCGGCCGGCTGGATGCGCAGCTGGGGCTACCTGACCGCGCTGCTGACCACCCGGCTGTCGCAGACGGTCGCGGACCTCGACGCGATGGGCGCCCTGCACCGGGCCGGTCAACACCGAGCCGCTTGGCCGGTGCTCAGCCAGGCGATGATCACCGCCTGGCGCGGGTGGCGGGTGAGCATCGACCCGGGGGACGAGCCGCGCGATGAGGCCCGCCGCTCCTCGCGCGCCTGGCTGAAGCTGATGGCCGCGGCCGAGCTGCTGCCCGACCCGGTCACGATCGGTCCGCACGACTTCGAGATCGGCCACAGCGAAGCGCCGGTCACCGGCCCGGAGACGATGCTGGCCCCCACCGAGCACATCCCGGCCGGCGGCGCGGAGGTACTCCGCGCCGTCCAGGCCGGATGGTCGCTGGCGCACACCTATGTGCCCGGCGCCATGCAGGCCGGCCCGGACGCGGTGCTGCTGGCCGCGAACCGGGCCACCGACATGGACAGCGAGTCGACGGCCGTGGTGCAGCGGCACCTAGCGGCCGAGCTGCTGTCGATCGCCGTGCCCTACGCCGCGGAGACCGGTGCCGAGTTCTTCGAGCTGCGCGACCTGCACGGCCCGGACCCGGCCGGCCCCAGCCAGGAGGCCATCGACGAGCTATTCGCCAAGTACGGTCGGCCGGTCGAGTAGACACCCCCGCCCCGGGTACGGCCGCCACCGCACCCACGGCCCGCCGCACACCGCACGGTGAACACCGCCGACACCCCGCCGCCGATCTCCCCCTGCGAGATCGGCGGCGGGGTGTCGGCGTTTCCGTAGGGTTCAAGACATGAGCCACGACCACGGATCCGGGCGCGTGTCGGACTCACCCCGCCGCGGCGGCGACGACGTCCACCCCGGCCACAGCGCCCACGATGAGCACGCCGGACTTGCCCCGCACGGCGCACACCATGGCGAGCACGGCCGCGACGGCCAGCACGACCAGACCGGCCACGACGACCATGCGGGACACGGCGGCCACGGCGATCACTCCGGACATGGCGGCCACGATCACGGTGATCATGCCCGGCAGTTCCAGCGCCTGTTCTGGCTGATGCTGCTGCTGGCGATCCCCACCACGGCGCTGTCGCCGATGTTCGCCGACCTGCTCGGCTACTCGGTACCCGACAACCCCGCCACCCAGACCGTGCTCGCGGTACTGGGCACCGTTCTCTACTTCTGGGGCGGCTGGCCGTTCCTGTCGGGCGGGGCCGATGAGGTGCGCGAGCGCTCCCCCGGCATGATGCTGCTGATCGCACTCGGCATCACGGTGGCCTACCTGTCCTCACTCGGTGCGACCGTGGGCGCGTTGCCCCACGACATGGAGTTCTGGTGGGAGCTCGCGCTGCTGATCGTGATCATGCTGCTCGGGCACTGGCTGGAGATGCGCTCGCTGGCCCACACCTCCTCCGCGCTCGACTCACTGGCCGCGCTGCTTCCCGACGACGCCGAACGCATCGACCGCCCCGGCACCGTAGACGAGACCGTGGTGACCGTGGCCCCGGCCGAGTTGGTGGTCGGCGACACGGTGCTGATCCGCCCCGGCGGGCGCGTCCCGGCCGATGGCCGGATCCTCGACGGGCTCGCCGAGATGGACGAGTCGATGATCACCGGCGAATCGCGCGCGGTGCCGCGCGAGACCGGCGACACGGTCGTGGCCGGCACCGTGGCCACCGATTCGGGGCTGCGCGTGCAGGTCACCGCGGTCGGGGCGGACACCGAGCTGGCCGGCATCCAGCAGATGGTCGCCGACGCGCAGCTCTCCTCCACCCGCGCCCAGCGCCTGGCCGACCGGGCCGCAGGCTGGCTGTTCTGGTTCGCCCTGGTCTCCGCGGCGCTGGCCGCCGGGATCTGGGCGGCTGTCGACGGCTCCGAGGCGGCCGTGGTGCGCGCGATCACCGTGCTGGTCATCGCCTGCCCGCACGCGCTCGGCCTGGCGATCCCGCTGGTGGTCTCGATCGTCACCGAACGCGCCGCCGGGGCCGGGGTGCTGGTCAAGGATCGGCTGTCGCTGGAGACCATGCGCACCGTCGACGCGGTGCTGTTCGACAAGACCGGCACCCTGACCACCGGTGAGCCCGTGGTCACCGGGGTCCTCGCCGCAGACTCCCCCGAATCGGCCGCACCGGCCGACGCCGACGAGGCCGCGCGCCGGGTGCTCGCCCTCGCCGCGGCCGCCGAATCCGATTCCGAACACCCCCTCGCCCGCGCGGTCGTCGGCGCGGCCCGCGAACTGGGACTTCAGATCCCGCGCGCCACCGACTTCTCCTCCGCCCCGGCTGAGGGCGTCACCGCACGCGTGGAGGGGCGCACGATCGCCGTGGGCGGGCCCTACCTGCTCGAGCGCCACGGCCGCGAAGAACTGGGGTCGGTCGAGCCGTGGCGCGAGCGCGGTTCGATCATCCTGCACGTGCTCGACGACGGCGAGGTGATCGGCGCGCTCGAGCTCGCCGATGAGATCCGGCCCGAGTCGGCGGCCGCGGTGCGCGCCCTGCACGATCGCGGCGCCGAGGTCATGATCATCACCGGCGACGCCGCGGCCGTGGCCGAGTCCGTGGGCGCCGAGCTCGGCATCGACCGCGTCTACGCCGGGGTGCGCCCCGAGGACAAGGCCGCGAAGGTCACCGCGCTGCAGCGCGAGGGCCGGACGGTGGCGATGGTCGGCGACGGGGTCAACGACGCCCCGGCACTGGCCGCGGCCGATGTGGGCATCGCGATCGGGGCGGGCACCGATGTGGCGATCGCCTCGGCCGGGGTGGTGCTGGCCGGTGACGATCCGCGCGCGGTGCTCACCGTCATCGACCTGTCCCGGGCGGGCTATACGAAGATGCGGCAGAACCTGTGGTGGGCCTCGGGCTACAACCTGGTGGCCGTACCGCTGGCCGCGGGCGTGCTGGCGCCGGTGGGCTTCGTGCTGCCGATGGCCGTGGGCGCGGCGGTGATGTCGGCGTCGACGATCATCGTCGCCGCCAACGCCCAGCTGCTGCGCCGGCTCGACCTGACTCCGCCCGCGGAGTGACCGTCGCGCCCGGCCGCCCCGGGGCCCTGCTCGGCCCGGCGGCCGGCGCCGAGGTTTAGCCCGGAGGCGCCACGGGCATGCCTAGGGGGTGTCGGCGGTTCCCGCCCGACCGTCCCCCCATGTGCGGGCGGGGCGCTTCGCCGATGCACTGACCACGGGGCCGGGCCTCCCCCGCCCGCCCCGTGGTCGCCTTCAAAAGCCCCGGCATCGCCAGGCGGGTCGGCCGGTCGCCGTGTCCGGTATGTGCGGGGCGCCCGGCGCGGTCCGGCGGGCCGGGCCGCGCCGGGCGCCGATGTGGTCCACCATGGAGACCGCCGCACCGGATGATCGGGCGGGGCGCCGAGGTCGCCTGGCGCCGTGAGCACCTACGACGGAGAGGACCGGCACGTGGCCAAGCCCGGAAAAGACCAGCAGGTGATCATCGTCGGCGGCGGTTTCGCCGGGGTGGCCACCGCCAAAGGACTGGCCAAGAGCGGGATCGACGTGCTGCTGATCGACCGCAACAACTACCACCAGTTCCAGCCGCTGCTGTATCAGGTGGCGACCTCCCAGATCGGGGTGTCCGACGTCGCCCGGCCGCTGCGCGGGATCTTCCGCGGCTCGCGCCATGTCCGCGTCCTCACCGAGGAGGTCACCGCGATCGATCCGGCGACCCGCACCGTCACCGTCTCCGGCGGCACCGAGTACCGCGGGCGGATGCTCGTGCTCGCCGCCGGGGCCGAGGCGAACTTCTTCGGCACCCCCGGCGCGGCCGAACTGGCCTATCCGCTGTATTCGCTCGAAGACGCCATCCGGCTCGGTGCGCGCCTGCTCGCCGGTCTGGACGCCACCGACCCGGATCCGGGCGCCGTGACCGAAGGCGGCGGGGGCGGTGTGGTGGTCGTCGGGTCGGGCCCGACCGGGGTGGAGATGGCCGGGGCGATCGCCGAATCGCTCTCGGCGGTGGTGCCCGAATACTTTCCCGCCGAGGTCGGCCGGGCCTGGCAGGTGCACCTGGTGGACATGGTGCCCACCGTGCTCGCCCCGTTCTCGGAGGCGTCGCAGCAGTACGCCCGGCGCCGCCTCGACGAGATCGGGGTGCACCTGCACCTCGGCGCCGGGGTGGACGAGGTGCGAAAGGACTGCGTGGTGCTGTCCGACGGCACCACCCTGCCCGCGCAGATCGTGGTGTGGGCGGGCGGGCTCAAGGCCCGCCGGTTCGCCGGCGCCGAGGATCTGCCCACCGGCCGGGGCGGGCGGGTGGACGTGGCCGCCGACCTGTCGGTGCCCGGCTTTCCGGGCGTGTACGCGCTCGGCGATGCCGCCAACATCCCCGATGGGCAGGGCGGGGCTCTGCCGCAACTCGGCTCGGTGGCCCTGCAGTCGGGCCGGTGGGCGGCGGGCAACATCGCCGCCGATCTGCGCGGCGAGGCACGCGCCGACTTCCGCTACCGAGACAAGGGCGTGATGGCGATGATCGGGCGCGGGGCGGCCGTGGCCGAACTCGGCCCCAAGCGCCGCCGCATCCACGGACCCGTGGCCTTCCTCGGCTGGCTGGGCGTGCACGCCGCCCTGCTGCCGGGCGCCTGGCAGCGCGCCGGCGCCGTCATCTCGTGGGGGGTGTCCTATCTGACCCGGCGGCGCCCGCAGATCGTCATCGGGGTCGGCACCGGCCGGATCGAGGAGTGAGATGATTTTCCCGCAAGCCCATCCATTATTATGGGTGGCAGTGGAGGAAAGGCATCCGTCATGACCGCACAGCCGCTGACCGACGCGCTCGAGCGCGAACACCACGAGATCGACGAGGGCATCGAGGCCTACATCGCCTCGGTCACCGATGGGGAGCCCGATCAGGCCTCGATCCTGGCCGCCTTCGACGAACTGCGCCGGCACATCTATCTCGAAGAAGAGCACCTGTTCCCGCCGCTGCGCTCGGGTGGGCTGATGGCGCCGCTGATGGTGATGGTGCGCGAGCACGGGATCATCTGGCAGGCCATGGACCAGGTCGCGGGCCTGCTCGACACCGATCCGCAGGCCGCGGCCACCGCCGCGCAGGACCTGCTGAAGATCCTGGCCGACCACAACATGAAGGAGGAACCGGTGGTCTACCCGGAGGCCGACCGCAACCTCGGCGCCGAGGACTCGGCCGCGCTGATGGACCTGATCGCCACCGATCACCTCCCCGAGGGCTGGGTGTGCCAGGCGGTGCGCTGACCGACTCTCCTCCCCTTCGGGATCAGAACGCGATAAAAGCCGGGCCGCATCCGAAGATGCGGCCGGCGGCTTCTGCTCGGGGTGTGCGGGGTGATGGTCGCCCGCGCCCGGGCCGGATCAGGCCAGGAGCTTGTCCTTGAGCTGGTCGATCTCACCGTCGGTCAGCCCGATGCCGTCGGCCAGGTAGTCGTCGAAGGAGCCGTAGATCCGGTCGACGGCGTTGAACGCCGCATCCAGCCAGCTGTCGAAGGCCGCGTCGTGGCCGAAGGCCTCGTTGGTGGCCAGGAAGTCGGCGTAGACCTGGTCGCGCGGCACGCCCAGCGTGGTCTGGAGCACGGCCATGCCCCAGCCGGTGCGGTCCTTGCCCGCGGTGCAGTGCACGAGCGTCGCGCCGTCGGCGTCCAAGATCTCGCGGAACATGGTGGCGTAGGCCTCGTTGGCCGACTCCAGGTTCGGCATCGCCGGGAACAGCATGGCCTCGCCGACCAGTCCGAAGCGTTCCTGCTCGAGCTGGGTCGAACCGGCGGTGACGTCGGTGACGCCCAGGGCGCTGTTGAGCGGCTGCGGCTCACGCATCGCCCCGCCCTGGATGCCGGCGACCACGTCGGCGTCGACCGAGCGGACGCCCTCGGGGATCCGGTTGGGCCCGTCGGCGCGCTCCTGGTCGGTGCGCAGGTCCACCACGTTGGTGATGCCCGCGCCGACCATCGCCTCGGCCCCGGCGTCGCTCAGGTGCTGCAGATCGCCGGAGCGGTAGACCAGGCCCGGCTTGACGGTGCGGCCGTCCCCGGTGGTCAGCCCGCCGATGTCGCGGAAGTTGAACACCGCGTCCAGCCCGTCGATCGACTGCGTCGCGGTGGTGGTCGGGGCGGCGGTGGTGACGGTGGCCAGCGGAACCGACAGGCCGGCGGCCAGAGTCAGTGCCACCAGACCGCGCGCCACGGGGCGGGCGGCGGGCATCCGGTTCGCGGTACGGCTGAGGACCATGGTGATGTTCCCTTCGCGGCCCGGAGCCTCCGGGCGACGCCGAGAGCAGATGCTAGTCGATCAGGTGTGCAGCCGCTCCACTACCGTGGTGTCGACGAGGAAGGATCGCCATGAACGGACAGCCCCTCACCGAGGCCTTCGAGGACGAACACCACCGGATCGACACCGGCATCGCCGAGTTCGTCGACTCGGTCGAGGCGGGCCGACCCGACGCCGAGGCGCTGTATGTGGCGTTCGAGGATCTGCGCCGCCACATCTACCTGGAAGAGGATCACCTGTTCCCGCCGGTGCGCTCCGGCGGGTTGACGGCCGCGCTGATGGTGATGGTGCGCGAACACGGGGTGATCTGGCGGTTGATGGATGCCGCCGAGGATGCGGCGAGCACCGATCCGGCGGCCGCGGCCGCGCACTGCCGGGAGCTGCTGACCGTTCTGGCCGACCACAACATGAAGGAAGAACCGGTGATCTATCCCGAGGCCGATCGCACCCTGCTCGGCCCCGAGGCCGCCGAGCTGCTCGATCTGCTCGAGACCGAGACGCTGCCGGACGGCTGGGTCTGCGAAGCCCTGCGCTGACCCGACTTCGCCGGCGCCCCGGCCGGTGCGCTGGACGGCGGGCGGCGGGTCAGGTCAGTCTCAACTCGGTCATGCACGTCGGATCGTCCGCCCCGGTACCGGTGACCACCGTGCCGGTGCGCCCCGCCATCGTCGCGGTGACCTCCACCGTGCGATCGCGCGGCAGCCACACCCCGACGAATCCGTTGGCGAAGGTCTCGGTGTCCTTCTCGGCGTAGACCTCACCGGTGGCCGCATCGCGCACGGTCAGCTGGACCGGGACGGACTGCTGTTCGCCCAGGCAGGTGGTCAGCGAGTGGAAGGTGCACGGGTGGGTCACCTCCACGAAGGGGGCGATCGACAGATAGAACTCGTCCTCGCCCAGCGGCACCGCGGTCTCCCCCGGTCCGCCCGCGTCGACGATCACCCGGTCGCCGGTGACCGAGACGATCAGGTCCTGGTCCCGCTGGGCCGGGGGCACCGCGTCGAGCCGGTCGACGATCTCGCGGCCGGTCAGCCCGTCCAGCCCGTGGGCGGCGAGCACCGCTTCGCCGTCGGCGCTGTCATAGGCGATCGGCGTGTCGGCCCGATCCGCCCCCGCGTTCTCGGCGGCGGTACCGCTGCAGGCGGTGACGGTCAGCAGAGCGGTCAGGGACAGGGCGGCGGCTGCGGTGGCCGCGGTGATGTTCACAAGGGCCGATCGTTCCAGATCCGGCCGCACCGCGCCTTCCGCGCTTCCGGCCGCCGCCGGTCCGGCACCTAGTCCAGGTCGCCTTCGGCGACGACGACCTGTGCGGTGCCGCAGCGCCCGGTCAGCGTGATCGAGACCGCGTCGAAACCGTCGGCGCGCAGGCGCGCCTCGTCGACCGTCTCGCCGTTGCGCAGCCGCACCGCGCCGTCGTCGCCGCGGAAGCGGTCGGACTCCAGCGTCCAGTCGATGCCGTCGACCAGGTCGATGCGCACCTGGAACTCGCCCGTGCCGTCGGCGCTGAGGCAGGGTTTGTCGACGGTGCGGCTGTTGAGCACGTCCACATCGTGGTGTTCGGCGAACATCGGCAGGAAGCCGTGCCGGCCGGCGTCGTAGAGCACGAACCGCTCCCCGGTGTCGACCGCGCGCGCCATCAGCAGTGCGGGCACTCCCTCGACGTCGACGATCACCCCGTCGTCCTCGTCGACGTCCCCGTAGTACTCGACGGTGAACCAGCTGCCCCCGCTCGACGAATGCAGGGTCAGCACGCGTCTGCGCTCGGAATCGCTCGCCACCGCCGCGGCGTGCCCCTGCAGATGCGTGGGGATGAGAGCACTCACCAACCCGTCCCCCTTATCGGAACGTAACCGTTTCACAAGCATGCAGTTTCGCATGCCGCGCCGAGGCGCCGTCACCGGCCCGGCATTGGCCATCGAACCGCACCCCGGACGGGCTCGCCACAGGAACGAAAAAACCCGGGCCACCTGAGCTGGTGGTCCGGGTCTTCTGCGGTGGAGCTGGGGGGAATCGAACCCCCGACCTACTCGTTGCGAACGAGTCGCGCTACCAACTGCGCTACAGCCCCGCAGCGGTCTTGTGGACCGCCGAGCAATACCTTACATGCTCCCGGGTGGTGCGCAAAACAATGCTCTCACCTGCGCCGATGTCAGCCGGCGACCAGGTCGTCGTCGCCGCGGCCGTGCCGGCCGCGGTTGTCGACCGTCTCGTCGTAGTGCGCCAGGTGGTCGAAGTCCGGGTCGCCGTCGTCGGTCTCGAGCACGACCGCGCCGTAGCGGCGGGCCTGCGAGGGCCGGACGTATTCACGCCGATCGTCGTCGGCCTCCCGACGGGCCTGGACCAGTCGCGACATCCGGCGCGCCCGGATCTGCTCCTCCAGGCGCACCTGGCGGCGCAGGTAGGTCAGGTAACCGGCGAGTGCGACGACACTGAGCGCCATGACCCACCACAGCATCGAGGTCAGCACCAGCGCGCCGATCGTGGTCACCACCGCAGTGCCGGCGAGCCCGAGCACGATGCGCTGACGGTTGCGGTAGCGCATGTTGCGCGCCGCGGTGTCGGCCACCGGGTCGAATCCGCCCCGGCCGGTGCGCGGCAGATCCTCGTCCGCGGGCACCTCGGGCACCCGGGCGACGAACGGATCGACCTCCTCGTCGTCGACGCGTGCGTCGCGGTCGTCATAGGTCTCGAGCTCGTTCACGTTCCCCGCCCCGTCTCCGTCGTCCTGGTGGCCGTGATCGTCATCGGCGCGCAGGTCCTCGTCGTACTGCGCGTCGTCGGCCGGGCCGTATCCGCCGGCGACCGTCTCCTCGACGACCTCCGCGTAGTCGGCCTCCTCGACGTACTCGGCCTCCGCCAGGTCCTCGTCGTACTCGTCGTATGCGTCGTAGTCGCCCTGGTCGTCGGCCACGAGTTCACCGACCAGCGTGCGGTCGGCGCCGCGGCGCGCCCGCTCCTGCTCCTCGGTGGGCTTGTAGTCCGGGTCCGACAGGTGACCGGCGGCCGGGCCGCGCACGGTGCGCTTGGTCCCGCCGCGGTGGAGCACCCGGGTCTGCAAGGTGGCGTCCCCGGTGCGCGAGACCGGTCCGCGTTTGCCGGCGGCCATGGGAAACAGCACCACGATCCATCCGACAACGATCGCGACCCAGATCAATGAGCTCGGCATCGGTGCGGTCTCCTTCCTCCCCGTCCATTCAGGCCCCGGTTGACGACCTGCCCACCAGGCTAGACGTTCTGCGGGCGGGCGACGGTCAGGCACGCCGGGCGATGAGGGCCGCGCCGCCGAGTTTCAACTCCGATGTGCTCCGATGCGCGGGGCGCGCCCGGTGCGCGCCGCTTCTTCCCCGGTTCAGCCCGACCAGCGTGCCCGGCCGCTGCGCAGCAGCCGGGCCACCGCCGCCTCCCCGTGGTCGTCGGCGGTGGTGACGGTGAGCAGATGGTCGCGCCAGGCCCCGTCGACGTGCATGTACCGGGGGATCAGCCCGACCTCGTCGAAGCCGGTCGCGGTGAGCACGGCGCGACTGGCCGCGTTCTCCGGGCGCACCGTGGCCTCGAGGCGGTTGAGTCTCATCGGGCCGAAGGCGTGGTCGACCAGTTGGGCCACCGCCCCGGTGGCCACGCCCCCGCCGGTGAACGGACCCGCCACCCAGTAGCCGATCCACGCCGACTGCAGCGGTCCGCGCATGACGTTGCCGAGCGTGATCTGGCCCGCGTACTTCCCGTCCACCTCGATGACCAGCGGCACCAGCACCCCGCGCCGGGCGGCCGAACGCTGCGACAGACACAGCGCGGGCCAGCGCACGGCGGCGTGCCGGTCGGCCCACCGTTCGGTGACGGTGGCCTCGAAGGGGCGCAGCCTGGGTTCTTCGGCGATGCGGGTGCGCGACCAGCGGCGAGCGTCGGAGAGCCGCACCGGGCGCAGAGTCAGCGCCCCGGCCGCGACCTGAAGACCGGTCAGCCGCACCGGCCACACATCCGCCACCCGGCCGGTCATCGTCGCAGGCCCTGCCGCTCAGCCGCGCTGGGCGAGGAAGATCACCTCGACCACCTCGCCGGTCTCCACCTCGGTCACCCCCGGAGCGAGGGTGACCAGACAGTTCGCCTCGGCCAGGGTCGCCAGAAGGTGCGACGACGAACCGGCCGCGCCGCCCAGCGCCTCGACCAGGTACTCCCCGGTCTGCTCGTCACGCATCAGCTGGCCGCGCAGGAAGGCCTGACGGCCGTCGATCGAGGTGATCGGGGCGACCGTGCGGGCGCGCACCACCCGGCGCATCGGCTGGCGCCGCCCGAGCGCGATGCGCACCAGCGGGCGGATCAGCATCTCGAACACCACCAGGGCCGAGACGGGGTTCGCCGGCAGCAGGAAGGTCGGCACCTGGTCCTCACCGAGCAGCCCGAAGCCCTGCACCGAGCCCGGATGCATCGCCACCCGGGTCAGGTCGATCTCGCCGAGCCCGTCGAGCGCATCGCGGTAGCGCTCGGTCTGCTGTCCCCCGGCGGCGCCGGCGATCACCACGATCTCGGCGCGCAGCAGCTGACCTTCGACCACATCGCGCAGCTTGGTCGGGTCGGTGTCGGAGATGCCGACCCGGTTGACCTCGGCGCCGGCGTCCCGCGCCGCGGCGGCCAGCGCATAGGAGTTGACGTCGAAGACCTGGCCCATGCCCGGATCGCGGTCGATGTCGACCAGTTCGGCCCCGACCGAGATCACCGACAGGCGCGGACGCGGATGGACCAGCACCTTGGTCTGGCCGACCGCGGCCAGCAGCCCCACCTGGGCCGGGCCGATGATGGTGCCGGCCTTCACGGCCACATCGCCGGGCTGGACGTCGTCGCCGGCGCGGCGCACATACGCCCCCGACAACACGGGACGGTGGATCTTCACGCGGGCGTGCCCGCCGTTGGTCCAGCCCTCGGGCACCACCGCGTCGGCCAGCGTCGGCAGCGGCGCGCCGGTGCGCACCCGCACCGCCTGGCGCGGCTGGAGCCGGGTGGGCTGGCGCGATCCGGCCGCCACCTCGCCGACCACCGGCAGGGTCAGCTCGGTCGGTTCGCCCTCCGGCCCGGTGAGCTCGTCGCTGCCGGCGTCGGTGACGTCGATGCTGCGCACCGCGTAGCCGTCGACCGCGGCCTGATCGAAGCCGGGCAACGGGCGGGCCGCCACCACGTCCTCGGCGCACAGCAGTCCCTGCGCTTCGGAGATCGCCACCCGCACCGGCCGCGGCGCCACCGCCGAGGCCGTGACCAGGGCCTGCTGCTCCTCAACAGAACGCATCCGTCATGCCTTTCCGTGCACCGAAGGAAGAAGGGTCATCCGAGCCGGTCGCGCAGGTACTCGCGCAGCCCCGGCCCGTACTCGTCGTCATCGAGGGCGAAGTCGACCGCGGCCCTGAGGTAGCCGCCCGGGTTGCCCAGATCGTGGCGCTTACCGCGGTGCACGACCACGTGCACGGGCCGGCCACGCGCGATCAGCTCGGCGATCGCATCGGTGACCTGCAGTTCGCCGCCCGCACCGGGGCGGATGTTCTCCAACGCGTCGAAGATCTCGCGGTCGAGGATGTAGCGCCCGGCCGCGGCCAGGGTCGACGGGGCCTCGTCGGCCGGGGGCTTTTCCACCATGCCGGTCACCTTGAGCACGTCCGCGGTCTCCGGATCGTCGCCGTCGACCGGATCGCCGGTGGGCGCGACCGAGAACACCCCGTAGGCCGAGACCTGTTCGCGCGGGACGTCGAAGGCGCACAGCACCGTCCCGCCCAGGCGCGCACGCACCTCCGCCATCTCCTCGAGCACCCCGGTGGGCAGCACCAGGTCGTCGGGCAGCAGCACCGCGATCGCGTCCTCGTCGTCGCCGAGCACCTCGGCCGCACACCCGATCGCGTGTCCGAGACCGAGCGGGGCGTCCTGGGTCACCGATTCGACCGCGATCAGGTCCGGGGCGCGGCGCACCTTGGCCAGCAGCGCGTCCTTGCCGCGCTCGGCCAGCGTGGCCTCGAGCTCTTCGTCACGGCGGAAGTGGTCGACCACCCCGTCCTTGCCGTCGCTGGTGATCACCACCAGCCGCTGGGCACCGGCCTCGGCGGCCTCCGCGGCGACCAGTTCGATGCCGGGGGTGTCGACCACCGGCAGCAGCTCCTTGGGCACCGTCTTGGTCACCGGCAGGAAGCGGGTCCCCATGCCCGCAGCCGGAACGATCGCCGTGCGGAACACCCCGGCCCGCGCATCCTCACCCGTTGTCATGCCCATACCCTAACTATCCGTCGGCCGGATCCGGCCGACCCGCCGCGCCGGGCGACGGGTGTGGCGTGTTTTCTGCGCCGGTCGCCCCGCACCGCGCCGGATCCGCCGTGTGCGCCCTGACGTCGAGCAAGGACGGTAACCGATGCCCCAGCCCCCAGACCGCCCCGGCGCCGCCGATCCGGGCGACAAGGACCTGTGGCGCGCCCGCCTGCTGGCCGCCCGCGCGGCGGTGCCGGTCGCCACCCGGGCGAAGGAGGCGGCGGCGCTGACCGCGCACCTGCGCGCCGCGGTGCTGCCCGGGCTCGCCCCCGGGCAGACGCTGGCCGCCTTCCTGCCCGTGGGCGACGAGCCCGGTTCGGCCGCGCTGCTCGATGCCGCGCACGATGCGGGCCTGACCGTGATCGCACCGCTGACCGGTCCGCCCGGCCCGCTGGATTGGGCGCGGTACCGGGGCGCGGACCGGCTGGTGACCGCGCGCTACGGGCTCGCCGAACCCGACGGCCCGGCGCTCGGCCCGGCGGCGCTCGCCGCGGCAGCGGTGGTGCTGGTGCCGGCACTGGCGGTGGACCGGCGCGGGGTCCGGCTCGGCCGCGGCGCCGGCTACTACGACCGCACCCTGCCCCGTGCCCGCCCGGGCGCCCGGCTGATCACGGTGGTGCGCGATGAGGAGCTGGTCGACCGGCTGCCGGCCGACCCGCACGATGTGCCGATGACCGCGGCGCTGACCCCGGGCGGCGGGTTGATCACGCTCGGGCGGTGACCGGCTACCATGGGCGCATTGGCACTCGCCTTGCGTGAGTGCCAGCCACCGTGCGTCGGAGATCGGAA
>JAJYRZ010000261.1 GCA_021793835.1 Actinomycetes bacterium | reverse complement strand
GATGCGGGCGATGGCCGAGATCGACCGCGGCGCACCCACCCGGTACCGCCGCATCGACCGCGCCGGGCATCTGATCCAGGCCGACGATCCGGCCCGGTACCGCGCGGAGGTCGAGGACTTTCTAGCCGCGGTGGCCGTGCTCCCCGGGTAGGGCGAACGCGCCCGCGTCGGTCTGTTCGAGCAGTCCGTCGGTCAGCAGCGAGTGAAGCGCCCGGTCGCGCTGCCCCGGATCGCGCGTCCAGGCGGCGTCGAGCGCCGCGCGCGACACCGCACCGTCGGCCTCGCGCACCACCGCCAGCAGCGCCCCGCGGGCCTGGCGATCGGTGCCCTCGTAGCGCTGGGGACGGCGCCACGGCCCCTCCTGGGCCGGAAAGCCCGCCTCGCGCCACGTGCAGCGCGGCAGCACACAGGAATCGCACTGCGGGGACCGCGCCGTGCACACCAGTGCCCCGTACTCCATCAGGGCCGCCGAATAGCGGGCGGCGACCTGCGGGTCGGCGGGCAGCGCCGCGGCCACATCGGCCCGGTCCGTCGGCGTGGTCGCGGCCCCGGGCTGGGCGGCCCCGTGCAGGGCGCGGGCGATGACCCGCCGGACGTTGACGTCGACCACCGGCACCGCCGCACCGTAGGCGAAGCACGCCACCGCACGCGCGGTGTAGTCGCCGACCCCGGGCAGGGTCAGCAGCGTCTCCACATCGGCGGGCACGGCGCCGTCGAAGCGGTCGCGCAGCACGGTCGCACAGTCGTGCAGCCGCAGCGCCCGGCGCGGATAGCCGAGCCGGCCCCACGCCCGCACCGCGGCCGCTGCCGGTTCGGCGGCCAGCGCGTCGGGGGTCGGCCAGCGCGCGACCCACTCCTGCCAGACGGGCAGCACTCGCACCACCGGGGTCTGCTGCAGCATGACCTCGCTGATCAGCACCTGCCAGGCGGTGGTGCCGGGCCGGCGCCACGGCAGGTCGCGGCCGTGCCGGTCGAACCAGTCGAGCAGCACGTCCGGAGCGGGCGCGGCGGGCGGGGCCGCGGCGGCGGCGCGGGCGGAGGGGACACGGTCGTCGGGCACGTATCCGTGCCTACCCGGTGCGGGCGCGCCGCGCATCTGTGATGTGACCGGGGTCTCGGGTGGGCGCCCGGGCGGGTTTCGGGCACCCCGCCTCCGGGGGGCGCGCGGGCGCGGGTATATACCTGAACCATGCCGAACTCGACACCCACCAGCGCCTGGCAGGCCCTCCGCGAGGGCAACGAACGTTTCGTCGCCGGAACCTCGATCCACCCCTCCCAGGGCGCGGACCGTCGCAGCGAACTGCTCGAATCGCAGCACCCCACGGCGGTGATCTTCGGCTGCGGCGACTCGCGGGTGGCCGCCGAGATCACCTTCGACCAGGGGCTGGGCGACATGTTCGTCGTCCGCACCGCGGGCCATGTCCTCGACGACTCGGTGCTCGGCTCGATCGAGTTCGCCACCGACCTGTTGGACGTGCCGCTGGTGGTGGTGCTCGGCCACGACTCGTGCGGGGGCCTGGCCGCGACCAAGGACGCGCTCGACAACGGCGCGATCCCGCAGGGCTTCATCCGCAGCATCGTCGAGCGGGTGGGCCCGTCGGTGATGCAGGCCCGACAGCAGGGGCTGCGCACCGATGACGAGCTGCTCGGCTTCCACGTGATGGAGACCGCCAAGCTCATCCTGGAGCGCTCGCGGCTGATCGCCGACAAGGTTGCGGCCGGAGAGTGCGCGATCGTCGGTGTGACCTACACGCTGTCCGACGGGCGGATGAAGCTGCGCGGCGTGGTCGGCGACGTCGGCGAGGTCGGACTGCCCCTGCCCTCGGCCGACTAGGGCCGACACGCCGGAGCGGATCGGGCGGACCGGGGGCGTGCTCGCATACGGTGAGCACTGTGATGGAACCGCAGGGACCGTTGGATCCGCAGATCTACTGGCGACGCCGCATGGCCGCCGGCGGCGGTGCGCTCGTGCTGCTGATCGTGCTGATCATCATCATCGCCGTGTCGTGCGGCTCCGGCTCGGGTTCGGACTCCGACGACCCGGAGGACACCGCCGCACTGCCGGTGACCACCTCCAGCACAGCGCCGTCGACCGGTGCCGACAAGAGCGATGATCCCGAGGCCACGGAGTCGAAGGACCCCGAGGACGAGGACGCCGACGACGACGAGAAGACCCCGGCGGCCGAGCCGCCGCCCGGACACTGCTCCGAGGACGTGTTGGCGGTCACAGTCACCCCGGACCAGGCCAACTACGAGGTCGGCGACAAGCCGAAGTTCGTCATGGCCATCACCAACAGCGGCATCGGCGAATGCGATGTGGACGTGTCCGAGCATCTGCGCGGGATCACGGTGACCACCCTGTCCGGCGACCCCGTCTGGGCGCTGTGGGACTGCAACGAGCCGGTCGAGGAGGAGATCCGCACGCTCACCCCGGAGCGTCGCCAGATCAGCTACGAGACCGCCTGGGCCGGCACCACCTCGGTGCTCGGCTGCACGCCGGAGGAGCGCCAGCCGGTCGAGCCGGGCGAGTACGCGGTCACCGCGAACCTGGGCACGCTGACCTCCGCCCCGGTGACCTTCAACGTGGCCTGACCGCCGGCCGGCCCGTCGGACCCGCCCCGCGGGCTACGGGGCGGGGAGAGGCTAGAAGTGCTCG
>JAJYRZ010000260.1 GCA_021793835.1 Actinomycetes bacterium | reverse complement strand
TTCGAGATGGCGGCCACCGTGGACTACCTGTTCGGCTACGACGCCACCGCCGGGGTGGTCGAGGACTGGATGTACGACCGGCTCGGCCACGAGTACGTGCTCGATGAGCAGAACCAGGAGTTCCTGCGCGAGTCCAACCCGTGGGCGCTGCGCTCGATCGTCGAGCGGCTCACCGAGGCCGCCGACCGCGGCCTGTGGGCCGAACCCGACCCGGAGCTGCTGGCCCAGCTCACGGCCGCCTACCTCGAGGTCGAAGGGGACCTGGAGGACCGGCAGTGACCCCCGGGTCCGCCGCGGGATCACCGGCCCCGGCCGCGCGCGCACGGCGGCGCGTGCGGCTGATCGGCATCGGCCCGGGCGGACCCGAGGATCTGACCGTCGCCGCGGCCACCGCACTCGGCGGTCTCGACGTGGTGCTGGTGGCCGACAAGGACCGCGGGGTCGAGGACCTCACGGCGCTGCGTACCGAGCTGTGCCGGCGCTACGGGCGGGCCGACCTGCGGGTGATCGAGGTGCCCGATCCGCCGCGGGACCGCGCCCCGGCCACCGACGCCGCCTACGACACGGCCGTGGCCGACTGGCACGCCGCCCGCGCCGAGCGGTATGCGGCCGTGCTGCGCGACGAGCTGGCAGACGGCCAGACCGCGGGTTTTCTGGTGTGGGGCGATCCGGCGCTGTACGACTCGACGATCCGCATCGTCGAACGCATCGCCGCCGCCGGGACGGTTCAGATCGACTACGACGTGCTGCCCGGTGTCTCCGCGGTGTCGATGCTCGCCGCCCGGCACAAGCTGGTGCTCAACCGGATCGGGCGCGCGGTGACCATCACGACCGGGCGGCGCCTGGCGGCCCACGTCGCCGACGGCCACGACGACCTGGTGGTCATGCTCGACGGGCACCTGGCCTGCGCGGAGCTGACCGGCGACTGGGACATCTGGTGGGGCGCGAACCTGGGCACGGCGGACGAGCAGCTCGTCGCCGGCGAACTGGGCGCGGTGCTGCCGGCCGTCCGCGCGGCCCGCGACCGGGCGCGCGCGGCCCGCGGCTGGGTGATGGACACCTACCTTCTGCGCCGACGCTGAGCTTCCCGTCCGCGGCGTGACGGCGACCACCGCCCGGTGGACATATGCGCAGATGCGCATATGATCGGGGCATGGCTGCACACGGTCACGGACACGACCACGGGCACTCCCATGCGGTGAGTGCGGACGCCGACCGCCGCTACCTGTGGATCGCCCTCGGTCTGATGACCGCGCTGATGATCGCCCAGGTGATCATCGGCGTTCTCGCCGACTCGCTCGCACTGCTGGCCGATGCCGCGCACATGGTCTCAGACTCGGGCGCGCTCGCCCTGTCGCTGTTCGCGATGGCCATGGCCGCCAAGCCGGCCCGCGGGGCCTTCACCTTCGGGTTCAAACGGGTGGAGATCATCTCCGCCCTGCTCAACGGGGCCACCCTGATCGTGCTGGCCGCCTACTTCGTCTATGCCTCGATCGGCCGGCTGATCGCCCCGGGCGACCCGGACGGGATGCTCGTGCTGGTGGTCTCGCTGGTCGGCATCGTGGTGAACCTGCTGGCGACCTGGGTGCTGAGCAAGGCCAACCGTGAGTCGCTCAACGTCGAGGGCAGCTACCAGCACATCCTGACCGACCTGTACGCGTTCATCGGCACGGCGGTCGCCGGTGCGGTGATCCTGTGGACCGGATTCGTGCGCGCCGATGCGATCGCCTCGCTGTTCGTCGCCGCCCTGATGCTCAAGGCCGGCTACGTGCTCGTCCGGGAGGGCGGCCGGGTAGTGCTCGAGGCGGCCCCGCGCGGGATCGACCCGGAGGAGATCGCCGCCGACATCACCGCGCTGGATCCGGTGATCGAGGTGCACGACCTGCACGTCTGGGAGGTCACCTCGGGATTTCCGGCGCTGTCGGCGCACGTGCTGGTCGAGGACGAGGTCGACTGCCATGCGGCCCGCCTGCGCATCGGGCGGCTCCTGATCACCGACTACGGCATCGACCACACGACCCTGCAGGTCGATCACGCCGCGGAGGCTGCGCGCCACGCCGAGCACGGCGAGGACGGCGCGTGCCCGCCGGCGGTACTGCGCGAGGGGCACTGAAGCGGCCGGGCGGTGCCCGCGGCTCACCCGACCGGCGCCTCGTCGAGCACGGCCGCGGCCGAGTAGGCGTTGCCCAGCTGGTCGTACCAGTGCACCAGGACCTCGTCGCCGGGGGCGTGCAGATCGATCTGCAGCGCCAGCCCGTCCCCGGTGGTCACCCGCCGCTCGCCGAGCTCGGTGATCACATCGCCGGGGGACAGGCGCAGCCGGTCGGCCGGGGATCCGGGCACGACCTCCACGATCTCGGCGCCGGCCGGGATGTCGACCCGTTCGATCACCCGCACCCCCAACCGGGCGACCGGGCCGACGTGCACGGTGTCGGCCGAGTGGCCGCGCCGGACCTGCTCGGCCACCGACACGGCCTGATCGATCGGCACCGCGAAGCCGCGGCCCCCGCCCTCGGCCGGATCCACCGACAGCGAGGCGGCGGTGTTGACCCCGATGACCCGGCCCGCATCGTCGAGCAGCGGCCCGCCCGAGTCGCCGGGCCGGATCGGGGCCGCGGTCTCGATGACCCCGGTCAGCTCCTCGACCATCCCGGAGTCC
>JAJYRZ010000259.1 GCA_021793835.1 Actinomycetes bacterium | reverse complement strand
GGTGACGGTGATCGGGACGATCTCGGGATCGAACAGCCCGGCAGCCGCGGCCTCGCCCGCACGGCGATGCGATTCGGCGGAGAACGCGTCGAGTTCATCGCGGCCCAGCCCCCACTTCGCGGCGATGAGCTCGGCGGACACGCCCTGGTTGATCAGCCCCTCGGGGTAGCGCGCGGCCACGCCCGGTCCGGCCGGATCCCTGCCGATCGAGCTCATGCCCATCGGCACCCGCGACATCGACTCCACCCCGCAGGCGATCGCGATGTCGTAGGCGCCGGCGAGCACGCCCTGGGCAGCGAAGTGTGCGGCCTGCTGGCTCGACCCGCACTGGCGGTCGATGGTGGTGGCCGGCACCGATTCCGGAAAGCCCGCCGACAGCACGGCCGAGCGGGTGATGTTCAGCGCCTGCTCCCCGGCCTGGCCGACGCAGCCGCCGAGCACGTCGTCGACCAGCTCCGGGTCCAGGTCATTGCGCTCGACGAGGGCGCGCAGCACCTGCGCCAGCAGCTCCACCGGATGGGTGTCGGCCAGGGCACCGCCCGGCTTGCCCCTCCCCGAGGCCAGACGTACGACATCGACGATCACGGCATTGGTCACGACATTCCCTTTCCGTCCGGCACTCGACGCCTTTTCTACCGAGCGCTCGCTGAAGATGTACCACGGTCGACCCGCCTGCACAACGGTTTCATTTCCCGAACGATCGCTAAAGCGATTCTGGTACAGATGGACGCACCTGATCTCGGACGAAGGATCGACATGACCGGTACCGACCCCACCGTGCACGTGGCCGTGCGCGACGACGCCCTGCACATCACGCTCGATCGGCCCGCGACGATGAACGCGGTGACCGCGTCGATGCTCGGCGCCGTCGCCGACGCGCTTAAGGCCCATGCCGACTCGGCTGCGGTTCGCGTCGCCGTGCTCACCGGCGGCGGGCGGGCCTTCTGCGCCGGCGCCGAGCTGGACACCGAGGCCCTGACCGATCCGCCCCGGCCCGAGACCATCGATGCAGCCAAACGGGCGGTGACCGCGATCCGCGCCTTCCCCCACCCGGTGATCGGCGCGGTCAACGGGGCGTGCGCCGGGGTCGGGGTCTCACTCGCGCTGGCCTGCGATCTGACGATCGCGGCCGAGTCGAGCTACTTCCTGCTCGCCTTCGCCCGGATCGGCCTGATGCCCGACGGCGGGGCGACCGCGCTGGTGGCCGCGTCGATCGGCCGGGCGCGTGCGATGCGCCTGGCACTGCTGGCCGAGCGACTGCCCGCCACCGAGGCGCTGGCCGCCGGCCTGATCGCCCAGGTCCATTCAGACGCCGGGTTCCCGGCCGCGGTCGAGCGCCTGGCGCGCCGTCTGGCCGAGGGCCCAGCCGACGCGCTACGGGCGACCAAGGACGCGATCAACGACGCCACCTTGACCGAGCTGGACGAGGCCCTGGCCCGCGAACGCGCCGGCCAGCTGGAGCTGCTCGCCGCGCCGGACTTCCACGAGGGTGTGGCCGCGTTCGAGCAGAAGCGGCCCGCCGTCTTCGGCCGCTGACGGGCAGGCGGCGGTCAGCCGGGGGGTGACCAACCCACTCTCAAAGGCCGCCACCACCGCCTGCACCCGATCCCGCAACCGCAGTTTGGCGAGCACCTTCCCCACGTGCGTCTTCACTGCTCGAGTCCAGCAGGATAGTCGGTATCGACCGCTTCACCCAGGAGTGGACCTTCGATCGCTTCGAGGCACTCGCCCGGATCCTGGTCGCCGAGAACGTACCCGAGCCCGACGTGTTCGTGCGCGTGAGCGTGCACGTCGACGAACTCGCGCCCGGCACCCGGGTGCGCGGTCTGCCGGTGGCAGTGTCGATGCTCGCCTACGACGCGGTGCCGGCAACACCGTCGCCGCGGTGGCGACCGACACGGGGCAGGCATCGTCGACCATTCCGGTGCCGAACCTGCCGGATGCGGCACAACCGATCCGATACCGCGCCCAAGAAGGGGGCAAGGCCCGATCGCTGGTGACGGCTCAGTCGCCGTCGACAGCGTTGCCGGATAGATCGACATGTGCCAATATAGAAATATGTCGAATCAAGGGGTTTCTGGACCGTGTTGCCCACCCGCGACCCCGGCGTCTTCGTTCCTGGCGGAATCAGTTGATGCTGTGGACGATGCCGCCCGCAAATTCAAGGCGCTCGGCGATCCAGTGCGCCTCCGTTTGCTGGCCTCGGTCGCGGCAGGGCCCGGTGATGAAGCGTGCGTGTGCGACATCTCCACCGGGCTCGACCTGTCTCAGCCGACGATCTCGCACCACCTGAAGGTCTTGCGCGAGGCGGGGCTACTCGGCTGCGAGCGGCGCGGCACCTGGGTTTATTACTGGGTGATGCCCGAGGTCCTGCATGGACTGTCGGCCTTACTGGTCAGCCACGAACCAGCGCACAGAGCAGCCACTGCATGACCGCCACGCTGCAGGCTCCGCCGAAGATGTCGACCGTCGACCGCTACCTCGCGGTGTGGATCGGCCTGGCCATGGTCGCCGGACTCGCACTGGGCCGCTGGGTGCCGGGGCTGAACACCGCACTCGACGCCGTGCAGATCGGCGGGGTGTCGGTGCCGATCGCGATCGGCCTGCTGGTGATGATGTATCCGGTGCTGGCCAAGGTCCGCTACGACCGACTCGACACCGT
>JAJYRZ010000068.1 GCA_021793835.1 Actinomycetes bacterium | reverse complement strand
GCCGTCGGCGCCGCGGGCCCGGCCGAAGACCAGGGTCTCGGTGGCCACGGTCGGCTCACCGTCGCGGCCGGGCATCCGGTCACCGAGGAAGGACATGACCTTACGCGCGACCGGGTTGACCATCAGCGGGCCGGACAGCCGGGTCATCCGGTGCACGGCCCTGCTCGCCGCGCCGAACCAGCCCAGCCCCACGTCGACCGCGCGCAGCCCGGGCAGCACCTCCGGCAGGCCGAGGTGTTCGCTGCCGCCGACCGTGATGGCCGGGCGGACCCGCCCGGTGTCGTCGGTGAACTCGACCAGTCCGGCCCCGGAGTTCTGCCGGACCAGACCGAACCGGTCCGCGGGGTCTGCGCGGTAGGCGAACGACGGATCGCCGAGCACCTTGACCAGCGAGGCACGGGTGCCGCCGGTGGTGGTCGCGGTCAGTTCGGCCAACGGGTTCTTGCGGCCGCCCCCGGCGTTCCGGTCGCCGCCGTCGGCGCGGCGCATGAAGTAGCCGACCTCCACCGCGGTGGTGCCCGGCCCGCCACGCTCGGCGGCCAGCCACCCGGCTAGGTTGCCGGGCACGTAGTCGTAGCCGAAGGCCGGGATCAACAGCGCGCCGGAATCCTCGGCCGGTTCGGTCAGCTCGCGCGCCATCCATTCGATGAACGGCGGCTCGCCCGTGGAGTCCAGGTACACCGCGCCCGCGGCCGCCGCCGAGCGCGCGGTCTCCTTGCCGAGGTCGCCGAAGGGGCCGACCGTGGAGACGACCACGTCGCCCTTGGTCAGAAGGCCGTCGAGCGCCCCGGGTGCGGACGTGTCGGCCTCGACGATCTGCGCGTCGATCCCGGCGGCGTCGGCCGCCGCCCGCTGGCGGACGGCCGAGCGGCCCACCAGCACCAGCTCTGTCTCAGTGCCGAGCGCGGCGAGTCTGGTCAGTACCCGCGAACCGGTGTAGCCGGTCGCGCCGAGCAGGACGATGCGTGTCATGAAACGTGTCTCTCCTTATGGGATGTGGGCCGGGTGTGCGCTGCCGCCAGCCTAGGCAGCACGCGCTCACCACGCTGCTGAGCACCGGGCCGGTCTCACCGGTCAGCGGACCGGCGGCCCTCGGTCCGCCTGCCGGCGTCTACGGTCGCCAACCACTGGGCGATGGCCTGCCATGGCCCCTCCCAGCCGACGTCCTGCATCATGTTGTGTCCGATCCCGTCGAACTCGCGCAGGGTGGCACCGTAGCGCCGCGCCGTGGCCCGGACGTCGCGGATCGGCACCAGGCGGTCCGCCGTGGCCCCGATGCTGAGCACGGGCGCCCCGCCCCGCGGCGCCGCCGGCGGCCGGTGGAACAGGATCTGGTGTTGGGCGAGCGCGGATTCCTTGCCGGTCTGGGCGATGTGTGCCGCCGCCGTGGCCGGATCGAGCTGTTCGTACAGATACTCCGGGCGCGGTCGCAGTGTGCGGCCCGCGATCATCGACAGCGCATCGACCGGATGCTGCTTGGCCACCAGCGCCAACGAACCGATGCCGGGGTGCGCCGGTATTCCGGCGACCATGACCAGTCCGGCCGTCGGGAACTCGGCCGCGGCCATGGCGCAGACCAGTGCGCCCATGGAGTGACCGATCAGCACGGGAGCCGACGGCAGCGAGGACGCCACCTCGATGACGTCGTCTCGGTACTGCCCCATGCGGGCCAGCCGGAGCCGCCTCGCGCTCGCCCCGTGTCCGCGCAGCGACATCGCGTAGGCCGGACGACCGGCCTGGTCGGCGGCGCCGCGCCAGTGGTCCCAGCAGTGCGCCGCGTGCCCGAGTCCGGGGACGAACAGCACGGGTGTGCGGTCATCGGCGGCACCCGGACCCGGGCCGAGCACTTCGAGCCCGGGACGTGGGCCGGTCATGCCGGCATCTCCGCCACCCGGGAGGCCACCGTCGTCGGCGCGGTGACCGGCGCTGCACCGAACTGCAGCAGCCCGTCGTCGATCGGCTCGTCGAGCAGCACCGTGCGGTCGTGCGCGTAGTCCATGACGGCGCGCCACGGGAACTCGCGCCCCTGACGCGGCATCCGGCCCTTGCCCCGCTGGATGTAGCCGGAGGTCAAGGAGTCGACCATGCCCTCGTCGATCGCGTTGCCCGGGGCCCCCACCGGGGTCGCCACCGTCTGACCGCGGGCCTCCATGTGCCGGAGCAGTCGCACCAGCCAGGTCGAGGCCAGGTCGACCTTCAAGGTCCAGGAGATGTTGGTGTACCCGAACACCCACAGCAGGTTCGGCACGTCCTCGAGCATCACGCTCTTGTACGTGCAGCCGTCCTCGATGCGGCGCTCGACACCGTCGATGCTCACGGTGGCGCCGCCGAGCACCTGCAGGTCCAGGCCCGTCGCGGTGATCACCACGTCGGCGTCGATCTCCGCCCCCGACTGCAGCCGGATGCCGGTCTCGGTGAACGTGTCGATCCGGTCGGTGACCACCGACGCGGACCCGTCGCGCAGACTACGGAAGATGTCGCCGTCGGGGGCGGCGCACAGGCGCTCGTCCCACGGGTCGTACCGCGGGCTGAAGTGCGCGAGGTCGAAATCCTTGCCGAGCCGATGACGGGCGGAGCGCAGCAGGAAGGCCCGCACCCGATCGGGGAAGCGCCGCGCAAGGGCGTACTGGGCGCGCCACAGGGCGATGTTGCGCGCCCGAGTCAGCCGGTAGGAGAGGGCCCGGGGCAGCACTCTGCGCTGCAGTGCCGTGACCTTGTCGACCGCAGCCATCGACATCACGTAGGACGGCGAACGCTGCAGCATCGTCACGTGCCCGGCCGTGCCCGCCATGGCCGGCACCAGGGTGATCGCGGTCGCGCCACTGCCGATCACGACGACATTCTTGCCCGCGTAGTCGAAGCCCTCCGGCCAGTGCTGGGGGTGGATCATCGTGCCCTCGAACGTCTCCGCGCCCGGCAGGTCGGGCAGGTAGCCCTGGTCGTAGTTGTAGTAGCCGGTGCAGGTGACCAGGAAGTCGCAGACCCAGGTCTGGGTCTTTCCGGTCGACTCCTCGGTCGCGGTGACCGTCCACTGCCCGTCGGCGCTCGACCAGTCGGCGGCCGTGACCTTCAGTCCGTAGCGGATGTCTCGGTCGACGCCGTACTCGCGGGCCGTCGACTCGATATAGCTCTTGATCGCCGCCCCGTCGGCGAGCACCTGGAGTTCGTCCCACGGCCGGAACTCGTACCCGAAGGTCACCATGTCCGAGTCGGAGCGGACGCCGGGGTAGCGGAACAGGTCCCATGTACCGCCCATGCTCGTGCGGCGTTCGAGGATCGCGATGTCGCGGTCGGGGAACTCCTCGCGCAACCGGCAGGCCACGCCGATGCCGGAGATCCCGGCGCCGATGATCAGGACGTCTGTGTGGTGAGTCGTGTCTGTAGTCATACATGTCAGAGTCCATGACCGGCATCACTGTTGTATTGTCATTTTCAGACACCTTGTCAACATTTCACGACAGGTCGTGAGTGATGTCCAGCCTGATTCGCGCCACCAACGTGGCCGGGTTCGCCGAGCTCGTCACCGAGCTCGGCGGTGAGCCACAGGAGTTCCTCGACTGGTTCGGCATACCCCCGGGCGTCGAGCACGTCGAGGACGCCTTCATCTCGTACTCCGCTCTCGCCCGGATGCTCGATGCGGCCGCCCGGCGGTTGCGCTGCCCGGACTTCGGCCTGCGCCTGGCCGCCTGGCAGGGTCTGCACATCCTGGGTCCGGTGGCCGTGATCGCGCGCAACTCCGAAACCGTGCTGGACGCCTTCCTCGGCGTCGGCCGATATCTGCACATCCACTCACCGGCGCTGCACATGTCGGTGGCTCGGCCCGGCGACCCCGGATTCGCCGACGGCGCCACGACGCTGCACTTCTCGATCGACGAGCAGGCGTTGCCGTACCTGCCGCAGTCGTACGAGTTGAGCCTGGCCAACGGGATGCGGATCGCACGACTGCTGGCCGGCGAGTCGCTCCGGCCGCGGCTGGTGGCCTTCCGGCACTCGCGACTCGGTGACACGGCCAGTTACCGCGACGCCTTCGGTTCGACCATCGCCTTCGACGCGCAGTGGTGCGGGATCTCGCTGCCGGACCCGGTGGCACGCCGGCCCATCGACAACGCGGACCCGGTGACGTACCGGATCGTAGCCCGATACCTCGACGCCGCACACCCCGCCGACGAGGATGTCGCGCCCCGCGTCGCGGCCCTGATCCGCAGGCTCCTGCCGACCGGGACCTGTTCCGCGCCGGACGTATCGCGCCACCTGGGCCTGCATCCGCGCACGCTGCAGCGACACCTCGCCCGTGAAGGAACCACGTTCGGGGACCTGCTCGACCGCGAGCGCGCCGACCAGGCCGCCCGGCTGCTCGCGAAACCCGGCCTGCAGATGCGGCAGATCGCCGGCCTGTTAGGCTACACCGAGCAGAGTTCCTTCATCCGGTCCTTTCGGCGCTGGTACGGCACGACACCGGGCGAATACCGGAGACTCGACCGATAGCCGATGCCGGGCCGGTTGATCGACACCGGCCGAGAAGCACCCGGACGGCATCGGCATGCGCCACTGTCATCGATGCGCCCGCCGTGCATGCGACCACGGCGCCCGCGGCGGTCAGGCCGCGGCCCCGCCCGAGAGGCCTGCCGCAGGTTCCGCGGCCCCGAAGTAGGCGCGAGTGTCGCGCACGAAGTCGGCGAAGATCAGCTTCGCGACCGGCCGGCCCGCCCACGCCACCATGCCCAGCCCGGTGCGGGCCTCGTAGGCGAAGGACCAGTGCAGGGTGCTGCCGTGCTCGGCGTCGGTGACGCGGAAGTCCTCGGCGAAGGAACGGAAGGCCGGGATCGTGGCCTGGTCGGCGTAGAAGGCATGTCGGCGCTCGGCGTCGTCCCAGTGGAAGAACTCCTCGCGCAGGCGCAGCAGGCCGTCACCGACGACGACGCTGCGGCGGGTGCCCGGCCCGAAGGGCTGCTCGGTGGTGTATTCGGCGCGCAGTCGGGTGACCCAGCGCAGCGGGTCGGGCCCGGTGAGCTCGGTCCACACGTCGTCGGCGGCGGCGCGCAGATGGATCGGGAAGCTGAACCGGTGCGCGGCGGTGGAGAAGAACTCCTCCCCGACCGGCTCGAGGTCGTACCAGCGGCTCATGCTCGGCTCCTGTCGTCGTGGCCCGCGGCGGGGTCTGGCGCGGGGAGACGCCCCGCGCAGCCATCCGCCGATGACCGGATCGAAAGCCAAAACTATCCGTGACCGGAAGTCACATCCAGTTCTTCTCGTGTGGATCCGCTCACCGCGGATGCGCCGACGGCCGCGGGCCACATCCCGGCGCGGGCGCCGGGCCCGGCGCCCGGCGAGGGGCTCACTCCTCTACCGGCGGGCAGTAGACCGTCAGGGCCGCGTCGACCACCTCGCCCGCGGCGCCTTCGCTCAGCTCCAGTCGCGCGGCGACGTCCCGGCCGATCTGCGCTCGGGGCACGCCGTTGACGTGCTGATGGCAGGCGTCCAGTGCGGACTCGATCAGCATCGACCGGTCCTGTCCCGCAGCGGCGTCCGCGGCGATCGCGGCCGCGAACCGCCCGTCCGCCTCCGCCCGGTCCATCGGCACCGGATCGGCCCGGTCCACCCGCGAGACGTTCCACCGGTACACCCACCGATGGTCGCCGTCCCGGTCGTCGCGGTCCCGGGACTCCAGTCTGGCCTGCCTCGCCCGAGCCCGACGCTGCAGACCCTGCGGCTTGAGCGGCGGCGGGCCGACACACCCGGACACGAACTCCTCGGCGTCGAACCCCTCGACCGGATCCGCATACCGCTGGTGCATCGTCAGCGCGTAGTCACAGGCCACCCGGCGGTGCTGCCCCCAGGTCATCTCCAGGTGCGCCGATCCGCCGAAATAGGAATCGACGCCGAGCGCGAAACCCGGGCCCCGTTCCGGCTCCTGCGACGTGGTGATCGTGATGGCCAGCGCCGCCGCGATCACGGGCACCACCACCAGCATGGCGGCGATCGCACCGGGGCGGCCCATGCCGCGCACGCCGTGCTCGCGAAACCACGCGAACCGCATCGACCACACGTTCAGCCACATCGCGCTCGTCCCCCGCCCTCCGGCCGCACCGGCCCCGCCGCGCGTCCGACGGGCTCATCGTCAGATGCGGCCCGGCCTCACCCGGCCCGGCCCGCGGGCCCCGGTCAGTGGCCGATGCGCAGCATCCGGCCGACCGTGCCCTGCCAGTACACGCCCTGCCCGTGCGCGCCCGGGGCGATGGTGCCGGTCAGTTCCATCGGCTCGTCCACCGGTCCGTCACCGACCTTCTCGCGCACCACCTCGGCACCGGTGTCGGCGTCGATCGCCGAGTAGTAGACCGGCCCGGCGCTCTGCCCCCAGCCGGTGGCCAGTGTCTCGGCCACGCCCGGCACCTCGGCCGAGCCGAGTTCGGCGGCCGGATCGTCGGCGTAGGCCAGGCCGTGGATCAGCCGGTCGCCGGTGGTGGCCTTGGGCAGGGTCGCGGTCCGAGTGGTGTTGGTCCAGCTGCGGGTGCAGTCCGCCCCGTCGAAGGTCACCGCGCTCATCCCGCCCCGGTAGGGCGCCTGCGCGGGCACCGCGTCCCCGTCGACGGCCATCGGCATGTACTCGAAGCCGTAGGTGTTGACCATGATGATCGACCAGCCCCGACCGTCGTCGGCCGGCAGCGCGATCGGCGAGTTCTCGGACTGGGCGGGCCCGTCGATCAGCACCCCGTCGGAGGCGGCCGTGCCCGGGTGGTCAGTGGTGGCGAAGGCGTCCATCGTGCACACCGGCTCGCCGCTGGCCCGGTCAAGCACGAACAGGGTCGACCGGTCCGCCGAGTCGAGGAAGGCGACGTAGTCGTCCTTGCCGGGACCGAAGTAGGTCGGGGTCGAGCCGGAGCCGTGCGAGAGCATGCCGGGATGGCGGGCCGGCCCGCGCTCGTATTCGCGCAACCACACCGTCTCCAGCGCGCCATCGGGCCCCTGGGCGACCTCGTAGAGCGCGTGCGAGGTCATCACCGACGCCCCGCCCTCGCGCACGGTGATCCCGTTGGACACCCGCTCGGGTGCGGGCCGGCCGTTGGCGCGCGGCAGGTCGAGCACCTGCGCGGAATCCGCCTGGCCTTCGGTCACCGTGCCCACGATCCCGTCGACGGTGACGAACCAGACGGTGCCGTCGGTGCCCGGGGCCAGCCCGGTGACGAAATCGCCGTCGCCGATCAGCGGCGACAGGTCGAAGACCACCTCGTCGGTCAGCTCCCACGCCCCGCCTTCCCCGCGCTCGTGACCGATGGCGTGCAGGCGGTGCTCGCCGTCGACGATGAGCACCCGGTCCCGGTCGTCGAGGTAGCCGTAGACCCCGCCGAGCAGGGCGCCCTTGGGCAGCTGGATCTTCGTCAGCACCTCGGCGGTGTCCGGGTCGAGCAGCTGCACGGTCGGCGGGGTGGTCTCCAGCGGATCGGTGCCCAGATACGCGGTGCACAGCGCCAGCGGCATCCCGTCGGAGCCGACGAACACCGATGAGCACGTCCCGCCCGGGATCGAGGAGCGCACCGGGGCGCCCGCGCCGGGGCCGACCCCGGGGATGGTGTCGGTGGAGTAGATGTCCCCGTGGACGGTGGCGGTGCCCAGCGGGCCGAGGCCCGGGGTGGACGGCGCGGCGCCGGCCGCCGGGGCGAGCCCGGCCGCCGCGGTCACCGCTGCGGCCGCGGCGGCGGCCAGTCCCAGAGTCCGTGTGCGCCGCGCAGGTCGGTCCGTGCTCACCATCTGTGCTGCTCCGCTCCTCGAATCCGTCCCCCGGTCGGAGACGAACGTATCGAGACCGTGACGAAAAGTGCAACAGACCACAGAGGCGGCCCTTCCCCGCTCCGATCACCGCGCGGGCGGCGGCCACGGGTACCGGCCCTCCCCTGCCCGCCGGGGCGCTGGTTTCATGGAGGTGACCTGGCCCCAGCGAGGAACGAGGCGAACCCATGGCGGCACGGCCGCGGCTGTCGATCGTCGACCTGATGCCGGTGCGCGACGGCGACCCCGCACACCCGCGTGCTCGCCGACACCCTCGCCTGCGCCCGCGCCGCCGAAGGGGCCGGCTATCACCGCTACTGGATCGCCGAGCACCACGGCTCCCCGGCCACGATCTCGGCCGCCCCGGACGTGGTCGCGGCCGCGATCGGGGCGGCGACAGAGCGCATCCGCATCGGGGCGGGCGGGGTGATGCTGCCCAATCACCGCCCGTACACGGTCGCCGAACGCTTCGGCACGCTCGCCGCCCTGTATCCGGGCCGGGTCGATCTGGGCATCGGCCGGGCCTCGGGCACCGACTCACCGACGGCCAAGGCGCTGGGGCGCACCATCGAGGCGGTCACCGGGCACGAGGAGCGTCTGGCAGAGCTGCGCGGATATCTCGCCGCGGCCGACCCCGATGCACATGCGCGCGTGCGCGCCCTGCCCGGGGAAGGGTCGCAGGTGCCGGTCTATGTGCTCGGTTCGTCGGTCCAGAGCGCCGAGATCGCCGCCCGGGCGGGCCTGCCCTACGCCTTCGCCGCCCACTTCGCCCCGGCCCGACTCGACGAGGCGATCGCCGCCTATCGGCGCGCCTTCCGCCCCGGGCCGGGCCGCACCGCGCCGGAGGTGATCGTGGCGGCGACCGTCTGCATCGCCCAAACGGAAGAACGCGCGCGGGCGGAGTTCACCGCGATGGAGCAGTCGGTGCTGGCGATGCTGCGCGGGGCGCCCGCCTTTCCGGCCCCCGATCCGGCCGCGACGGCCCGGTGGTCGGCCGAGGAGCGCCGCGCGGTCGACGCGGTGCTCGGCCTGGCCCAGGTGGGCACGCCCGGCAGCGTCGCCGGCGGACTGGCGGATCTGGCTGCGCGCACCGGCGCCGACGAGGTCATGGTGACCTGCCAGATCTGGGACACGGCCGCGCGTATCGACGCGCTGGAATCGCTGGCACGGATCTGGCACGGCTGAGCGTCCACCGGAACCGGAAGGGTCCGGAAAGTCAGCGCGGCCGCGCCAGTTTCTTGGCGATGAACAGTCCCTCCACCGACACGCACACCTCGCCGCGCGCCCGGATCTCGCCGACGGTCCAGATCTTGCGGCCCTCGGTGCGTTCCTGCCGACCCCACACCTCGAGCTCTTCGAACAGCGGAGTGGGCCGGTGATAGCGCGTGTTGAGCTGGGCGGTCATGCCGTCCTTGCCGGCCCAGGCGTTGGCCACCCCGAGGGTGTGGTCGAGCAGCATCGCCGACACTCCGCCGTGCACGCACCCGGGCGGGCCCTGATAGGGGATCGTCAAGGTGACCTCGCCGCGCACGGTGCCGTCCGGTTCGCCGCGCAGCACCAGCGGCGGGGCGATGACGTTCTCCGCGCCGGTGACCGGATCGTGCCGGGTCACCCCTTCGCCCGCCCACATGTCCACCAGGCGCTGCTGCACCGGTGAGGCGCCGGCTTCGATGCGGTCGGCGATCGCCTCGAGCACGTCGGCGAAGCCGGGCAGCGACGGATCCGCCCGGTCGGTGCGCAGCAGCGCGTCACCGAGCCGGCGCACCGCCTCGGTGACCCGGTCGACCGGGGTGTCCTCCACCGCCGAGGTCAGCGTCGCGCCGCCCGGCCGGGTGGCCAGGGTGGCGAAGGCGAAACTCGGACCCGCGGTGTCGGCGTCCTCCTCGGCCACCAGGTCCGGCCGAGCGCCGGCGGATCCGTCGGCGGTCATTTGACCGGGGCCGGATCGCGGGGCAGACCCAGGATCCGCTCGCCGACGATGTTGAGCTGCACATCGGTGGTGCCGCCGGCGATCGACAGGTTGCGCGTGGACAGGAACCACCAGGTGGCGTCCCCGCGGGAGTGCTCGCCGATCAGCGATTCGGTGCCGGTCCAGTCCATGATGACCTCCCACACCTGCTGACGGTGGTTGACCCCGATCAGCTTGGCGATCGAGGACTCCGCGCCGGGCTGGTCGCCCGCCAGCGACCGGATGGTCCCGCGCAGGGCGAGCAGCCCGCCGGACTGGGCGTCGGCCAGCACCTGACCGAGCGTGGTGCGCATCTGCGCGTCCAGCCCGTCCTCGCCCCGCTCGGCGAGCAGGCGTTCGGCGGTCTCGAGCAGCTTCTCCCCGCCCCCGCCGAGCGAGGAGCCGCGCGCCATGTTCACCCGCTCGTTGGCCAGGGTGGTGCGCGCGAGCTTCCAGCCGTCGCCCGGCTCGGCGACCAGCGCGGCATCGGGCACGAACACCTCGTCGAGGAAGACCTCGTTGAACAGCTCGTCGCCGGTGATCTCGCGCAGCGGCCGGATGTCGAGGTTCTCGGCCTTCATGTCCAGCAGGAAGTAGGAGATTCCGCGGTGGCGCACCGACTCCGGATCGGTGCGCGCCAGCAGGATCCCGTAGTCGGCCTGGCGGGCCATCGAGGTCCACACCTTCTGGCCCGAGATCACCCAGCCGCCGTCGACCTTGGTGGCCTTGGTGGTCAGCGAGGCCAGGTCCGAACCCGCACCGGGCTCGGAGAACAGCTGGCACCACACGATGTCGCCGCGCAGCGAGCCGGGGATGTACTGCTGCTGCTGGTCCTGCGAGCCGTGCGCGATGATCGTGGGCACCACCCAGTTGCCGATCACCATGTCGTGCGGGACGAGTCCGCGGGCGGCGAGCTCCTCGTCGATCACCAGCTGGGTCACCGCATCGGCGCCCTTGCCCCACGGCTCGGGATAGTGCGGGGCGGTGTAGCCGAGCTCGGCGAGCCGGCCGGTGCGCTGGTCCTCGGGCAGGGCCGCGACCTCGTCGAGTTCGGCGCCGATGCGGGCGCGGATCTCGTCGGCCCCCTCGGGCAGCTCGACCCCGAGCGCCCGGCGGGTGCCCGACAGGGTGAGCTCGGCGATGCGCCGGCGCCAGCGCGCCGTGCCGCCGAGCACGATGATCGAGGTCTGGGCGCGGCGCAGGTACAGGTGCGCGTGGTGCTCCCAGGTGAAGCCGATGCCGCCGAGGTTGTCGATGTTGTCCTTGGCCACGTCGAAGGCGGCCTGCAGGGTCACCGCTGCCGCCACGGCCGCAGCCAGTGCGGCTTCGTCGGCGGGCACCGCGGGGGCGTCCTCGGTCGCGGGGCTGAGCGCCCGGGCCGCGTCCCAGGCGCACGCCCGGCCCTGCTCGGCCTTGGCCAGCATCCAGGCGATGCGGTGCTTGACGCCCTGGAACTGGCCGATGGGCCGGCCGAACTGGCGCCGGACCTGCGCGTACTCGGCGGAGGTGGCCACCGCCCAGTCGGCCATGCCTGAGGCCTCGGCGGCGAAGAGGGTGGCGGCGATGTCCACCGGGCGGTGCGCATCGGCGACCGTCAGCACGTCGGCTGCCGGGATACGCACCCCGTCGAGGTCGATGCGGGCCAGGCGGCGCACCACGTCGTGGCTGACCACCTCTTCGACCTGCACCTGATCGGCCTTCAGCACCGTCCAGACGGTCTCGCCGCCCACGCGCGCGGGCAGGATCAGCAGCTGCGCGGTCGCCGCCCCGATCACCGCATCCGGGCGCCCGGTGAGCACCAGGTCGTCACCGTCGTAGGTGCCGGTCAGCCCGGCCGGGTCGATGCCGACCGCGGCCGGCAGTGCGCCCTCGCCGAGAGCCTCGAGGTGCGCGGTGTGGCCGACGTCGGTGAGGATCGCCCCGGCGATCACGGTCGGGGTGTAGGGCCCGGGCACCATCGCCCGGCCGAGCTCCTCGACCGCCACGGCCGCCTCGACCAAGGAGGCGCCCATGCCGCCGTGCTCTTCGGGGATCGACAGGGCCAGCAGGCCCTGGGCGGCCAGATCGGACCAGAAGGCCGGCAGCTGCTCGCGCTCGGCGATCCCGGCCGCGGTCAGCACCTCGTCGGTGATGTGCCGACCGGCCCAGCCGCGCACCGCGTCGCGCAGATCGCGCGTCTCCTCCGTCAATCCGATGGTCATGCGATCCTCACTGTGGTGACTTCCAGGTGGTCAACGACATCGCTCCGCCCACGCGAGGTGCGAAAGGCAGAGTCCTGCGTGTGAAACTATGGCACCGGCCCCGCCCCGGGCAATCCGACCGTCCGCTGGACCGCCGCGGGCCCACCCCGCGGCCCCGCCCGCGCCCCGCACCCGGGGTCGGCTTCGCGCGCGCGTACACGCGCGCATCGCCTGCGCGGTTGGAAACGGTGCCCGCCTGACGGTCCCGGTGGTTGAGATCACCCGCCAGATCACCCTGGTGGGGGCTTAGCGTCGTGGTCAAAGCCCCATCCACGTATTTCAAGGACGGCAACAGCGATGACCACCACGCACAGCAACACCGATGACGAAGTCCGCTTGATCGATTCGGGCAAGAACCCCGACCGCTACGCCCGCGGCTGGCACTGTCTGGGCCTGGCCGACGGCTTCCGCGACGGCCGGCCGCACCAGGTCAACGCCTTCGGCGGGAAGATGGTCGTCTGGGAGGACACCAAGGGCGAGCTCAACGTGCTCGACTCCTACTGCCGCCACATGGGCGGAGACCTGTCCCAGGGCACCATCAAGGGCGACGAGATCGCCTGCCCGTTCCACGACTGGCGCTGGGGCGGCGACGGCCGCTGCAAGGACATCCCGTACGCCAAGCGCGTGCCGATGCGGGCCCGCACCCAGGCCTGGCCGACCATGGAGCAGGACGGCCTGCTGTTCGTCTGGAACGACCCGGAGGGCTCGCAGCCCACCGACGAGGTCGCGATCCCGATCATCAAGGATCCGGACTTCGAGTGGACCGAGTGGCAGTGGAACACCATCGAGATCAACACCAACTGCCGCGAGATCATCGACAACATCGTCGACATGGCGCACTTCTTCTACGTGCACTACTCGTTCCCGACCTACTTCAAGAACATCTTCGAAGGCCACATCGCCACCCAGTACATGAACGGTGAGGGCCGCGAGGACATGGCCTCGGAGCGGTCCAAGACCCAGAAGGCGGCGAAGGGCAACACCTCGGTCGCCTCCTACTACGGCCCGTCGTTCATGATCAACGACCTGCTGTACCACTACACCGACTACGACGTCGAGACCAAGCTGATCAACTGCCACTACCCGGTCAGCCCCGACAAGTTCGTGCTCATGTACGGCGCGACGGTGAAGAAGGACCCGGCCTTCCCCGAGGGCCAGGCCGAGAAGATCGCCAAGGCCAACGTCGGCTTCATCACCAAGGGCTTCGAGCAGGACGTGGAGATCTGGAAGAACAAGACCCGGATCGACAACCCGCTGCTGTGCGAGCAGGACGGCCCGGTCTACCAGCTGCGCCGCTGGTACGAGCAGTTCTACGTCGACGTCGCCGATGTCACCGACGAGATGACCGCGCGCTTCGAGTACGAGATCGACACCTCCAAGCCGAACGAGGCCTGGCGCAAGCAGGTCGAGGAGAACCTCGCCGCCCGCGCCTCGGCCGGCGCCGGTGCGGACGCCTGAGGCGGCCCGGTCGTGACCACCGCGAACCAGCCGCGCAAGCCGCTGCTGCCCCACGCCGAGGAGCTCGCACGCCGGAAGCAGGTCCCCGTGGCCTGCCAGAAGTGCGGCACCGAGGTGCTGGTGCAGAAGTACAGCTACCACCACACCTCGATCCAGTGGCAGGACGACGCCGAGGTGGCCTGCCAGGAGTTCCAGGCGATCGGTGACCCCGACGCCCGGCGCAACCAGGCCAGCAGCTGTCAGGCGCTGCGCTCGTCGATCGAGGACGCCGTTATCGCCGGCATCGTCCCCGTCCCCGACGAGGAAGACTGACCGATCCCCGCGCCCGCGGCCGTGGCGTCGCCCCGCTTTCCGGGGCGGCGCCACGGCCCGTGTGCACCACCCACCTGTCACACCACCATGCGCCCGCGCCGCCGCCACCGGCGCCGCGACCACGCGCAGGAGAGGATCTTCAATGATCGATAAGAACGTCTACGGCCCGTGGGCCGTCATCGCCGGCGGCTCCGAGGGCGTCGGTTCGGCGTTCGCCGACCAGCTCGCCGAGGCCGGCCTGAACCTGCTGCTGATCGCACGCAAGCCCGGCCCGCTGGAGGAGACCGCGACCGCGGTGCGCGACAAGCACGGCGTCGAGGTGCGCACGCTCGCCCAGGACCTGCTCGCCGACGACGCGGTGGCCAACATCGGCAAGGCCGTCGAGGACGTCGAGGTCGGTCTGCTGATCTTCAACGCCGGTGCCAACAGCTACGGCCACGAGTTCGTCACCGGTGACCTGGACGGGTTCCGCGGCGTCATCACCTTGAACGTCGACCGGCAGCTCGAGCTCGCGCACCTGTTCGGCGGCCCGATGGCCAAGCGCGGCCGCGGCGGGATCATCCTGCTCGGCTCGACCGCCGGGCTGCTGGGCGCCGAGCACCAGTCAATCTACTCGGCCTCCAAGGCCTTCTCGCGCGTGTTCGCCGAGGGCCTGTGGCTCGAGCTCAAGGAGCACGGCGTGCACGTGCTCGAGCTGATCCTGGGTGTCACCCGCACCCCGGCGATGGAGCGCGCCGGCCTGGACTTCGACATGCCGGGCCTGAACGTCGCCGAGCCCGAGGACGTCGCCCGTGAGGGTCTGGAGAAGATCACCGAGGGCCCGGTCTGGATCGCCGGCGGCAACTACGAGGGTGCCAAGGAGCGCATCGGCTTCCCGCGGGCGGAGAAGGTCGAGGGCGCCGCGATGGCGCTGCGCAAGATGATGGGTCGCTGACCCCGGTCGACCGCCGGATAGGTCGTCGGGCCGGGCCCGGCCGGGC
>JAJYRZ010000067.1 GCA_021793835.1 Actinomycetes bacterium | reverse complement strand
TGCGTGAAGCGCGCGGTCAGCCCTGCTGTTCGGCGATCTGCTTGCGCACCTCGTCCATGTCGAGCTCCTTGACCTGCGTGATCAGCTGCTCGAAGGCCGGGGGCGGCAGGGCGCCGGCCTGGGAGAACACCAGGATGCCGTCGCGGAAGGCCATCAGCATCGGGATCGAGGTGATCTGGGCCGCGGCGGCGAGCTGCTGCTCGGCCTCGGTGTCGACCTTGCCGAACACGACGGTGTCGTGCTTCTCCGAGGCGGCCTCGTAGGTCGGGGCGAACTGACGGCACGGACCGCACCAGGCCGCCCAGAAGTCGACGAAGACGATGTCGTTCTCGCTGATGGTCTTCTCGAAGGTCTCAGCGGTCAGATCCACGGTGGCCATGCGGCCCTCCCATCGGTCGGCCGGATCCGGCGGCGCCGGTCCCGGTCTACGGTTCTTCTCCGACATCGGTTTCGATATCGGTGTCATCCGATCACAACGATGCGGCGACGTGAGAGATTCCCTCGGGGTGCGTCGCCGCACCGCGGTGCGGGGTGTGCGGGGCGATCGGTCAGAACATCGCACCCGGGTTGAGCAGGTCCTTCGGGTCCAGGGCGCGCTTGATCTTCCGGTTGAGTTCGAGCACCTCCGGGCCGAGGTAGTCGGGCAGCCAGTCCTTCTTCATCCGGCCCACCCCGTGCTCGCCGGTGATGGTGCCGCCGAGCGCGATCGCCAGCTCCATCACCTCGCCGAACGCCAGTTGGGCGTTGCGGTCGATCTCCGGATCGTGCGGGTCGGTGACGATCAGCGGGTGGGTGTTGCCGTCGCCGGCGTGCGCGACCACCGCGATGGTCACCCCGCGCGCGGCGGAGATCTCGGCGATGCCGGTGACCAGGTCGGGCAGGCGCGTCATCGGCACCCCGACGTCTTCGAACAGAAGCTCGCCGAGCTCGCCGACGGCCTGGAAGGCGATGCGGCGGGCGACGGTGAACGCCTCGCCCTCCTCGGCGTCGTCGGTGGCGAACACCTCGGTGGCGCCGTTTTCCTCACAGGCGGCGACCATCAGCGCCAGCTCGGCCGCGCAGTGCGCCCCGGGCGCGTCCGACTGGGCGATGAGCATCGCCTCGGCCTCCCGGTCCAAGCCCATGCGGGTGTAGTCGTCGACCGCGGCGATGGAGACCTTGTCCATGAACTCGAGCATCGCGGGCTGGATCTGCCGGGTGATCGCCACGACCGCGTCCGCGGCCGCGCCCAGGTCTGCGAAGGTCGCGACCATCGTGGTGCGCGGGGGCTGGGCGGGCAGCAGCCGCACGGTGATGCCGGTGACGATGCCGAGCGTGCCCTCGGAGCCGACGAACAGCTTGGTCAGCGACAGCCCGGCCACGTCTTTCAGGCGCGGGCCGCCCAGGCGGACCAGGGTGCCGTCGGCGAGCACGACGTCCAGGCCGAGCACGTAGTCGGTGGTCACCCCGTACTTCACGCAGCACAGACCGCCCGCGTTGGTGGCGATGTTGCCGCCGATCGAGCAGATCTCATAGGAGGACGGGTCCGGCGGATACCACAGGCCGTGTTCGGCGGCCGCGGCCTTGACCTCGGCGTTGAGCAGGCCGGGCTGGACCACGGCGGTGCGGGTGGTGGGGTCGACGGTGATCTCGCGCATCTTCTCCAGCGAGAGCACCAGCGCCCCGTCCACGGCGCTCGCCCCGCCCGACAGGCCGGTGCCGGCCCCGCGCGGGACGACCGGCACGTGGTGGGCGTCGGCCCAGCGCATCACGGCCTGGACGTCGTCGGACGAACCCGCGCGCACCACCGCCAGCGGCGTGCCGGCATCGGGTTGGCGGGCCCAGTCGTGGCGGTAGCCGGCCACGGTGTCCGGGTCGGTGAGCACGCTGCCCGCGGGCAGCGCGTCGATCAGCGCGTCGAGCGGCGCCTGCGTCATCGGTTTCGGTCCTCGGGTGGTCGGCGACGGGAGGCGGGGCGGCCATAGGCGGCGGGCCCCGCGTCGGTCAGCGTACCGAGGAGATGAGGGCGCCGTGCGCCGTGCGGATGAAGCGGCCGATCTCGTTGATCGCGCGTTCACCCTCGGGGACCAGGTCGGCGGCGACCTGGAAGACATGGGGTTGGCGGTCCCAGACCTGCAGCTCGACCGGGACACCGGCGGCGCCGAGGCGCTCGGCGATCAGCTCGGAGTCGCGCAGCAGGATCTCGGTGGAACCGGCCTGGATCAGTACCGGCGGCAGACCCGCCAGGTCGGCGTCGACCGGACATCGGCGCGGATGCTGACCGCGGGTGGACATCGCCACCGCGTCGACCTTCTCGGCCAGGCGGGTGAGCTGCGGGATGGCGCGCTTGGGGAACATCGCGCAGCGGTCGGCGTTCTTGCCCTGGACCTTGTTGGTCGGATCGAGTTCGGTCAGCGGCGACATCGCCACGATCGAGGCCGGCATCGGCAGACCGGCGTCGCGGATGGCCAGCGGCACGGCGAAGGCCAGGTAGCCGCCCGCCGAATCTCCGACCACGGTGATGCGGTCGGGGGTGTAGCCGGCGTCGAGCAGCCAGCGGTAGGCGTCCAGGCAGTCGTCGATCGACTCGCTGATCGAGGCGTCGGCCGGCAGCATCCGGTAGTCGACCATCAGCACCGAGGACTGGCTGACGGTGGAGATCCGGGAGGCCAGGCGCCGATGGGTGCGCACTCCGCAGCACAGGAAGGCGCCGCCGTGCAGGTAGAGCACGACCGACTCCTGGCGCGAACCGGGTCCGCGCAGCCATTCGCCGGTGCAGTTCTTGAACTGCACCGGCTGATAGGAGGTGCCGTTGATCGGGGGCAGCAGGGCGCCGGCCCGGTCGACCACGCCGAAGGGCCAGGGCAGGGACTCCGTCCGCGACCACACCGACAGGAACGGGCGCACGGTGTAGCGCAGCGACCGGTTGAGCACTCGGGTCTGCAGGCTCGTGCCGCGCATGTGCTGGCGACGCACGGGCACCGGGGTCACCTGGGCGGCTGCGCGCGGATCGCCGATCGGCGAGTGGAGAACAGCGCCGTCGGTCTCGGGCGTCATCGGGATCTCCTTCCGTCGGCGACCGGAGGGTCGTCGGTTAACGAGTCAACGAGTGGACGTGTGAACGATGCCATATTTTTCATCGTTCGACAGGATTTGTTACCGATCTGTTCGTCTTCGCCGGTGGTCTGACGCACGCGAAACACATGCACACCTGCGATTTCAGTCACACCACCCAATGTGATCACGTTCTCTTTCAGGTGGCGCGTCCGTGCAGGAATAATGTGAAACACTCCCGGTCGGGCCCCGGACTCGTTGGGGTGGGCGTCGGGGTGTAACGCGCGGGGCGGTCGGGGCGATGGATCTGTGGACGACCGCACATCCCCGCACAGCCGGCGAACGGCGGTTACCATGTTACGGATCCGTAATCTACGTGCGGGGGTCCCCGACGGCGGATCCGGCAGTATCGATCGAGGTGGCATGACTGTGAAGAACGGAAAGAACACGTCCGGTATCGGGCGTCTGCTGCGCCCCGCGGCGGCGCTGATGGCGGCGGCCGGTCTGGGCGCGGCCCTGACCGTCGGTGCGACCGGCTCGGCCGGTGCGGCCCCGCTGGGAGAGGTCTTCCCGGAGCTGGCCGACGTCCCCGGCGTCGGCGACTTCGACATCCCGGGCCTGGAGGGCGTGGAGACCCCCGAGTTCTTCGGTCCCGAGGAGCTGGGTGCGCCGAACTTCGACACCCCGAACATCACCCCGAGCGAGTCCGCCGTGGTCGGCGTCGCGCAGCCGGTGATCGTCAACTTCCCGGCCCCGGTCGAGGACCGCGCGGTGGCCGAGAAGGCCATGCGCGTGACCAACGACGCCGGTGTCGAGGGCGCCTGGCACTGGTTCGGCGACAGCCAGGCCCGCTGGCGTCCGGCCGACCTGTGGCCGGCTAACACCAACGTCACGGTCGAGGCCGGTGACGCGGTGCGTAACTTCACCATCGGCGACGCCTTCGTCGCGACCGCCGACGACGCGACCAAGACCGTGACCGTGACCCGCAACGGCGAGGTCGTGCGCACCATGCCGATGTCGATGGGCAAGCCGGGCTACGTCACCGACAACGGCGTCTACACCGTCGGTGAGATGAACCGCGAGATGGTCATGGACTCCTCGACCTACGGTGTGCCGATCTCGGACCCGGAGGGCTACCGCCTCGACGTCGAGTACGCGGTGCGCATGTCCAACTCGGGCCTGTTCCTGCACGCCGCCCCGTGGTCGACCTGGGCCCAGGGCTCGGAGAACGTCAGCCACGGCTGCATCAACGTCTCCACCGAGGACGCGGCCTGGTACTTCGAGAACGCCAAGCCGGGCGACGCGATCGTCGTCGTCAACTCCGAGGGCCAGATGAACGGCCACGACGGGCTGACCGACTTCTCGATGTCGTGGGACGAGTGGACGCAGGGCTGATCCCCGCCGCTACTTAAGACACACCGCCGATCCCCCGCACCGGAGCCTTCCGGGCGGGGGATCGGTCTGTTGTGGGACGTGATCGGGACATCGACGTGACGGCCGGCTGTACTTTCGTGTCTCGGAAGTCGCGGCACGATCAAGGGCGATGAGATCGCGTGTCCGTTCCACGACTGGCGCTGGGGCGGCGACGGCCGCTGCAAGGAAATCCCCTACGCCAAGCGCGTGCCGATGCGCGCGTGCATCCAGGCATGGCCCACCATGGTGCGCAACGGCCAGCTGCTCGTCTGGAACGATCCCGAGGGCGGCGCACCGGAGGACTACATCCCCGAGCTGACCGAGGTCGGATCCGAGGGCTGAGCGGACTGGGTGTGGCGCAGCGTCCTCATCGAAGGCGCCAACTGCCGGGAGCTCATCGACAACGTCGTGGACATGGCGCACTTCTTCTATGTGCACTACAACCAGCCGGTGCGTTTCCACAACGTTTTCGAAGGCAATGTGGCGACTCAGGACATGGCCTTCAAACCTCGGGCGGACATGCGCGGGACCACGGAGTTCCTCGACTTCGGCGCCGAGGCGATCACCGATTCGGTGGTCACGTAATACGGGTCCGCGTACATGATCCATCGGATGTCACCGCAGGACGGCGAGCAGATCGAGACTCTTCTGGTCAACTCGCGCTACCCGGTCACACCGACCTCATTCATGCTCCAGAAACCGGAGGGGATGTCGGAGGAAGCCGCCGACGAGATGGTCCGTCAGGTCGGCCAGATGGTGATGTCCGGGTTCGAAGAAGACGCGGATATCTGGAAACACAAGACCCGGATCGACAACCCCCTGCTCAGTGAGGAGGACGGCCCGGTCTACCAATTGCGCCGCTGGTACGAATAGCTCTACGTCGACCGCGCCGACATCACCGAGGACATGACCGCCCGCTTCGAGTTCGAGGTCGACACCACCAAGGCCAATGCGCAGTGGGAGGTCGAAATGGCGGAGAACATCGCCAAGGCAGCGGCAGAGTCTGTATCGGGTTGATCGGCCGATGGTGTGCTGTGCTCGCTGTCTCGCCGACCGGTCGGTCGGCCAAGGCTATGCCGGCCACCCTCGTCTGTGGCGAGTAGACGCAGGGCCGCCCCCCGCCGCTCGCCAGAGGGTCAGCCGCTGAGTACGCGTGCACTGCGAAAGCCGCGCGCGGTGAGCCGGACCATCGCGGCACTCGCGAATGCGGTGATCACGAATATCAATCCGAGCGCCGGCAGCGCCTGATCCGGCGTCGTCAACACGGACGGCACTGCTACCAGTGCGGGCAGGATCGCGAGGAGCCGGATCGGTCCGCCGTTCATGCCCGCCCGGGAATCCAGACTGCGTGGATACAGCAGCGCGCCGAACAGTGTCGCGGCAGCCGACCACAAGCCCATCGTCAGCGGGATGGCCAGCAGAGCGGCCACATACAACCAGGACATCGATACCGCCGCCCCGATGGCGATCGCGGTCAGTGTGGCCGCCACGGCGAAGGCGGACATCGCGACGAGCCACGCTGCCGATGCCAGGAGGAGCGCGGCACCGAGGTAGGCGGTGAACAGACTGCGTCGGGGGATCGGTCCGGCCAGAAGCACTTCGATGCCGCCGCCGGTTATGTCGTCGGCGACAACGCCGGGCAGGGTCAGCGTGGCGACGACGGCGACGAGCATTCCCAAGATGGCCGGAGTCATCAGCAGCATGTACGAGGCCATCGGTAGGAATTCGCCACTCTGGTCCCGGACCGACACCCATCCGTCGGCAGCGTCGGGGAGCAGGTCGGGTGTGTTCGTCAGTGTGTTGTCGCCGCCGGCGCCGAGGAGGACGAGCACGCCCAGTAAGCCGCCGATGAGTGCGGCGAGCCATACGGTGGTCCTGCCCTGCTGGATCCAGGCGCGTCTGGCGAACGACGTCACGCGGCGCCGAGTGACGGGGGCGGTGATCACGGGCGGACCTCCAGTGCGGCGAGGATGGTCGATGCGGTCACTGTTGCGCGGTTGCAGTCCAGCTCGACGAGGTCGCGGCCGCGAAGAATCAGGAAGCGCTGAGCCAATTCGAGCGCTTCGGGCACGCTGTGCGAGGAGTAGAGCACCGTGCGCGTCTGGCCCCACTCGCTCACCAGTGCGCGGAATCGCGCTGCGTAGACCGGGTCGAGACCGGTCAGTGGTTCATCCATCACAATGAACTCAGGATCGGTCATCGCCAGCCGCGCCAGATCGACTCGCTGGCGTTGCCCGCGGCTGAGCGCCGAGATCCTGGTGCCCATCAGTGCCGCCAGATCGAAGCGTTCGACCAGCACTTGTCGGGGCACGATGTCCGCCTCCGGGTGGGTCGCGGCGACGTCCGCCCAGAAGTGCAGGTTCTGCTCCACGGTCAGTGCGCGTGCGAGTGCGGACTCGTGGCCGAGGTATCCGACCTTGGACCTGACCGCCGCACCATCGGCCACAGGGGAGCCGAGCACGGTGCAAGTGCCGCCGAGTGCGGGGATGATGCCGCACAGGGTGCGCATCAGCGTCGTCTTGCCGGAGCCGTTCCGGCCCAGGAGCGCCGTCACACCCGACTGGAGTGAGAACTCGAGCGGGCCGAGTACGGGGATGTCACCGTATCCGGCCACCAGGTCGGTGGCGCTCGCCGTAGCGGTAGTGCTCATCGGGGCCCCTCCGGTCCATGCTGTTCTGCTCGGGTCCGTGGCCTGTCTGTCGATCCGGCGTCGTCTCGAGGCATCAACACCGTGGTGAGCGTGTGTCGCCGGCGGCCGGGGGCCGACCTGTTCGCCAGCAGCACCTCGAGTGCCGTCATGAGCGCGCGGCCGAACTCGTCGATCTCGTCTGTGCTGGCCCAGAAGGACGCCTGCGCGAAGCTCACGCGATCGACGTGCAGGTCCGGGCTATCCGTCTGCAGATAGTCGCCGAAGTCACGGATCAGGCCCGAGGTGAACACCGTGAACGCAGTTTGGAGTTCTTCCTCGCTCAGCGACCTCAGCTCGTCCGGCGAGGGATTCTCGAGGCCAGGAACAAGCCGGTACGACTTCTCGCTCGTGCCACGTACGCGCCGTTCATCAGCGACCTCGATGACCGAGAGCGTGGCTAGGTGGTTGACATGGCGATACAGCGTCGCGATCGGAACGTCGGGCAGGCGCTCGTGAAGCTGGTGGGTGGTCAGCGGTCCTTCGCCCAGCAGTGTCTGGGCGATGCGGAGCCGGACGGGGTGGAGCAGGGCGGAGGACGTGGTCACGTGCACAAGATATCAGTATTGATAATGAGAATGTCAAAGGGCCTGCGCGGGTCGGGCTGGCGGATCGGCGGAACGCCCTGTGCAGTGGGCTGTCGACCGCTCGGCGATCAGGGTGTGAGGTGTCGGTTCAGCGCACCGGCGGCGTCGACCATGCCGGGGTGGGCGAGGTCGAGCGGTTCCACCCGGACCGGCTCGGGGCGCTCCCACAAGGCCAGAACCGACCAGACGGGCCGGTGATACGACCACCAGGACACCGCCTGCCGCCAGCGCTCGTGGTCGGTAGAGGTCTACGACCAGGCCCTGTGTCCCCACCTCTGGGTGACCGAAAGGTTGCGGGTGACCACCTGTGTGGGCCGCAGGCCCAGGCGGGTGAGCTGGGCGGGATCGTCGATCGCAGATGCGGAGCTCATCGGGCAGGCGGAACACGCCGAGGGCTCGCCGGGCGCCGGGGATGAGCGGGAAGGCGAACATCGACTCGTCCCAGCGATGCAGGTTTCCGAACGATTCCCCGCACGCGGCCTCGGCGTGCCGGGACAGGTACCAACGAAGTAGTCGGGGTGGTCGATGCGCCCGCCCGCTTGTGGTCGGTGCTCATACAGCGGATGCCCCGGCCGGCCCGGCTTCGCCGAGGGCAGGTAGGGGAACACGCGGTAGACGAGCACTCAGGAGGCTCCGCCCCATGCTTCCGCGTCGAGTGCCTCGAGGACGGGGGCAGGTCCGTGCAGGCGCAGTACGTCGAGGGGGCGGGCGCCTTCGAGGAAGGAGTTGGGGGATTCGAGCCACGTGTGGGCTGCGGCTTCTCCCCACACGAGGCGGGCGCGGGCCAGCACGTGCTCGAGGTCCATCAGCAGCGGGGCGGCGGTAGGGCCGGGCCGCTCTGTTCCGGCCGCCCAGCGGGTGGGCTGGGATCGGTTGACGCCGATGAGCTTGGCCAGCCGGGCGCCGCCGAACTGGTCGACCAGATATTCGACCCGCAACGTAGCCAGCGGATCGTCGATCCCGGGGCGCGGCGGGGTGTGCAGTACCCCGCGGGGCAGGGGCTTCGGGTTCTTCGCCGTTCCGGCCATGCCTTCATTCTCCCCAACGTGAACGTTGGGGCGCAATGGGGGCGGATCGGCCTTGGTGTCGTTGTGGTGGCGCCCGGTCGCAGGGCGGGGTAGGTGCATCGCTGATGTCGGGTCCGCAGGTGGTGTGGTCCGCGTCGGAGCGTCAACCTGGCCGTTGTGGTGCAATCTGCGTGGCGTGGATGAACGAAAGATCGCATCTCGGTGGTATGAATCCGACAATCTCTTCAGCGGTGATGTGATCGGCATGAAAGGTGGTGGGAGTGGGCGTTGAATTCTCTGTAGTTGAGGGAAGACTCACCATCGAGAAAACCGCAACATCGGAACGTTGGCAGGATTTCGTCGATGGGGTGGCCGTGGTCGACTTGGTTGTCAGAGCTGACGGAAATTCGGCAGTAGTGCTGGTCGAGACGCCTGGAGGCGTCGGCCGGAGTCAAAATATCATCTGCATCGACTCAGATGCTCATGTGGTTTGGTATGCGCAACTTGCATCCTCCGGCCCGACTGATTCGTACACTTCGATCGAGCAGGTGTGTGGCGGCGAGATATCTGCATTTTCCTGGAGTGGATACAGGGTCGTCATCGACCCCGTTAATGGAAATATCATTAGTAAGAACTTCGTAAAGTGAAGGATGTTCAGAGTCGCTACCGATTTCGGTTTGTGCAGACCGGGATCTGGACGCCGCTCTGGTCACCCGTCACGTGATCGACTACGAATGAATCATGCCCTTCGAAGAGCAGACTGCAGAGCAGGCCGCGCTGGTGGCCGCCCGGGACGCGGTACCGGCCGGGCAGGAATGGTTGGCGGCGTCGCTCGGGGCGGTGCTGGACGGTTCGTGGGAGCCGGATTCGCAGCACACCCTGGGGGTGGCCGGCACGGCCGCGTTCCGCGGATGCGACATCGACACCGGTGAGACCGTGCCGATCGTCGACCTGCACGTGCTGTACGCCGTCGAGGGCGAACCGGCCGCCGACGGTGAGGATCTGGCGGACGTCCCCGGTGTCGTGCACGGCGACCGGATCGTCGGGATGGCACCGCAGGGGCTGTGCCTGCACAACGCCGCGAACGGTTCTCGGATGTGGTTCTGGACCGCGGCCCCGGAGTGACTTCTTTACCGTGCGGGTGACGCGGCCCGCGCGGTAGGTCACGGTGTCGCGGCGGCGTCCTGCGGTGGCAGGGTGTCGGTGTCGGTCGCCGGTGGCCGGGCGCGGCGCGGGGTGCGGGAGACGAACCACACCGCCGCGATCACCACGGCGCTGCCCGCCAGCTGCCAGCCGGTCGGGTTCTCATCGACCAGCAGCATCGCGAAGAACAGGGCGAGCGCGGGCTGGAGCAGCAGCAGGGCGGCGCCGACCTGGGCGGGCAGGCGCGGCAGTGAGGCGCCGAGCAGCACCCAGCCGATCACCTGCGCGCTGAGCGCGAGCAGGGCGAGCCAGCCGATCGCGCCCCATCCCGGATTCAGGTCGATCGACCCCCACACCAGGCCGAGGGCGGTGCCGGAGACGCCTGCGGCGACGGTGGAGACGAAGACCTGCGAGTTGGCGCGCAGATGCGAGCCGGTGCGGCCGACCACCACGATGTAGCCGGCGTACGCCACACCCGAGGCCAGGCCGAGCAGCGTGCCGAGCACCGGATCGGTGGTCTCCGGCGGGGCCTGGCCCACCAGTCCGCCGGCCAGGGCGATGCCGATGAACATCACCGGCACGGCGAGTACGAACCGCAGGGGGATGCGGTCGCGGTAGAACGCCCAGGCCAGCAGCGGCACCACGATGACCTGCACGTTGTTGATGATGGTGGCGATGCCTGCGCCGATCATCATGATCGACTGGGTCCACAGCGCGAAGTCCAGGCCTAAGAAGATCCCGCCGAGCACCTGGATCGCGAGGGTGCGCGGGCGCGGCCAGCCGTGGCGGCGCACCTCCCCGTAGACCAGCAGCGCCAGCGGGGGCAGGGCGAGTAGGCAGCGATAGAACACCACGGTCGCCGCGGTGGTGTCGGCGAGCTTGGTCAGCACCGCGGTCAGCGAGATCGTCACCGCCCCGGCGGCCGCGATCACCCGCGGATCGAAGCCGCCGCGCGCCGGCCCATCGGCCGCAGCGGCGGTGCCGGTGACAGCGGCGGGGGAGACGGGATCGGCGGGCATGACCTCGATTGTCCGACGGCGAAGAAATAAGGACAAGTGATGAAAAGTGCTGCTGACTCGGTAGATTCACTGATGTGTTGAATCTGGATCGGGTGCGCGCGCTGTGCGCGGTCGCCGACGAGGGCTCGATCGCCGCGGCCGCCGATGCCCTGCACGTCACCGCCTCGGGCGTCTCCCAGCAGCTCGCCCGCCTGGAGCGCGAGACCGGGGCGCAGCTGCTGGCGCGCCGCGGGCGCGGGGTGCGGCTCACCCCGGCCGGTGAACTGCTGGCCCGCCGCGGTAAGGACCTGCTCTCGGCCGCCGACCGGGCGGTGGCCGAACTGGCCGGACTCGAGGGACGGATCGCGGGCCGGTTGCGGCTGGGCTCCTTCGTCGCGGCCAGCCGCACGGTGATGCCGGCCGTGGTCGCGGGCCTGCGCGCCGCGCACACCGACCTGGAGGTCACGGTCGCCGAGGGCGAATCCGAGCAGCTGGTGCCGGCGCTGATGCAGCGCCGCCTGGACCTGATCGTGGTCGACAGCTGGGATCAGGCACCGCTGGCCATGCCCGCCGGGACGCGCACCCGCGCACTGCACGTCGACTACGCCGACCTCGCCCTGCCGGCCGGCGACCCGCGGGCGGGGCGGGTCGAGGTTCCGCTTGCGGAGCTTGCGGATCTGCGCTGGGCCGGCTGGGCGCACGGCACCGTCTTCCACGACTGGCTGGTGCGCGCCCTGCGCGCCGCCGGGGTCGACCCGCATGTCGACTATGCGATCGCCGATTTCGGTGCGCACCTGGAGTACGTGCGCCGCGGGCTGGCCGCCGCGCTCATCCCGCGGCTGGCCGAACAACCGATCCCGGATGGGGTGACACTCGCGGCGACGGTACCGGTGCTGCGCCGGCAGGTCTCGGCGATGTGGCGGGCCGACGACGACAGACCCGCGATCCGGGCGGGCGCCGACGCGCTCGCCGCGGCCTTCGCCGCCCGCTGACCGTGGTCGGAAAGCACGAGGGGCGAAGGCGGCACACTTTCGCCTTCGCCCCTCGTGCCCGGCTATCGGGTCACCAGATGCGCACCCGCTCGCTCGGCTCGAGGTAGAGCGCATCGTCTTCGCCGACGTCGAACGCGGTGTAGAAGTCGTCGATGTTGCGCACCACCGCGTTGCAGCGCAGCTCCGGCGGCGAATGCGGGTCGATGGCCAGCCGCCGGATCGCCTCGTTGGGGCGGACCTTGGTGCGCCACACCTGCGCCCAGCCGAAGAACACCCGCTGCACCCCGGTCAGCCCGTCGATCACCGGGGCCTCGCCGCCGGTGCGCTCGAGCGCGATGCGGTAGGCGGCCAGCGCGATCGACAGCCCGCCCAGATCACCGATGTTCTCGCCGATGGTCAACTCCCCGTTGACCTTGTGCTCGGGCAGATCGCTCGGGGTCAGCGCCGAGTACTGGTCGATCAGCTTGGCGGTGCGCTTGCCGAACTCGGTGCGGTCGGAATCGGTCCACCAGTCGACCAGTTCGCCGTCCCCGTCGTACTTGGCGCCCTGATCGTCGAAGCCGTGACCGATCTCGTGCCCGATCACCGCGCCGATGCCGCCGTAGTTCGCCGCATCGTCGGCCTCGGGGTCGAAGAACGGGGGCTGGAGGATCGCCGCGGGGAACACGATCTCGTTCATCCCCGGGTTGTAGTAGGCGTTGACCGTCTGCGGGGTCATGAACCACTCGGTGCGGTCGATCGGCCCGCCCAGCTTGCCGAGCTCACGGTCGGTGGCGGCGCGGTGGCCGCTGCGGATCGATCCGAGCAGATCGTCGCGGTCGACCTCGACGCCGGCGTAGTCGCGCCAGCGGTCCGGGTAGCCGACCTTGGGGGTGAACTTCTCCAGTTTGGCCAGCGCCTTCTCGCGCGTCTCCGGGCTCATCCACTCCAGATCGGTGATGTTGCGCCGATACGCCTCGACCAGGTCGTCGACCAGCACCTGCATCCGGGCCTTGGAGTCGGCGGGGAAGTGGCGCTCGACGTACAGCTTGCCCACGGCCTCGCCCATCAGATCCTGGACGAGCCCGACCCCGCGCTTCCAGCGCTCCCGGTTCTCCTCGGTACCCGAGAGCACGGTGCCGTAGAAGGCGAAGTTCTCGGCCACCAGATCGTCGGTCAGATAGGGGGCGCGGGCGCGCAGCACCTGCCAGTCCGCCCAGGCCCGCCACTGCGAGATCGGTCGCTCGGCCCACAGCGCCGCGATGCCGGTGACGAAGTCGGGCTGGCGCACCACCAGCCGGCCGAACAGCGCGTCGATGTCGGCGCCCGGCCTGGCCATGCCGGCCAGCCACTGCCGCCACGGGAACCCGGGGGCCTCGGCCTCGAGCTCGGTGAGCGTGTAGGCGTTGTAGGTCAGGTCCGCATCGCGGCTGCGCACCACGTCCCAGTGCGCGGCGGCGATCCGGGTCTCCAGGTCGAACACCGCCGAGGCGGCCTCCGGTCCGCCGGGACGTCCGGCGAGGGAGAACATGGTGGCGATGTGCGTGCGGTACTTCTCGCGGATCTCGGCGTACGCCTCGTCGCGGTAGTACGACTCGTCGGGCAGGCCGAGCCCGGACTGGCGCAGATACACCACGTACCGGTCCGAGGCCTTGGCGTCGGTGTTGACGTACGGGCCGATCAGTCCCGGGGTGCCCTCGCGCTGCATCGAGCCGAGCACTCGGGCGAGCGCGGCCGGATCGGTCGCACCGTCGATCCGCTCGAACTCGTCGGCGATCGGGGCGAGTCCGGCCGCGGCGACGGCACCGGTGTCCATGAACGCGGTGTACAGGTCGCCGATCTTGCGCTGCTCGGACCCGGCCGGGGCCTGCGCGGCCGCCGCCTGCTCGACGATGGCGTGGACATCGCTCTCGGCCTTGTCGTAGAGCTCGCGGAACGCCCCGTCGACCGCGCGGTCCCCGGGGATCTGGTGGCTGTCGAGCCAGGCGCCGTTGACGTGCGCGAACAGATCGTCCTGGGGGCGGACGGCGGTGTTGCGATGAGACAGGTCGATGCCCGAAACAGAAGCGGTCATGACCTCATCCTCCCACCCGGGCGCGGGTCCGCCCACCGGGTTCGCCCGGCGCGGACACCGCGCGCCGCGCCCGTGCAGCGCTGTGCGGCGCGGCGTGCCCGGCGGACGCGGCGGCCGGGTCCCTATGATCGGAGTCGATCAGTGCGCACCGTGTTCCGGATGTGCGCGCCTGCGCAGGAGGGGAGGCGGTCGCCGTGACCGAACCGGACGCCGACGATCCGTACACCGGGGCACCGCTGCATCGGCCCGGAGCGCCCTGGCCGCCCGGCCCCGGCGGGCACGTGCCGCCCTACGGATACGGCCCCGGCGGGCCGGGGATGCCGCCGCCCTACGGGTATCCCGCTCCGCCCCCGGGCTATCTGGCGTATCCGCCGATGCCGGCGCCGCGCACCAACGGCAAGGCGACCGCGTCGATGGTGCTGGCGCTGATCGGGCTGGTGCTGTGGCCCGCGGCCGTGGTGCTCGGGCCGCTGGCGGTGATCTTCGGGCACATCGCGCGCAAGGAGATACCGCTGCGCGGCGACGGCGGCAACGGTCAGGCGGTGGCGGGACTGATCATCGGCTACCTGCTCAGCGCCTTCTGGGCGATGTTGATCTTCGGGCTGTTCATGGCCGGAGTCACCGGAAGCTTTTGACCCCGGCAGGCGCTGGCCGGGCCCGGGGTTGTCCGGCCGGCGCAGCTGTGTCGGACCTCGCACGATCCACCGCCCTCCGGCCCTGATCAGGACGCGTTCCGCGCGATAAAATAGTCCCGAGCAGCAGGGCGCTGCGGAAGGGACGGCACCGATGAACACCGGACGACAAGACCGCGTCTCGGCGACCGAGATC